>CAZGSX010000017.1:14029-39128 GCA_964528475.1 uncultured Anaerolineales bacterium
TCGACCTGAACGCAATCCGGGCGGTATGGGTGGGGAGCGAGTCTCACCCGTACGCCGTGAAGCCGACCTCGACCATCGTGGCGGAGGCGCTGGGCGTGACGCCCTATACGCAGGCTGGTGACTGGGAGTTTGCGTGCAAGGCGGGGACCGAGGCACTGCAAGCAGCCATTGGATTCGTTGGTTCGAGCATGGCGCGCTACGCGTTGGCGGTGGGCTCCGACACGGCTCAGGCGCGTCCGGCCGACGACCTCGAGTACACGGCTGCCGCTGGTAGCGGCGCATTCCTCCTAGGCCCCGCGGACGAAGCCCTTGCCGTCTTCGAGGGGTCGCTCTCGTATGCAACTGACATTCCGGATTTCTGGCGGCGGGCCTATCAGCGGTATCCCTCGCACGGAGGGCGCTTCACTGGCCAGCCAGCTTACTTCACCCACGTCGCGGGCGCTGTCGAGGGCCTGATGGAGATCCTCGGCAGCCAAGCCAACGACTACGCTCACGCTATCTTCCATCAGCCGAATGTGAAGTTTCCTGTGAAGATCGGCAGGAAACTGGGGTTTACGATGGAGCAGATCAACACTGGGCTTTTGGTCAACGAGATCGGGAACGCGTATGCAGGCTCATCCGTCCTGGGATTGACTGCGGTTCTGGACGTCGCGAAGCCCGGGGATCGGGTGCTCCTGGCGAGCTATGGGTCAGGGGCAGGCTCAGATGCGCTCTCCCTTCGCCTCACCGACGCCATCCTGGATCGTCAGGAGACCGCCCCAAAGACGCGGGACTACGTGGCTCGGCGCGTTGTAGTTGACTACGCCACCTATGTGCGTTACACTAACAAGTTGGTCAAGTGATCAAACCACGTATCAGCCCCATTAGGGACTCGGAGTGGTCACCAGGCGGACCGGCAGCATCAGGTCGTCGGAGAAGTTGGACCCTCGCTTGGTGAGAGAGTGCGCCCAGCCCGGAGTGCAGACGATTGACGTGACGACAGGTTCGTGCTGCCAGGATCAGAGGCGGGGCGGTCGAGAGACGTACGATACGTAAATAGAGATAGAGAAACAGGTCAAGTGAGAGACGTCGCTATCATAGGAGTGGGTCAGACCCAAGTCGGAGAGCACTGGGGCATCAGCCTGCGACACCTGGCGCTGGGAGCCATCCAGTCCGCGATGACGGACGCCGGTGTGATGAACGCCGACGCGCTTTACGTGGGCAACATGCTCTCGGGCGAGCTGGAGGGGCAGGAACACCTGGGTGCCCTTGTGGCTGACTTCTGCGGACTGCGGGGTATTGAGGCCTTCAAGATCGAGGCCGCCTGCGGTTCCGGTGCAGCAGCATTACGCATGGGCTACATTGCGGTGGCCGGTGGGTTGGCGAATACCGTGATCGTGGCGGGCGTGGAGAAAATGACGGACACAGTGAGCCCCGACACGACGGCCGCCCTGGCTATGGCCGCGGACGCCGATCACGAAGCCGCTCATGGGGCGTCGTTCGTCACCATCAACGCTCTGCTCATGCGACGCTACATGTACGAGTATGGGTATGACCACCAGGCCTTTGCACCTTTCGCCGTCAACGCCCATGAGAACGCGATCAATAACCCGAACGCGATGTTTCGCTTCCCCGTGACCGCCGAGAAGTTCGCGCGGGCGCGGATGATCTGCGACCCGATCAACTTGTTGGACAGCTCGCCCATCTGCGACGGCGCGGCCGCGGTGATATTGACCGCAACCGACCGGGCAGCGCGCAGGGGGCGTGGGTTAGTACGCATAGCGGCCTCGGCCGTGGGGACCGACACAGTCGCAGTTCACGACAGGCGAGATCCCTTGGTGCTCGAGGGCGCACGGCTCTCGACCCAGCGAGCCTATGCACAGGCGGGATGCAGCCCAGCCGACATTGACTTCTTCGAACTGCACGACGCGTTCAGCATCATGGCGGCCCTCAGCCTGGAGGCAGCCGGGTTCGCAGACAAGGGCAAGGGGCTTGCACTGGCCCTTGATAGCGAGATCAACATCGACGGAAGCATCCCGATCACCACCATGGGCGGGCTCAAGGCCCGCGGTCACCCCGTCGGAGCCACCGGCGTCTACCAGGTCGTTGAGACGGTTCAGCAACTGCGGGGGTCAGCGGGCAAGAACCAGATCCCTAATGCGCGGCTCGGCATGGCCCAGAATATCGGAGGGAGCGGCGCGACGGTGATCACACACATATTACAGAGAACAGCAGATTAAGGGTAGAGGAGGTTATACGTGAATAGCATTCCCAAGAATTGGCGACTACAGCATCAACGCTATCGATTGGTCGGAGAGGTCTGCAACAAGTGCGGTGCCACCATCTTCCCGCCGCGAGACGTCTGTCCAGAGTGCGAGACGACAGAACAGAAAGAGGTCGTGTTCAGCGGCCGAGGAGAAGTCTACTCCTACAGCACGGTCTATCATCCGCCACGTGATTTCGAGGAGTTCGCGCCATACACGGTGGCGTTGGTACGCCTCGCGGAGGGGCCGTTGGTCACCGCACAGCTGACCGACGTGGATAGCGACGAGGTCGAGGTGGGTATGCCCGTCGAGATGGTTACCCGTCGTCTGCAGAGTGGCGGTGAGGAAGGCGCCATCGTCTACGGCTACAAGTTCCGACCAACCGTGACCTCGGCAGCGGCCTAGGGATTGGAGGAGGAGAATAATGCTAGAACGTATACACTGGCTCGGTCACGATGCTTTCCGGATCGATGGACCGCCCACAATCTACATCGACCCCTACCAACTGGGCGAGGAGAACCTCGAGGGGGACCTGATCCTCATCTCTCACGATCACCACGATCATTGCTCGCCAGAGGACGTGGCCCGGATTCAAGGCGAGGACACGGTCATCGTGACCGTCTCCTCTGCGCGCGCCAAGCTGTCGGGCGACGTCCGAGTGGTGGAGCCTGGCTCCAGCCTGACGGTGAAGGGCGTCGATGTGGAGGCGGTGTCCGCCTACAATGTGAACAAGTTCCGTCGCCCGGGGGAGCCCTTTCACCCGAAGGAGGCTGGCTATGTCGGGTTCGTCATCACCGTAGAAGGGAAGCGAATCTATCACGCCGGCGACACAGATCCTATCCCCGAGATGGAGGATCTGGAGGCGATCGACATCGCCCTTCTGCCCGTCAGCGGGACGTACGTCATGACGGTGGAAGAGGCGGTGGAAGCTGTTGAGACCATTCGTCCACAGATCGCCGTCCCTATGCACGTAGGACGCGGTATCGGCTCGCTGGACGCCGCCCAGGCGTTCAAGGAGCAGGCGCCCGTGGATGTCGTCGTCCTCGAGATGGAGTAGGGACTCAAGATCGCAAACCCTCAAACGGCGTGTGCCCATCCATTGCTCTTCTCAACGGTCAGTAGATGACGATATCCCCTGACGGACCCACTGGGCCGCTGGCGGGAAGAGCCTGCGCCAGCTTCACCTCGGCATGACATCTTCGCCAGAGTCCTCCCACATCGCCCGGTCGGCGGCGCTGGTGGCCACGTTGTTTGCCGGAGACAAGGTCCTTGGCCTCGCGCGGGACGTGGTCATTAGCCGGACGTTCGGTGCCTCCGCCGAGCTTGACGCCTACTACGCCGCGTTCGAGCTGCCTGATGGCCTCTTCACCATCCTGGCGGGAAGCGCCATGGCGACGAGTCTTATCCCCATACTCTCGGCCCGCATCAAAGAGGATCAGCACGAGGAAGCCTGGCGTCTCGTCTCGGCCGTGATGAACCTGGCGGTGCTGATCGTGATGGTCACTGGCTTCGTCGCGGGCTTGTTCTCCCCCCAAGTTATCCGCCTCGTCGCCCCTGGCTTTGATGCGGAACAGGTGGTACTGGGCGCAATCCTCATGCGCCTGGTGCTGGTTCAGACGTTGATCTTCACCGTGAGTGGTATCCTGGTGGGCGTGTTACGGGCCTATCAGCACTTCCTGCTCCCCGCGCTGGCACCGGTCTGCTACACACTGGGCCGTATCCTGGGCACTCTTTACCTGGCACCCCACTGGGGCATCTTCGGACTGGCGTGGGGCGGCGTGGGAGGCGCCGTGGTCTACTTCTTAATCCTGCTGCCCGGCCTGGTCCGCTTCCGCGCTCGCTGGTGGCCTACGCTAGACCATCCCGACCTCCAAGCGCTGCTTCGGTTGATCGGTCCCCGCATGCTGGGCCTGGGCGCCACGTACCTCAACTTCGTGCTGCCCACATTTCTCGGATCGCGACTGGCCAGCGGCGCCATATCGGCGTATGAGTATGGTTGGCGGCTCATGCAGTTCCCGCAGACCATCATCGGCACAGCACTGGGAATCACTGTCTTCCCCACCCTAGCCGAGATGGCAAACAGCGGCGACCGAGCCGGGTTGCGCCGCACGGCTTCCTGGGCCCTCCGGCTGGTGCTGGCTCTGGCAGTGCCAGCGGCCGTCGGACTGTTCACGCTAGGGCGACCCCTGACGACCCTTCTCCTTCAGCGAGGCGCTTTTGACGCCGCCACCACCGACCGGGTCAGCCTGACCCTCCAGTTCTTCGCCCTGGGGCTGATCTTCCACAGCGCTCTCGAGGTGATCAGCCGGCTTTTCTACGCACAGCGGGATATGTGGACACCGCTGTGGGCAGCGGTGTCCGGCGTAGTCCTCAACGGGGTTGTCGGCTGGCTCCTGCTTCCCACGCTGGCTCAGGGCTCCATAGCCCTCTCCAACGCGCTGGGTGTGGGCCTACAGGTCGTCGTGCTTCTCGTGATCGCATGGCGCAGGCTTGAAGGGATCCATGCTCGGGCGATGCTGACCTCGCTGGGGCGGACGGCGGTCGCCTCGGCGGTGATGGCGGCGGTCATTGTCGGCCTTCGCGTCCTGCTGCCCGACCTTGGCCCTCGGTGGATGGCCGTGGTGGGGTTGCCCACAGGAGCATTGACTTATCTGGTGGGAGCTCTGCTGGTGGGCAGTGAGGAGTTGCGAGAATTGCCCTCGCTTCTCGCGAAGCAGGAGCGCGTCCCTGGAGTGCCCGACGAATAGATCCAACCCTCAGTTGAGGGCAGCCGCGTTGTCAGCAACACCTGAAACCGGCGGCCCGAGGGGACTCACCCACTGTGAGGTGGGATGAGCGGCGCTGGGCACCGGGAGAGGAGTCGCCCTGATTCCGCCCGCGTGCCTCAGGATCCCTCTAGCTCGGCTAGAGCCTCCAGCGCCTGAGACCAACCATCGTGGTACCGCAGGGCTGCCCTGAAGTCGGATCGAGCTCCGTTGACATCCCCCTGCGCCAGGCGAGCCTTCCCCCGCCAGTAGTAAGACTCCTCTAGGTTCCCAGCCGTAGCAAGCGTGGCGTTTGCCAAGGAGACGACATCATCGTAGCGGCCCACCGCATAGTAGCTCTCGTACGGCCCAAACTGGTACCACAACATGCGATAGTGAAGCCCCAGCTGACGAGCCCGATCGTAGGCCCCCGCAGCGTCTTCGTGCCGTCCCAAGGAGGTAAGCGACGAGCCGACGTTGAACCAAGAGAAGGTCACCCAGTCCGCACAGTCCGAATAGGCCACGCACTCGCCCGGCGGAGCTGCGGCCTCGGCCCGGGCAACGTCCAGCGCCGCGGCGTACATCACCGCATCGTCCAGATCAGACCCCACAATTGCAGCTAGCTCATCCCGGTACTCAGGCGTATAGGCGACCAGATAGAGTCGATTGAAGACCCGCCACAGCTCATCCAACTCCCGATAGGCGACCGGAACATCCGGGCCGTGGAGCGAATCGTGAGTGAGGAACTGACGCGCCGTGTCGTCATAGCCGGTGATCAGCCGGTAGTGGCCCAACTGGTCGCTCGCGTCGCGCACATACCACGTTTCAACCACCACCGGGAACCCACCCCGCAGCAGCGCCTTGAGTCGATCGATGTCGCCATTGACGCGCGCAATCGCCTCATAGCCCTGATCCCGCGCGTAGGCCACCATCTCCCCTGGACTGACATTCTTGTCATCCGAATCAGGCTTCAACACGGGGGCTGCGTCCTGCTGCGTCTGATCACAACCCCAGTAGGAGAGGAGCATGGTCATCGTGGCAGGCCCGCAATTGTTCCACGTCTGATGCTCATGCCGGAAGCCGGTGAGCTCAACACGGCTCAGCGGGGTAGCGGTGGGTGCAGGAGTGGCCGTAGGCGACAACGTCGGAGAGGGCGTCGGCGCATCTGTCACGACCGCTGGTGTTAGGCTGGGCACGACATCCTCACTCGACGTCACGCTCTCAGTCGCCGTGGGCTGCGCTGTGGTCGTAGCGGTAGACGACGCTGGCACCGCCCCCTGCGGACCTCCAGTCTCACCCAAGCTGGGCGTGGGAAGCGTCTCGGGATGGGATCGCTGGCGCACGCGCTGCAACGGCTCCGGCAGGTAGTAGGCGTACCGACCGGGCAACGCCCGGATCACACCCACCATGCCCAACGACGCCACCAGCACCGTCACGACTGCCACGGCCAGAGCGACAAGGGGGAACGCATAACGCGATTTCAGCATAGTGCTGAGATTATAACAGGGTCATGCCCGGCGACAAGCTACGAGTGACGCAGCGACGCTACGGGTTCTGAACCCGTGTGCAGCCAACCAAGAGCAGTATATCACCCCAGGCGTGCTGTCCCGCTCGCAGCGGAAGGGATGCCAGACTCCGAGACCGTGACTCAATCGCAGGGAGTGGTCGCTTCTCGCCGGTAACCGGCCGTCAGATTCCGAGACTCAGTAATGCCTCCTGTGCCGGTTGACTTTCGCAGGCCGGTCGGTATACTCAGAGTACCGCATCCGACCTGTCGTAGGAGTATGACTCGCCCTCCCTGGACAAAGCCAGATAAGCAGCACGAGGCAGCTCCACAGGCCGTAAGAGGATCTTGGCTACACACAGGAAGAGAAGAAGGCAGACCATGCTGAAAGAGTTCAAGGAATTCGCGTTGCGCGGAAATGTGGTCGACCTAGCTATCGGTATAGTCATTGGCAGCGCGTTTGGCAGCATCGTGAATTCATTCGTAAACGATATCCTGATGCCCCCGATCGGCGTGCTGCTGGGGAACGCAGATTTCTCGCAGTTCTTCATTAACCTTTCCAGAAGACAGTACGAGAGCCTGGACGCAGCACAGGAAGCGGGTGCGGCGACGATCAATTACGGCGTGTTCATCAACACGATCGTGAATTTCGCTATCATCGCCTTTGCTCTCTTCCTGATGATCCGCCAGGTGAACCGCCTCCAGCGTGAAGAGGAGCAACCGAGTGAGCCCACCACCAAGGAGTGCCCGTACTGCCTGACGGAGATCCCCATCGAGGCAACCCGCTGCCCGAACTGCACCTCTCACCTCGAAGCCGCATAGTCAGGGGTGGCGAGACGGAGGGGAGGTATTGCCCAGGGGCGCTAACGGGGACAGAGCCACGGAGCCATTTGGTGAGAGAATCCGAGGGGCGGCCGTGGCGATCTATCGCCGTCCGCCCCTTCCGGTTCGTTAAGCGGTGGCAACCTAGGAGTGGTGCAAGGAAGAGCCCTACCACGTGATCAACCGGAATGGAGCGCTGAGACCTGCTAGTTCGCCAGGGCTGGCCGTCCCACCGCCGTAAACGTCATTTCGGTGCCGAGGTAGATCCGGTCGCCACGCACAGGGGCGGTCCTGTCCTCTCGCTCGACACGCACTTCAACCTGTTGAGCACCGGCCTTGTGGGCCATGGCCTCGACCGCGTCGGTCATGGTCTCCGTGGCCCGGCGGACAGCCTCCGCCAGCGTGGCGAAATCCACAATAGCGGCAGGAAGGTGTAGCCTGAACCGATCGTCGTCCAGGGGCTGGATGGTCACCCGGATCTGCTGCACGACGCTGCCCGTCACCGCCCCCACCGCGTTCGCCACCTCAGCGTGCGGCGGGACCACGAGCTCCGTTCTTAGCTGCTTCGCCACGCGAGGCAAGTAGGCCTCCACCGGGGCTCCGATCGCCACAAGGGGTTGGCGAAGCCACAGTTGGCATCGGAGATCGGAGTTCGGTTTGGCCCCCAATGCCCGTTTCAGGAGCTCCAGTGCCGTGGATTCGCTCTCCCAGTCAGGCGGGTCAGCCTCGTCTTCGAGCACCTTGGTCACCAGAGCCTGCGACACCCGATCAGAGACCCCGTTCACCACTTGCTCGCAGAACGCCTCCAGCCCCACGCCCAACTCCCGGGCCAGCATGGCGCCACCCACCCGGGAAGCCGCGGCATTCCAGAGATCGAGTCGGCCCAGCGCGTGGAGGGCGTCCGTCGGCGTGAAGGCCGATCGCAAAAGAATCTGCCTGGCCTCGAGCCGTCTCACCCACTGAGCAGCCAGGGGTGCCTCGTTGACCAAGTCTGTGAGGGCACGCGGACCATCCTCCAGGGCCTGCACCAGGCTCCGCCTCTCGGCCCCGAGCCCGGTCACACCCCGCCGCTGTGCCACGACGAACTGCCCCGCACGTCCTGCCGTCTTGTCCTGCTCCTGAGATCTCAGCCTGTCCATCACCCCCGGGTACTGGCTGGCTAATAGGCAGAGGGGGATCACTCTGTCCGGGCCGATGACGAAGCTCTGGCCATTCACTCGGACGTGGCTATCGCCTCCCAGCCCGATGGTGTGCACATCGGCCGCCTCCACCATCGTTCGCCATCCACCGACGCGCGCCCCATCCGGATTTCGCCGCGGACGTCCATCGTTGAGGGCCGCAATGTCCGTGGTGGTCCCACCGACGTCCACCGTCCACACATCGTGACGACCGGCCAGATGCCGGGCCCCAACGACGCTGGCCGCCGGACCGGAAAGGATGGTCTCGACAGGTCGCCTCAGGGCCCAATCAGCCCGAACCAGCGACCCATCACCCTTGACAACCATCAAAGGAGCCAGAACGCCCATTCCGCTCAGCGTACGCCGCACGGTGGCGATCAATTCCTGGAGCAGGGGGATCAACTGGGCGTTAAGCGCAGCCGTGGTGGCACGCCGCACCGAGTCCAGGCGTCTGGTCAGCTCGTGACCGCACGTGACGGGCAGATCGGTCAACTCTCTCACCAGCGCTTCCACCCGTAACTCGTGGGCCGGGTTGTAGACGCCGAAGAAGCCGGAGACGGCGAACCCCTCAATCTCGTCCCTCCAGGTAAGAATCGCCCTCCGTGCCGCCTCTTCATCCAGGGGCTCTAACTCCTCGCCCACGACGTCGTGGCCGCCGCGGAGATAGACGAGATGCTCGGTGGGCAGCTGCCGCTCCAGGTCGTACTGGCAGACAAGCTCGCGGTCGTACCCTATGAGCAGGAGACCCACTGAGCGTCCCTGTCCCTCGACGATGGCGTTGGTGGCCAACGTAGTCGACAACGCCACGAGACGGACATCTGCGGGTTTGACGTCCTCCTTCCTCAGAACCGCCCGGATGGCCTCCTCAATCCCTATGGCCAGATCATAGCGGGTGGTAAGCGCCTTGGCTCCGCCGAGCACATGGCCAGTCTGATGATCGACCAGCGCCGCATCCGTGTATGTACCACCCGTATCAACACCCAGGACCACGCTCGTTCCCATGTTTAGATCCACCTGCTATTCACAGAAGTCACCCACCTGGGCTCCCTCCAGGGCTGCCATCATATCCTGGGCCGAGAGTCCCAATGCAGCATCGGGGCGTCCCGAACTGATGATCACTTGCTCGAGGTCGAGTACGTTCCGGTCGACAAAGGTCAATACACCCCCCTGGCGGAAACCCACAACGGAAACGGCTCCCACCGTGTAGCCCGTGATGCGCTCCACCTCCTGCTTCGAGGCCAGGTTCACCTTCGCAGCACCCACGGTCCTGCCTACCTTCTCCAGGCTGAGGCGCCGATCTCCCGGAACGACCACCAGGACGTACCAACTGCCGTCGCAACGGACGAGCATCGCCTTGAGGACCTGTGCGACGCGAACGCCCAGGTCCTCAGCGACCCCCTCCGCTGTATACTGATCCTCTTCGTGCTCGTGTACGTCGTAGCGAATGTCCTTCTGATCCAGCAGCTCCATGGGCAACGTCTTCGTCGCCATGCCATCTCCCCTCAGCGTGCGCGCTCCGCTCTCGAACGACGCCCCCTCCTGCTCCATCTCTCTGGCCACGACAACATCAGGACCCCGGCTACGACCAGCGATGCCCCAAGAATCTGATCCACGGTCATACGGTCACCCAGGAGCACATAGGCATAGACAGCGACAATTGGTATCTCCGCCATGGCAAGGATGCTGGCCACGCTAGCCTGAAGGTGTCCCAAGGCAAAGGTATAGGCGACAAAGGCGAGGATGGTCGCCACCCCAATCAGTCCCGCGAACCAGAGGCCGGCCTGAACCGTCACAGGCCACGGCTGTGGGCTGAAGAACTGAAAGGGGAGCAAGATGAGCGCCCCGAAACCGAAACCGTAGGTTAATATCGTCACCGGGTTGTAGCTTCGCCTCACCCTCTTGCCAAACAGGTTCCATGCAGCGTAGGCAAAGGGAATGCCGAGACCCACAAGGAAGCCACCCAGGGTCAAATCGGCCTCGCCCAGGATGTTCACCCCGGACACCAGCACGGTGCCAACAAAGGTCAGGATGATGGCGCCGACCTTGCGGACAGTCAGCGGCTCGCCCCAGATGAGGGATGCCGCGATGCCGACGATAGCTGGCATGGCTGCCTGCTGCACGGTGGCCACGGCCGGCCCGTTAAGGAGAACGCCCAAGTTCCAGAAGACGTGAAAGACCCCAAGACTGGCCCCCAGGCCAACGAGCCACTTCAAATCCTGCTTCTTCACTGATAGCCAAGCGGGAGATAGCAACCGCAACCCCAGGAAGAGGACCAAGAAGGTGGTGAGATCGCGCCAGAAAGCCAGAGGGAGGGCTGCTACTCCACTGGCCTCGACGATGAACTGCACCCAGATGCCCGAGGACCCCCAGCACGCGGTGGCCAGAAGGACAGCCAGGTACCCGGCAGCCCTGGGCCGCGGAGATATCTTCCAGTCGTCAGCCACCTTCCCCTCTGCCATAGTCATTTCTGGCGTCACGTCGGTACTGATCGATAGCCACAAGAGCGTCGAGAAGCGTAGAGCTGGACACTGTTCGGCTGGGCTCAAAATGACCAGCCTATCCGCAGACTGCACGGATTCCGCAGATTACACAGCCCATGCCACGGGGGGAGGGGCCCGGTGCTATCACTGGGCAGGCGCCTCTCCCCCATTATCCGAGAAGACCTCAAACTATGAATCTGAGGGTCGAGGGTCCTCCAGGAGTCCCGGTATGCCCGGTAGTCCCAGAGCCTCGATGTAACGCTGAGTGAACTCGGGCTCCAGGTCCAGCTCTACTTGCTCCGCCATGGCGGCGATGCGCTCACCACGCTCGAACTCCTCATCGTCCAGGAAAAGGGCCGCTCCGAAGCCGGCTCCGTTGCCCGAGGTCTCGATGATGTCCAGATCTACGGCGGGAATCATGCCCAGACCCACCACCGCCTCCATGTTCAGCTGACTGCCAAAGGAGCCGGTGAGGATCATGCGTTCCAGATCCTCGGGTTGCAGATTCATCCGGGCCATCAGGCTCTCCGCGGCAGCGCTTACGGCCCCCTTCGCCTTCTGCAGTTCCCGTATGTCAAGCTGGGTCAGATAGAGGGGAACCTGGACGCCCTCCTCATCGGGCTCGAACCCGCGGCGGTCGACCCCCTCTTCTGTGATGAGCAGACGAGGCACACCCTCCTCACTTGTGCTGATGCGCTGCCCAAAGGAGGGATGATCAACAACCAGGCGCCCGGTGCGATCAACCGCCCCGATCCGGCGCAGTTGACAGACGAGCTCGAGGAGCCCAGACCCCGTCAACCCGACCGGAGGATGGTCTCCGATGGTGGTCAAGGTGAGACTGCCATCGTCTTGGTTGGCCTTCACCCCGACAATGGCTCCATCGACAGCGCGAGAGCCGCAGGAGATATTGACCCCCTCAAAAGCCGGACCGGCAGCGGTGGACGCCACCAGGATGCGCTCGCCGTCAGTGACCATCACCTCGCCGTTCGTGCCCAGGTCGATGGCGGCCATGGGACCAGGAGCGCGGTCAAAGCCGTAGTAAGCCAGGCAGGCTAGCGCATCGGAGCCGACAAAACCACCAATGAGCGGGGGCAGGGCCACCTCTACGGACGAGGGAAAGACGCCGCCAAAGCGGTCGCCAAGCACGCCGTCCGCCGACTTGACCGCGGCCGTGTCGTGAGGCTGGAAGGGGAGCGTGCTCAGCGAATCGACCGGGTACCCCAGGAGCAGGTGATGCATAGCGCAATTGCCGACGATGGTCACTTTCTCAACTCGCTCCTTGACTTTGGGGGAAAGCCGGAGCGCATCGATGGCCTGCACGATGGAGGAGAGGGCCAGCGTGGAAATCCGCTCCGCCGTCTCTCTATCCTGCTCCGCTGCAGCGAGACGCGAGATGACGTCCGCGCCGAAGATGGTCTGCTGATTCAGCGCCGCTGCACCAGCACACACCTTGCCGTTGTCCAGCGTGGTCACAAACGCGGCCACCGTGGTACTGCCCAAGTCGATAGCCAGGCCCAAGGGCACGTCCTTGCGCTTGATGTAGTCGTCAGAGGCGCGAAAGATCTTGTTGGAATAGACGACGATAGGGGCCAACGTGACCGAGACGTCGCCGATCACACGAGCACGGCAGGCCAGGCGATACCCGGCGGCTATCTCCGCAGGGGAGAGAAGCTTCTGCTCCGCGTCATCCAACGGCGCTAAGTCGCCCTCGACCAGGACCTTGCACTTGCCACAGGTGCCGCGTCCACCGCAGGGCTGCTCCAGAGGCAATCCGGTGGATACGATAGCACCCCCCAAGAGAGCGTTCTCCTCCACGACGACCGACCGCACGTCCTCACCGTAGCTCACCTCGACCGTCACCGTGAGGAGTTTCCGCACCTTGTTGTAGAAGCTCTCCACGTGATGCGCCATAATCTCCTGGGCACGGCTGCCGTCTCCAGCTCGAATAGCCTCCAGGAGATCGAGATGCTCCTCAACGGCGGCGGGCAGGAAGTCCAGACGGTCAAGAACCAGGTACCACAACCGTTGTGAAAGAGCGTAGAGACGCTCCAGCATGTCGGACAAATACTTGTTACGCGCCGCCTCGGCGATAGCCTGATGAAACTTGTGATCCACTTCGAAAAGCCGTCGGGAATCCTTCAGCGGGAGGGCGGCGTGCTCTTCGCGCACTGATTCCAGCGCTGCCAGATCCTCGTCGGTCGCCCGTCCAGCGGCCAACTGCGCGCAGCGCCCCTCTAGCGTCAGGCGGATCTCACTCAGCTGGTCCAGGTCGGCGAGATCGACATTAGCCACATAGGTGCCGTGCTCGTGCCGGGGGGTGATCACCACCAGGCGATCGTGCTCCAACAGCTGGAGTGCCTCCTGCACCGCTGCCAGGTCCGCATCCAGGCCCTCCGCCAGATGTCGCTCATTGAGCGGCATCCCTGGCTCCAATTCGAGGGTGATGATCTGGTCTCGAATCGACTCGTAGATCCTTTTTACTTCATCCCGTGCAGACGTCATTGGATCCTCTCCTCTCTACTCTTCCGCCATCAAGATCTCTCGAACGTCGTCGTAGAACTCCTTGACGTGTTCTTGCATGATCTCCTCAGCGCGATCGGCATCGCCTTGTTCGATGGCCCCCACAAGAGCCACGTGCATCTCGACACTGGAGGAGAGTGTCTGCAGATGGGGTAACACCAGGTACCAGAGACGACGAGACAGCCCAAACAGACGTTCGAGCGTCTGGAGCAGGTACCTATTGTGAGCTGCCTTCGCCACCGCCTGATGGAAGCGGTGATCCAGATCGAACAAGTCGCGTGCCCCCTCGGCCTCGAGCGCCTCTTGCTCCTTGCGCAAGGCATTCAACACAACCAGGTCATCGGGCTGCGCTCTTCTGGCAGCTAGGCGCGCGCTTAACGACTCAAGTGACAACCGCATCTCGCTGACTTGTTGAAGGTCCTCTGCGTTCACATCGGCCACGTAGATGCCTTGGCGTTCTGTGACGTCCACCAGGTTCTCATGAGCCAGCCACTTCAACGCCTCTCGGACGGGCACTGTGCCCATGTCGAACGCCTCGGCCAGCTCCTGCTCATTGATCGGCGCCCCGGGGGGCAACTCCAACGTCGTGATCTTCTCCCAGATCAAGTCGTAAGCGCGTTGCGTGTCAACTCGCACCAATTCCATTGCCTACCTCCGTAGACTATGATCGACAAAAACGCGGTACCAGCCAGGCTACATCCCCAATAGGCCGAGCCGGGCAACTCACCGCCGTCTTGCCCTTCCTCCTCACCTCACTTCGCCAGCCGCGGGTTACCCATAGCCTTCGCTCGGATGCGATACGTATCCAGACCCTCCGTCTCCAAGCCGACGACCACCTCCGGATTGTCAGCCCCCGAACGGACCGCGGCCGCGAGCGCACGCTCTCGCGCCAAGTCCTTGGCGAACTCAAGGCACCGTTCCAAGGCCTCCTCATCGAAATCCGTCCGGTCCTCGCTGGTCTGGACGTAGTAGCCCAAGACCTCAAGACCCGACTTATCAAGCCGCGGATAGACCAACACCTCCTCAACCACCATCACGCTGCCAGCGACGGCACCCAGAGCATTCGCCACGGGGTGATGCTCTGGCAGGACAAGCTCGGCGTGGAGCGCGCGCGCGACATTCTTCAGGAAAAAAGCTGCCGGGGCACCGATGCCCACAACAGGCTCACGCAATCGGAACAGCGTCTCCAGGTGCGGATGCCCACCATGAATGCTGTTGAAGAAGAACCAGCGTCCGATATTATCCTCCCCTGCCCGCCGGATCTCGGTGGGCGGGGGCAACGTCTGCTTGCTGAGAAACGTAACCACGGCATGGACCACCATCTCCGTCGCCCGCTGCCATACTCTCTCCTGGATCTCCTCGGGCTCCTTGAACCGGTAGTGGGAGAAGATCTGGAGGGCCAGGACAGCGGCTTCCACATCCCACGGGAGGTAACGGCCTTCCACGTGGAGCACATCGGTAGGGGTCAAACCGGACTTGCCGAGGATCTCTTCACGCCAGAGATCGTCCACGCCGATCTGCCCCACGTGAAGGACACCGAGATGATCCACGATCTCGGGTACCGGCTTGGGCCCGCTCTCCAGAAACTCAATCAACCGGCTCGCCTGTGCGGACTGCCGAGCCTGCTTCTCCTCCGGGTGACGCAAAAGATACCAATATTCCAGCCACTCGGGGCCGGCCTCTCCCCACGCGCGTCGCGAGAGGGCTTGGAGACGGCTCTTGACCTGAGGGTGATCGGCCGCCAGATGGGCTAGTGGAACAACACGCTCTGGGCCCAGAGCAACGTGCTCTTCACCGCTCCACTTGATGTGGCTGTCCCCTCCCAAGGCAACGGAGTACAGATCTGCTGCGCTGACCGCCGTCTCGTAATCCCCAACACTGGCACCCTCCTCGCTGACCGTTACCTCGCCGGCCTCAATGAGCGCTAGGTCAGTGGTGGTACCTCCGACATCCACCACTAAGGCGTCATCCAGCCGGGAGAGGAAACGCCCGCCGATGGCGCTGGCTGCCGGCCCGGAGTGGATCGTCTCGACCGGCGTACGAGAGGCAAACTCGTCGCTCATCAGCGTGCCATCCCCGCGAACCATCATCAGCGGGGCGTCAATTCCACGCTGCTCCATCGCACGACGCACCGCAATGACGAAGTCCTGCAGAACGGCCAGCAACGAGGCATTTAGCGCAGCGGTCGTGGCACGCTCAACCGAGCCCAGTCGCGTCGAAAGCTGGTGACCGAGCACCACCGGCAGGTCACAAACGCGAGTCACAGCCGCATAGACGCGATTCTCGTGGTCCGGATTGAGGGGGCTAAAGTAGCTGGACACAGCGATGGCATCCGCATCCGTCTTGACCGCGCTGACCTTATCCAAAATAGCCGGCAGATCCAGCTCCTCCTTCTCTCGCCCGTAGAGATCGTGCCCGCCGCCGAAGTAGTAGTAGTTCGGCGTGGCAAACCGGCTCCCCATGTTGAAAGACGAGATCAGTTCAGGATCATACCCAATCAGCAGTAGAGCGACCCTCTTACCCTTCCCCTCGGCGATGGCATTGGTGGCCAGAGTGGTGGAGACAGACACCATGCGGATCTCAGCGGGATCCGCAATGGCTATTCCCTCAATGACCCGCTCAATACCAATGGCGAAGTCACGCCTAGTGGTCAGGCTCTTGTGCGTGGCCAACACCTCGCGTGACTCGTAATCCAGCAGCACACCGTCTGTGTAAGTGCCACCGGTATCAATGCCTAGAACCAGCTTCCGCGAGCTCTTGTTCGTATCCAACGCTTACCTCACCAAACCCATAGCAGCCCCCCTTCCCATAGGGAGAAGAGGGGCCGGTTAACAGAGAGACGTATTGAAGCCCTTGCGGAGGCTCATGACAGCTCTCGAGCCACAGCGATCTCGACCATCATTGTAGGCAGTCTTGAACTAAGAGCGTTGAACGGCCTTGTTGATGACCTGCGTTGATAGCTTCATAGTGACGGCGTTGTCGGCGACGATGGTGGTCATCCCTCGTGACGGCCGTGTTGTTAATCGGCATTGGGCAGCGTAGCAGGTCGAGCTGCATTGAAGGGTTCGTTGACGCGTATTCGTCGACGGTTCTATTGATGGAGTTGCCCAAGCCTCCGCAAGGGTGGCCAAAGCTGCTCAGGGGGAACAGCATGAAGCTATTCGCCCCGGCAGCGTGGCTCACACAAACATGTCGTAGTCCAGCTCCTCATCCTTGTGGCGCTCGTCCGCCACCTCGCAGATACGTCGGAGCTCGTTGTACATATCCTCATCCAGGAGCGGCTCAGTGTCGGCCTCCAGAATCTCCAGCACCTTCGCATGGACGCGATCTTTGAACGTCTCGCGCCCACCGAGATCCCAGTTCTCCCAGTTCTGGCGATCCGTCAGCTCACCGTGCCAGATCAGATCACGGAAGCGGTCGTAGGTGTGATCGTGCTCCAGATAGTGACCACCGGGCCCCACTTCGTCCATCACGTCGAGAGCCTTCGTCTCGTCGTTTACGGGAATGCCCTTCATGATCCGCTTCAGTCGGTCGATGATCTCGTTCGAAGCGACCATCATCTCCATCGAGCTGGTCAACCCCTGCTCTAGGTAGCCAACGTCGTGGATCATGTTGCCGCCCACGAGGCCAGCAGTGGTGACGTTGAACGTCGCCTCCAGCGCCGCCTGCTCATCGAACAGCTTGGCATCCGAGCATCCAGCCGTCTCATACTCGGGAACGCCTAGCCACTTCGTGATCTGCGTATACGCAGCGCTCAGAAGCGCCATCTCCGGCGAGCCATAGCAGTAGACCGTCGTCCGCATATCCATGTTGGACATCAAACCGCCGATGATCAGAGGCGCGCCCGGCTTGCGCAGCTGGCTCAGCACGATGCCGAACAGGCTCTCCGTCAGAGCCTGTACCGCTGTACCAGCAAGCGTGCAGGGTGACGTAGCGCCCGCCAGCGGGCACGGCGTGTAGACGAAGGGGATGCCGTGGTCGGTGGCGAAGAGCAGCTTCTGGACGACCTCCTCCGAATGGCTGAGGGGTGAGACAGGCTCGATGTATAGGGAGAAGATCGGCCCCTTCTCAAACTCCTCCTTGCCCCCAACGCGGACATAGGCCATCTCGAGCTGATCTCGGAGTCCGTCGAGGTCTACAGCCGTGATGTTGATGGGCTTGGATGTCCCCTCCAGCATCGCCAGATACTGCCAGCGGTCATACGTGCCGACGTTCGTGTCCTGGACGATACCCAGCGACATATGGAAGTCCATGTTAGGCATCGCCTGGGCAATCTTGGCGAAGTTCTTCACGTCCTCATATTTAGCGCGCCGTCGCTCACCCGTGTACGGATCCCACGTGAAAGGCGTGTCGGACCCAGCACCGAAATACATCTGGTCCTTGTACAGCTCCATCCGGTACTTCCGATCCGGCCCTGTCACGACGACCTTACGCGGGAGCGTGGAGAGGGCCTTGTCGACCATCCACGGCGGGATCTTGACCAGACTGCTGTCGTCCGTGGTATCCTCTACTATAGCGCCGCCGGCGTGGGCGACCTCGACGCCCTCTTCCTCGTAAACCCGCACCCCTGTCTCGTAGAGCACGCGCAGCGCGGAGAAGTATATGGCCTCGATCTCCTCCTCGGTGAGCACCTCAAACGTTGGGGTGGCATTCACTTTGTAGTTCGTCTTTCTGACTTGCATGGAGATATCTCCTCTGTTCAAACCTAGCCGCGTGGGCCGAACACCCCGACCTACGCAGCGCCGACGAGTCTCTTCGCCAGATCAGCAGCCGAGGGCGCATTCGAACCATAACCGTCAGCTCCGATGCGCTCGGCGAACTCTGCATCGACCGGTGCACCACCGACCATGATTTTCACCTGGTCGCGCAACCCAGCCTCTTCGATGGCCTTGATGGTGTGCCCCATCGCGCGCATCGTGGTCGTCAGCAAAGCGGACATGCCGACGAGGTCGGGCTGGTGCTCTTTGATGCCCTCGATAAACTTTTCCGGCGGCACGTCGAAGCCCAGGTTGACGATTTCGAAGCCGGCCCCCTCGCACATCATGCCCACGAGGTTCTTACCGATATCGTGCAGGTCCCCCTCGACGGTACCCAGCAACACGGTGCCCAGCATCTCCTCCTTGGCCTCCACCAGCAGCGGGCGCACCGGCACCATACCGGCCTTCATCGCCTCTGCTGACATCAGCACCTCGGGTACGAACATATCGCCACGCTTGAAGCGGACGCCCACCTCGTCCATCCCCACGATCAATCCGTTGTCCAGGAGTTCCTTGGCTGTCTTTCCTTCCTCCAGCCCTTGCTCAATCAGGCCGGGTATGGGATCCCTATTCCCCTCAAGTACGGCAGTCGCGAGTTGTTCATAGACTGTGCTCATCTTTTGGCTCCTCTATTCTTTGTCCTCAGGCAGATGGGGCTTCGCCCCTTAGCATTCGACCTTAACGTCGGTCCCCAGGGCCTCTGGTTCTTGTGGTAAGACACGCTCAGTCAGCGACCTCTCGGTCCGCCCACCAATCCTGCTGGACGCGATCCTCGGCCTCCTCCAGCGCCCGCTGGATGACCTCATCCGTACCCTCCTTCAACGGGGACGGCTCGTGGCTGGCCAGGATGTCACGTACCCGGGCGACTGTTCGGTCCTTCAAGGACTTGCGGCCCATCATATCCCACTCCTCAAAGTTACGTCGATCACTCAGAGTGGGGTACCAGAACTCGTTCTTGTAGTAGCGGCGCGTGTGTTCCTGCATAAGATAGTGGCCATTCGGTCCCACGTTGTTGATCACGTCCACCGCCAACGTATCCTCGTTGACCTCAATCCCGCGCGTGATCCGGCGCGCGTAGCCGATGGCCTCATCCATTGCCGCCAACTGGAAGACCGAACCCGTCATGGCGCTCTCCGTGTAGCCAACGTCGTGGCAGAGATCGCCCCCTGTCAGAGCCGAGAAGTACACCGACATCGAGCCCTCGATCATCGCCTGCTCATCGAAGGTCTTTGAGTCTGTGCAGCCACCTGTCTGCCACAGCGGCAAGCCGGCGTAATGCGCCAGCTCTGTGAGCCCCGCCATCATCAGCGGAAGCTCCGGTGCGCCGTAGGCGAGTATCATCGCGTTCATGTCCATCACGGAGAAAACGCCGCCCATGATGAAGGGCAGGCCGGGCTGGATCTGCTGCGCGATGGTCAACCCCATCCAAGACTCCGCTGCGCCCTGTGTGATGATACCGGCGGCGGTGATCGGTGCCGTGCCACCGGCGAGGGGGCACGGGGTGAAGACCAGAGGAATTCGCTTTCTGGCTGCGAAGACCAGCTTGTCAAGCGCCTCGAACGTGCTGACCAACGGTGAGAGCGGTTCGCAGTAGTGAACGTAGTTAGGGCGCTTTTCGAAGGCCTCCTGACCGCCTGCTTCGGCAACCGCAATCTCGTGAATGCCCTCGGAGTCGTACTTGTCGAACGACCACGCAACAATGGGTTTGCTGGTGTTCGGGAACATATTGGCGAACTCGTAAAGCGCGCTCAGATCCGGGTGTACGTCGTCCACGGAGCCCAACGACTCGCAGAAGTCGATGTTGGGCAGCGCATCCACGACCTTCGCCACCTTGGAAACGTCTTCCTTGATGTACGGCCGCCGCTCCAAGGTCTCCACGTCTATGAAGTTCGGACACGTGGGTCCAGGGCCAAAATGCGCTCGCCCCGGGCCAATGTGGATGTTGTGCTCGGGATTGCCGTCGCGCGCATACAGGGTGAAGCTGCGCGGAGCCTTTCTCAATGACTCCTTCACCAGCCAGGAAGGAAGACGTACGCGCAAGCCGTCGACCCACGCTCCGGCTTCCTTCAGGATTTCTCGAGATTCCTCGTGATGGACCTCGAGGCCCGTATCCTCCAGGACATGCAGCACGCCTAGGAACAGCTCTTCAAGCTGATCGTCAGACAGCATGCGAAAACGCACGCCTGAATTGACTCTGTAGTTTGTCCTCATTTAGAAGATCTCCTTACTCATCTCGCAGAGCGTTTCAGGTGCACTCATCGTGGCAGGCCGTTGGTGGGTGTGGCGAGACTGACACTACGTGCCAGAGAGCCCGTTGATGACAAAGGCCTCCATCGCCCGCGCGGCCCGGGAATCCCGCACCCCTCGACCTGCTATGCAGCACCGACGAACTTCTTGGCCATGTCCGAGGCCGACGCCGCGTTCGCGGCATAGCCATCGGCGCCAATATCGTCCGCAAATCGCTGGGTGACGGGGGCACCACCGACCATGACCTTCACCTGATCGCGTAGGCCGGCCTCTTCAATGGCCTTAATCGTGTCCCCCATGGTTCGCATCGTGGTGGTCAGCAGCGCTGACATGCCTACGATGTCCGGCTCGAAGTCCTTGATCGCCTCGAGGAACTCATCGGCCTCCACGTCGGTGCCCAGATCCTTGACCTCAAAGCCAGCGCCCTCGCACATCATACCCACCAGGTTCTTGCCGATGTCATGCAGGTCGCCCTTCACCGTCCCAATCAGCAGCCTGCCGCGAGCCTCGGCCTCTGCTGCAGTCAGCAGCGGCTGGAGGAGCTGCATGGATTCCTTCATCGCCTTGGCTGAGCGCAGCACCTCAGGCACGAACATGTTGCCAGCCTTGAACTCCTTACCGACGTGGTTCATCCCAACCATCAATCCATCGTTCAGGATCTCGCCCGCTCCAACGTCCTCGTCCAGCGCCTGCTCAGTCAGATCCTGCATGACCCCAACGTTACCCTCGATAACGCCTGTGGCCAGCTGTTCCAGAATGTCACTCATTGCTTTTACCTCCGATTGTGCTAATCCTCATCCATCGCTCAGGCCAGCAGCCAGTCCACACATGGCACCCAATGTTCTAAACTTCAACCGGATACACCCGTGTGGTCCACATCCGGCCCTCACATCGCATCCATCTCACGAGCCTTGATCGCCGTGTCAAGCAGCAGGTCCCGGCGTCCTCAGGGCAGCAGCGTTGACACGCTTCGTGGCCACGGACAGAACCCCTGTCCTAGCCTCCACCGGATAACGACCTCTTCCAAGCCTCTTCCGTCCGATCTATAGGTTGCTTCCTCCTGCGGTTTCAGCGGTTATCCTCGTGTCCAGCGCCCAATCACCGAACACCGGTCACCTAGATCACGCGTACGTCGAGAACCTCCACGATGAGCGGCTCAACTGTCTCCAGCAGCTCATCCTTCTCGATATCGGTCACCTTGAGCGTGCATCCCCAGTTGGACGGATCCTCACCCTCGAACACATTCAGAGCGATGATCAGCCCTCCCGCCTCCGTGATCCTTGTGGCAATGTCAGCCAACGAGCCCTTGTAGTAAGGCGCCAGCACCGTCAGGCGCACACCCTTCTGGTGACCGCCGAACAGCTCCAGGAAAGCCGCAAACAGATCGGACTCGGTGATGATGCCGACGACGGTCCCGTCACGTATCACCGGCAGACAGCCGATCTTCTCGTCGAACATGATACGCGCCGCCTCCTCAAGGGGCGTATCCTCCGTGGTGGTGATCACGTCCTCGGTCATCGCTTCCTTCACCGTGACCTGGGACATGAGGTAGGTGACTTCCCACATGCTCAACGAGGTAACCGGCGACGGCGAAGCATAAAGAAGATCGTCACGCGCCACGACGCCAGCCAGCTTCCCCTTCTTGTCCACCACTGGGAAGTGACGCACCTTCTCTCGCCGCATCCACTCCAGCGCCTCTGCGATCGGGAGATCGGGCTTGACCGTGATGGGGTTCTTTGTCATTCTATTCTTTACTAGCATTTACGCCTCCTCCTTCTTGTCGGGACGCGGCGAAGATCGCCTAACCCGATTTGCCTAGCCTGTGCATCGAGAGCACAAGCCGCCCAGCCTAACCCAATGCTGAATGCAATCTACCAAGCGAACACGTCAGGATAGACGCTCCTCCACGAAACTCTCCAACTGGCGAACTGTGAGCTCATCCAACGGCGGGTCTTCGTGCTCTGCCACTAGCTTCTGCCAACGCTCGTGGGCGAGGTCTACCGCCCGTTTCCGACCGGTCGCCATCCATTCCTCAAGGCCCGCCCGATCGGCCACGTCGGGCGTCCAGAACTCGGTCCGACAGCGCTGCACCGTGTGCATCTCCACCAAGTAGTTGCCATCCGACCCCACGTTTTCGATGACATCATAGGCCAAGGTCTCGGGAGCGACCTCTATTCCTCTCTCGTAGCGCCGCATCATGCCGCACATCTCGTCATCGAGGACGAGCTTCTCATAGGAGAAGGCCAGGTAGGAGGTGAGGATGCCACCCGCATGAAGCACGAAGTCAATCCCGCTGTTGACTGTGGTCAGAAGGCCGAGCATGGACTCGAAGCCCGCCTGGGCATCGGGGAAACTGGCGTCCGCCAGGGCCCCTCCGCTCCGCGACGGGATATCATAGTACCGGGCAAGTTGGGCGTGCGCGCTGATCATCAGCGAGCACTCCGGGCTGCCAATGGCCAGCGCGCCGGTCTTCATATCGATATTGGTGGACGTGGATCCATAGATGGCCGGCGTCCCCGGACTGATAAGCTGAGTCAGGACCATTCCTGCCAGCAGCTCTGCATTCTGCATGGCCAGCAACCCGGCCAGCGTGATGGGCCCCGTCGACCCGGCCATGGCTAGGGCCGCGATGACCACTGGCTGCCGCTGCTCCGCATACACCTTCAAAGCCCTCAACATCTCATCGCTGTAACCCAGCGGGCTGAGGCTATTGATCAGAGCGACCGTCACGGGACGCTCGCCGATCTCCCCCCCGAAGAGGATGTGCGCCATCTCCATGGTATGCCGCGCCCCAACCTCGCCCTCTGCACTGCCGATAAAGGGCTTGTCCGAGTGAAGCATATGGGCCTTCAGCATCAGCAGGTGTGCCGCCTCGGACGAGACGTCCGCGGGTTCGACCAGCAGATGTCCGCTCATATTCTGGTTGGGCAACGCGTCCACCAAGCGCACCAAATTCTCATAGTCCTCCATCGTGGGCTCGCGCTTGCCCTTCTCATAGTCAACCAGGAAAGGCGCGCCGTAGCCAGGCGCGAAGACTGGGCTACCATCTCCAACCACGACACTCTTATCGGGGTTCGGAGCGTGAATGGTGAACGGCCTAGGAACCGACGCAAGCGCATCCATCACCTGCTGCTCTTCGAAGAAGACCGTCTCACCCTCCGTGCGGAAACCGTGCTTCTCAAACACCTGGAGCACATCCTCGTGGGGGAATCGCACGCCCACTTGCTCCATGGTCTTCATGCTCGTGCTGTGAATCTTCTCTATGTCATCGGGCGATAGAAACTCCCGCCACTGTTGAAGCATTTGTGTCATCTCCTTATCTAGCTAGCGTCGGTAGGACGAGCCCCCCATAGGGCATCACGCCGACGGAAGCCCCAGCCGGATACCCACTCAACGCGTCATCGACGGCCCGGTGCAGGTCACTGGCATGTTCAAGATGGATTTCTTTCAGCTCACTCGCTCGTCATGCCCTCGGTCAACGTCACGATGCGGCAGCCCTTCTCGTGCAACTGCCATGAAAAAGTGAACAGAACACATCCCTTCTCGTCTGCCCGGGCCTCTTTGCCAGTCTGGTGCCCTAGTGTCCCCGCAGGAAACTGCCACCCTCCAGAACGATCCCTTCCTCATAGCGCGTCGGGCGCAGGATGTTCTCCTGCGGCTCCATCGCACCAGTGACCAGATCGGCCACACGCTTCCCCGCCGCTGGCGAAAGCATGACACCGGCCCAATAGCCACAGTTGAGGTAGAAGCCCGGTACTTCTGGCACGGGACCGATGAGCGGCTGATCGTCGGGCGTGTAAACGTAGTAACCCGCGCTGGGATGGACATCGGCCTTCTTCAGACCTATCGCCACCTCCTCCCAGAGCGGGGTGATGTTGATCAGCTTCTCCAGGACGATCGCGGCGAAATGAGGATCGGCATACACCTGTTCGGACGGATCCTCATCTACGGGCTCGTCTGGGTCAACCCAGGCGATGTAGGCGCCTCCCGTCTCGGGCCGCCAGTAGGAATCACGCACGATATCGATGGTCAGCGGAGCGTCCGGCGGCACGAGCGGCTGTTGGGACAGGAAGACTTTCTGACGGCGCACAGGTTCCAATGGGAAGTCGAGCCCCACCATCCGACCCACCTCGCCCGCGAAGGGCCCGGCGGCGTTGACCACGATACGCGTGGCGATGGTGCCTCGGGAGGTCTCGACCCCGCACACCCCTTGCCCGTCCTGCAGGACGTCCGTGGCCTTCGTGCTCAGCAAGAACTGCGCCTCGGATCCTTTGGCAAACCCTTGGGTCGCCTCGTGAGTCGACAGCCAACCGTCCTTCTGGCGGAAGGTCCCTGCCACGATCGTGTCGGAGAGAAAGGGAAACCGGTCCCGAGCCGCATCCCCACTCAGGAATTCGGAATCGGTCACGCCCAGCTCTTGATGCCTCTCCACCGCTGCCTCCACCTCGTCAACCATGTCAGAATCCTCGGTGACGAAGAGATAGCCCTGTTGATGGAGATCGATGTCATAGCCGGGTATGCCGATCACATCGGCGAAATTCTCGAAGACCTCGATGCTCTCCTGCGCCAGCTCGGACATGGCCGGCTCGGTGAACTGAGCGCGG
>CAZGSX010000018.1:0-12164 GCA_964528475.1 uncultured Anaerolineales bacterium
TGGGTGGGCACGTGGGACGGGTCGCTGGGGGGCGGGCTCGGCACACTGGACCGGGAAACGGGCCGCTTCACCACCTACGATGTTCCGGGTGGGTTTGGCATCGTCGAGGACGGGGATTACCTGTGGTTGGGGACCTTTGGGAATGGGTTGGCTAGGGTGGAACGGGGCAGCGGGGAAGCAGTCTTCTACAAGCACGATCCAGCCAATCCCGGCAGCCTGCCGCACGATTACGTCACCTCCGTGGCAGTTGATCGAGAGGGAGAGGTCTGGGTGGGCTCGTTCGGAGGCTTGAGCAATTTGGTGAGGGACACCGGGACCTTCCAGACCTACCGGAACGACCCAGATGACGAGCGCAGCCTAAGTAACGACACGGTGGTGACGCTGTACGTCGATGATTCGAACGTACTGTGGGTGGGAACAGTGGCTGGCTTGAATCGGTACGAGCGGGGTGAAGAGGGTTTCGAGAGGTACACGGTGGCGGATGGTCTGTTGAGCGATACGGTCTACTGTATCCTTGAGGACAAGATGGACCGACTCTGGCTGGGTGGGAACGGCGGGTTGTCCAGATTCGATCCGACAGCCGAGGCCTTCGCGACCTATGGAGTGAAGGATGGGTTGCAGAGTGAGTTCAACCAGGGCGCGTGCTTCGAGGCCGCCGATGGCACGGCGTTCTTCGGGGGTGTGGAGGGACTCAACGTATTCCAGCCCGACGAGATCGCGGCGAACCCCATTGCGCCACCGGTCGTCTTCACTTCCCTGTCGCAGGCGGGGGAGGATTTGGTGGAGGGGCGTCCAGTGGACGCCGTGTCGGAGATCACTCTCCATTGGCCAAACACCTTCTTCGAGTTCGAGGTCGCCGGGTTAAGCTACGCGCAACGCGAGGAAAATCGCTATGCATACAAGTTGGAGGGGCTGGAGGAGACCTGGAACCAGATCGGGACGAGGCGCTTCGGTAGATACACCAATCTGCCGGGCGGGAGTTACACGTTGCGGGTGAAGGCAGCGAACAGCGACGGAGTCTGGAATGAGGAGGGTGCGTCGCTCCGGGTCACCGTGGTGCCGCCTTTCTGGCAGACTTGGTGGTTCCGGATTCTGGCGGTCACCTTGGTCGCCGGTGTGGCGACGGGCGCGTTCGCTGTCCGCCTGCGATCGATTGACGCGCAGCGGCAGCAGCTTGAGGCTCAGGTCGCGGAGCGCACGCGAGAGCTGCGACAGACGCTGGACGAGTTGGGCGAGGCTAAGGAGGCAGCCGAGGCCGCGAACGAGGCGAAGAGCACCTTCTTGGCGAATATGAGCCACGAGCTACGGACGCCTCTCAACGCCATCTTGGGATTCGCGCAGCTGATGCACCGGGACGCCAACTTGACAGAGGCTCAACGGGAGAATATGGAGATCATCAATCGGAGCGGCGAGCATCTGCTGGGCTTGATCAACGACGTGTTGGATCTGTCGAAGATTGAGGCGGGACGGATGGAGCTCCGCGCGACGGACTTCGATCTGCATGCCCTCGTAAGGGGGTTGGAGGAGATGTTCGCCCTGCGGGCGGAGAGGAAGCAGCTTGCTCTGGAAATTGAGATTGGATCGCAGGTGCCGCGGTACGTGCGCGGGGACGAGGGCAAAATCCGGCAGGTACTGATGAACCTGTTGAGCAACGCCACAAAGTTCACCAGCGAGGGACACGTTGCGCTGCGGGTTACCGCCGATGAGGTGGATGACGAGAAAGGTAAGGGGATCTGGTTGACCTTCGAGGTGGAGGATACCGGCGTCGGCATTGACCCGGATGAACTGGATACGTTGTTCGTCCCCTTCGAGCAGACCAGCAGTGGCTGGGAGTCACAGGAGGGCACGGGCCTGGGGCTGGCCATCAGTAGCCGGTATGTGACGCTGATGGGCGGCAGGCTGACGGTCACCAGCCCGCTCGAGCCGGCGCAGGATGCGGGGGGCCCGGGGAGCCTGTTCCGGGTCAGCTTGCCGTTAGAGCCGGCGGAGGGTGCGTCTCAGGAGGGGAGGCTCATGGAGCGGAGGGTGGTTGGCTTGGCTGCCCTGGACCGGGCGCCGCGCGTGCTGGTGGCCGAGGACAACTGGGCGAATCGGAGGCTGCTGGTGAAGCTCCTGGAGCCCCTGGGTTTCGACGTCCGGGAGGCCGCGGACGGGGAGGAGACACTGGCGGTCTGGGAGAGCTGGTCGCCGGATCTGATTCTGATGGACATGCGCATGCCGATTATCGACGGTTACGAGGCGACACGGCGCATCAAGGGCACGAGGGAGGGAAAAGGGACGGTGGTCGTGGCGCTGACGGCGAGCGTGCTGGACGAGGAGCGGGCCGCCATCGTCGCCGCTGGATGCGATGGCTTCGTGCGGAAGCCCTTCCGGGAGGCCGAATTGCTGGGCGTGATCGGCGAACAGCTGGACGTTGACTTCGTCTACGATGGAGGGGCGCAAGACAGTGATGTTCGGGAGGGAAAACCGCAGGTGGGCGCCGGGCTGGCGATGGATCTGGCGGCCGCGGACCTGCCGAGCGATCTGGTGATGCGATTGGAGGAGGCCACGACGAGGGGTGATGTGGCCCAGATAGATAGACTCATCGAGCAGATCGGTGCGCAGGTGCCGGCGCTGGGCGATGTGCTGTCGGAGCTGGCGCGGGACTTCGAGCACGAGGCCATGCTGTCGCTGATCGGGTCGATCATCGAAGAGAAGCAGAGAGGAGGCACGGCGTGAGCCGGGACCACGAGGTGCCGACGGACCACGACGTCTTGGTGGTGGACGACGCGCCAGCCAATGTGCGGCTGCTATCGCAGATGCTGATCAGCCACGGTTTCAGAGTGCGGGTTGCAACCAGCGGGGAGCGAGCCCTCGATTCCATAGAGAAGGATCCCCCCGACCTGGTGTTGCTCGATGTGCGGATGCCGGGCTTGAGCGGGTACGAGGTCTGCGAGCGGTTGAAGGCTGATTCGGACAAGCGAGACATTCCCGTCATCTTCATCAGCGCTCTCGACCAGCTCTCGGACAAGATGAGTGGCTTCTCGGCAGGGGGTGTGGACTACATCACCAAGCCATTCCAGGTGGAGGAGGTGCTGGTGCGGGTGCGCACGCATCTGGCGCTGCGAGACCTGCAGGCGCGGCTTCGGGAGGCGAATCAGCGCATGGAGCGGGAGCTCGCGCTGGCGGGCAGTGTGCAGGCCAGCTTGCTGCCCAGAGTGCTCCCCGAGCCCCGCGGCTGGGAGCTGGCGGTGGGGCTGAGGCCGGCCAGGCAGACGTCGGGTGACTTCTACGATGTGCGCCAGCTGCCGAATGGACGGCTGGGGCTGGTGATGGCCGATGTGGTCGACAAGGGAGCGGCGGCAGCGTTGTATATGGCGCTTGCCTGCACGCTGATGCGCACGTTTGCCGTGGAGCGTGCAGGGGCGCCGGAGGAAGTCCTCCGCGCCGTCAATCAGCGCCTCTTGGCGGACGTGGGAGCGAGTGCATTCGTGACAGTCTTTTACGGGGAGCTGGATCCGACCACGGGGCAGCTGTGTTACGCCAACGCAGGGCACCATCCGCCGTATCTCTTCAGGAGCGATGGGCGAGGGATGGCCGAGGCCTTGCCGCGAACGGGGCTGGCTCTGGGGATCAACGAGAACGCTGTCTGGAACCAAGAGTGCGTCGAGCTGGGCACTGGTGACGCTCTACTGCTCTATACGGACGGCATCACGGACAGTCAGGACAGTGCAGGGCGCTTCTTCGGAGCGGAACGGCTGCTTTCGTGCGTGCCGATGAATCCCGATGCATCGGCGGAGGTGATCCGGGATTCGGTGTGGCATAGAGTGAAAGGTTTTCTGGACGGGGCTGCTCAGGCTGACGACATGGCGCTGATGGTGGTGCGAAGGACCAAGCGAGGGCCCGCCGCCATAGAATAACAAAAAGCCGTGGTCGCCCGCAGATGCGAACGACACACGGCTTTTGTCTCAACTGTCAACTGCGACAGAAGCAGCTAACAGCGCTTCCACCTAGAAGTCGTAGTGCTCCCCCAAGGGAACAACATCAACTGCCCTAGGCCCCTTCGGGCTCTCTTCGATCCCGAATTCCACTTTCTGACCCTCGCGGAGGGTGCGGAAGCCTGACGACTGGATAGCCGAGTGGTGGACGAAGACGTCGTCACCGTCGTCGGGTGCGATGAATCCGTACCCCTTCTCGTTGCTGAACCACTTGACCTCGCCCGTCTGCTTCTGCTGCTTCTCGTCCATCTTGCCTGTTCTTCTCCTTATACTGAATATACTAAGCGATGGGAAGGGCAGTATGGCAAACTGCCCGGACTAACGGCGTCCGAGCAGCGTGTCTAGCACTACCTGTTCCTACCGCATCCTACTGAACATTATACACCCTATTCTAGAGCTGTCAAGTGGCTGAGGTGGATATGTCGCTGTAACTTGAAGAGTGAAGCACTGTCAGTTGCTCCGAACAGTAGCTGCCGTGGATACAGCAGCAGATCGTTGCCAGGAGCTCGAACCCATGGCAGGAGCAGCCGGTCGCCTTCCGGGGGGTGGGTTGGCGAAACCCTTGATCAAGAGAGAGGACGTATGCCACGACTTGCAGATCGGAGACGATGAAGTACCAACCGGGTCGAGGCAAGAAATCTGCTGAGCGAACGAACGAAGAGAAAGGGGATTGAAGCGAGGCGAAGATGGGGGGATATGCCGGGCTGTCGTTCGCAAGTCGGTTCGTCATGACGAGGCTGCAAGAGGGGCCGATCCGGGGTGGAGGGATGGACCTGATTCTCCCACCGGGTCACGGAATACAGCCAAAATGGCCCGCAGCTTGCTGTGGGGAGGAATGGCTGGAGCGTCTTACTGCAGTGTCGCGAAGCGGCAGTGCGAAGCGGAGTTGCGCGGCGCAGCCTGCGCAACAGAGGGCGGGCAAAGCCCCGCAGCTTGCTCCGGGGCTCTTCACTCCTGAGGCTGGAGGGCTCCTAGCGTCCAAGCTGTTGCGCTGCGCGGTATTCCTCTGAGATCTCTCGATGCGCTGCCACTTCCCAAAGGAAGGAGCGCTGCAGGTTGTCGTCGCGCAATTCGGCCGCGCGCGATTGGAGCATACAGTAAGCGTATTCGAGGAGGGGGCGAGCGCGGGAATCGCCACAGGCGCGCAGCACCTGATAGCAAGTCAGATAGATGCGAAACGGCTCATCCGTGTCGTTGAGGGGAGTGGCTTCGAGGCCGTGGAGAATCTCCTCGACCAGATCCTGAGCTTCAGCTAGGCTACCGCGGGCAAGTTGGGTGCGGGCTAAGCCGGCCTGGGATTCAATAAGGCGGCTGCGTTCTCCGAGCTGGCGCCTGACCAATATCGCCCGGCGGTAAGCGTCTTCGGCGGCCTGGACTCGCCCCAGACCGAGGAGCGCGTGAGCAAGGCGCGTTAAAGCGTAACCTTCGACCCGCCGGTCTCCGATTTCTCGAGCGATGGACGCGGCTTGCCTGCTGAACTTGGTCGCAGGTTGATCATCACCAAGATGGTGGAAGAGGAGCCCCAAGCAGGCCAACGCGATGCTCTCGCCCTGCCTATCACCGATCTCGCGAGCGATGTGGAGGCATTTCCTGTACAGGGGCTGCGCGTGGGCATAGGCGCCCTGCTGATCGAAGACGTATCCCAGGTTGATGAGAGCCAGCGACTCGCTCCCACGATCGCCGATCTCACGTGCGACTTGGAGTGCGTCTTCGTAGTAGGTGCGCGCGTCGCAGTAGACCCCTTGGTGGTGCGCGGCAAGTCCAAGGTTGGCAAGGAGGGCACCCTCGCTCTGCCGGTCGCCAAGCGTTTGGCTAAGGGACAGGGCTCGCTTGTAGAACTGGACAGCGCTGATATAGTGTCCGGTGCCGTGGTGTGCATTTCCGAGACTGCGCAAGCTGGCAGCCCGTATCCGCTGCAAAGTTGGGCCACTGCTCAATCTCAGGGCGCGGCCTAAGTAAGTCTCGGCTGACTTATACGCCCCCTTTCGCACCAGGGCGCGTCCCCACTGTAGGTAACCCGACGCCTCCGCAGCTGCTGATCGGTCTGGCAGCTCCGCACTCTCGCTCAGGCGGATGGCGTTACGCGCTGCATCTATGGCCGCATCATAGCGCCCCTGTCTGTTCAGGAAGCGCGCGTGTTCGGCGAAGAGGTTGGCCAACACCGTCACGAGCGCAGGACTGGACCTGTCTGGCCTTGTTGCCTCCCCGGCGGGAGACTCAGCTGCTTGCAGGTGGTCAAGGGCTATCGTGATGAGTGTTTCGGCCTCCTGGTAGGGGCCGGTGAGGATGTAGAAGCGGGAGAGGCTGGGAAGGGTTCGTTCGATCTCCTCCAGGTTCGACTCGGTCACGGCCCAGGCCCAGGCGGCGCGGACGTTGGGGAGGTCCGCCTTGATCATGGTCAACGTGCGCGTGGTCTCCCGATGTTGCGGACGGTTCTCCAGTTCCCGAAGTAGGGCCAGATAGTGAGCGGCGTGTCTCTTGCGAGAGGCCCTTTCAAGGTGGGGAGCTGCGGTCAGCAAATCGGATGCATATCGTCTTAGGAGCGGATGCATCTCACATCGGCCTGACGGCAGGACGCGGAGTAGCGACTTGTCCGCCAGGCACTCCAGCATGGCGGGCGATGCGTGCGCCACCTGGTGCGCTGCCGTCCTCCAGAATCCGCAATGGAAGGTGGTCAGCTTCATAAGTGCTTGGCGTTCGTGGGGCTTGAGCAGAGTCCACGAATGATCGAAGACAGCCCGAAGGCTGCGATGGCGAAGGGGAACGTCCTCGAGCGAGGCACCAAGGAACTCGAGATTGCTCTCAACCTCCTGCGCGATCTCCTCGGGAGAGTGGGTGCGGATCGAAGCAGTGGCCAATTCGATGGCTAGAGGCATCCCCTCGACAAGGCGGCAAATACGGGCCACAGCCTGCGAGTTGGACGGTGTCGGGCGGTAGTGGGGGTTGAGCCGTCGGGCCATTTCGTGAAACAAGATCAGTGCGTCGTACTCCTGCAGATCGCGTTCATTGCATGCGGTCGAGAGTGGATAGGCCAGACCTCCAACCTCATAGCGCCATTCCCAGCGCAGGTTGAGAGACGCCCGAGAGGTGATCAGCAGTTTGACCGCCGGTGCCTCCTTCAAGATCTCTAGAGGCAGATGGGATGCCGCGAGCAGGTGCTCAAAGCCGTCGAGGATGAGGAGGAGCTGCTTGCCGCGGAGGTAATCCAAGAGCTGATCCTGGGCATTTTTTGGACCGGACAATGAAGCGCCCAGAGCGTTCGCGATGGTCGCGACGAGGAAGCCGGCTGAGCTGACGGATGCGAGAGGCACGAACCAGACCCCTTCGAGGAAGGCACTTGTCCTGGCTGCGGCTGTCTTGAGGGCGAGCCGAGTCTTGCCGATGCCTCCCGGGCCCCAAAGGGTCAGCAATCGACAGTCTGGGTTGTCGATCAAACGGAGCACCTCGGCAGTATCCCCTAAGCGACCGATGAATGGCGTCGGCTGTGGAGGTAGGTTGTGGCGAGGCCTCTTTCGCGCCAGTTTGATGCGCTCGTAGAGGACACGGGTCTCCTCCGTGGGTTCGACGCCCAGCTCTTCGGCGAGAATCCGGCGGCAAGAGGCGAACTGGGCTAGGGCGGAACTCCAGCGACCGGCCCGCACTAAGAGCTCCATGGTCTCACGGTGGGCCGTCTCCCGCCAGGGTTCGAGTGTCAATAGCTGTCGGGAGAAGTGCAGGGCTCTCTCATACTCACCGGAGTGGGTATATTCCTGGACCAGGGTGTGCAACAAGGTGGCGAGTATCTGGGCCCAGCGCTCGCGCTCACCGGCCAGCCAGATCTCGAACTCGGGGCAGTCGTGGAGTTGTATTCCGTCCAGGAAGGGGCCTCGATAGAGCGCGACGGCGGCCGCGAGGGCGTCTCTTCCTCCCTCCGCCTGCAGGGACAGAAGGGCGTCGATGTCGAGCCAGCACGAGGGTTGCCGTCGACACGCGACGGAGTGGCGCTCTGCGGTCAGAGAACCCGGGACCACGGTGGTGATCTGGTGCACCACCCAGCTGAGGTTGGCACGGCCGCGAGCTTCGTCGAGCCCCCCCCAGAGCAGATCTGCCAGGTGCGCTCGAGAGACGGGACGTCCGTCCGCGGCCAAGTAGCCAAGCAACGCGAGCGCCTTGCGGGACCGGAGGCCGCCCACGGGCACGCCATCCCGCTCTATCTGAGGAGCCCCCAGGAGTCGCACGTGAATCATGCCTGCCAACTACTCGCTGCAGAGCTGTCAAAGAGTTGCCAAAGAGTCGGGAGGTATGATACACCCAACTGGCCCCTCCACAGCTCTCCCGCCCGGCGATCAACAGGAGCGGTCAACGCGACACTGACAAAGAGGCGAACGCAGGACCAACTATAGCAGAAGCTTTCGGTGGTGACAAGCGCGAGCGCCGATCCATCTCCTATGGGGGAGATGTACTCCTGTACCCATGGCTATCCGTCCCTTTCATCGATCCAATGGGGAACTAACGTCTGGAAGGCGGTCCGGGTTGTACCGCGCGTACCTGCTGCGTTGTTGGCAGGAGGAGAGAGACCTAAATGGCGGGAGGCCGCTGTGGCGCTTCTCCCTCGAGCGGATCCTGCCCGTGGACAGGGCTCCCGGACCTGGTCGCGGTGATGCCGCCGGCGGACGTGGAGCCGCGCCTGGCGAGCGGTCAGGAGCTGGGTCCGGCGAGACGCTTGGGGCGTCGGGTGAGGGTCGTCGCACGGGGTTCAGCAGTCTGGCAAAGCTGCTTGCGTTCCTTGAGGCGCAGTTGGATAGGGGGGATGGGATCATGGACGATGAAGAATGAGACCGGGATTCGGGCGATGAGTGGGGCGCTCTGACACGTCAAGCGCCAGATGAACGCGTTGCTGGTGTATGGTAGGGAGGACCACGATGAACAGACAGCAGATCGGCACAAGTGCAGTTGTTCTGGCGCTTCTGTTGGGGGCGGTGACGGGGCTAAGCCAGGCCAAAGGGCCGGAGCGCCCAGACGCGGAGCTCAGGCAAGGGTCAGTGGCTGCGCCGCCCCCCGAGTGGAGTAACTACATCCCGATTCAGGGGCGACTGACCGACGCCAGCGGGAATCCGCTCGACGGTAACTACAGTATGACGTTTCGCCTGTACGACGTCTATTCCGGAGGGACAGCCCTGTGTCAGGATGCCAACACGGTCAAGGTGGACAACGGGCTCTTCACCACCGCGATGAAGGCGACTGACTGCCCGATCAACGGTCAGAACCTGTATCTGGGTATCAAGGTGGGGACAGATCCCGAGATGACACCGCGGCAGCATGTCGACAACGTCCCCTATGCGTGGAGCCTGCGACCGGGGGCGCACATCGCTGGCGCAGTTACAGCTTCCCCTTACGCGGCTCTTCATGTCTGGAACACCGCAAGCAGTGGGTCAGCTTACGGGGTAAAGGGAGGGACCAGCTCTCCGTACGGGCGCGGTATCTTCGGCGAAGGGCTGAACGGGGGAACGGGCGTGCACGGCGGAAGCGACACCGGGGTGGCGATCCGGGCGGGTGGCAGCGGGGTCATCCAGAGCACGGCGAAGTCCTATGTGTGGATCAGCGGCAATGGATTGCGCCCCCAGCATGAGAGTGACAGCACCGTCATTGACCTGGATTCGATCGGCGGGGCCAAGGTGACCCCTGGTGCTACCGCTAGTCCCAGGTACGTGATGCTTCCCGTCACCGTGACGGGACCGCTATTTGGGCAGAACGTAACGGTCTCGGGTCTGGAGATCTACTGGGTGGGCAACACCGACATGGACTCCATCTCGGACATTCGTCTGCGTCGGCAGACCGGCGTCTGCAATTCGTGCTACGTCGACATCCTGCACGACAGCACGGACCACATCTGCCACGAGGATGGTCACGCAGAGGGTTGCATCGTGCACTACAATCTCACAGCCAACAACGTGCTCAGCGAGGACTCGGGGATTCTCTACTTGATGATGCAGCTCATGGCCAGCGCAAGTGATAGCTGGATCAGGATCGGCGGTGCCCGTTTGACGCTCGAGCACGACTAGGGGGGCGGGAGATGAAGCGAGCAACCATCTTGTTGGCGTTGGTCGCCGTCCTCACGCTCGTGGGACAGGCGCTGGCGATGTCCTCCCCCAGGTATCGCCTCGACTGGTTTGTGCCGCTTGCGGGCGGGGCCGATGGCCTGGGCAGCTCAACTCACTACGCTGTCGACTCCACCCTGGGCCAGTCGGCCACCGGGACTGCGGCGAGCAGCCATTACAGGGGGTGCCTGGGGTACTGGTGCGGAGCGGATGTCGGGCATCGGGTCTACCTGCCCCTGGTGGTGAGGAACCACTGAGCAGCCGAAGCGAATGGCGCTCAACCCCCTCACCCCCCCCCGACTAGCAGGTGGGGCGAGGGGGTGGGGCGCGTAGGCCTGCCACGGAGTGTTAGCCGCAAGCAGAAGCTGGAGGGTTATCCTGCTGGGGGTGGTCCGAGAGAAAGGAGCTGCAGATGCAGCGATATCGGCGTACTATCTCCGCATTGGCACTGGGAGGACTGACCGCGGCCGGATTGCTGTTGCTGCTGGGCGGCCGATTGGTCGCGGTTGGGGCAGACCCCGGCGTGCTCTTCGTCGAGCCTGACGGGAGTGGGGACTGCTCACAGGGTGCCCCGTGCGATCTGCGGACGGCCCTGAGCACGGCGGGCGACGGGACCAGCATCTACCTGGCGCAGGGTACCTACACGGGCAGCGGTGGGGCTGTGGTCACCATAACCCGCAGTATTTCGCTTTATGGTGGTTGGGACGGTAGGTCGTCTACGCCGGTCGTGCGCGATGCCCACGCGTACCCGGCCACGATAGACGGCGAGGGGACACGGCGGGGCATGTTTATTGAAGGAGACATCAGGGTGGCGCTGGAGGGCGTGCGTCTCACCGGGGGGAACGCCACTGGCCGCGGCGGAGACCCCTGGGGCAACGACGCTGGCGGTGGGGGCTACATCGATCAAGCCACGGTGAGCATCAGCGACTGCCTGGTCTACGGGAACACGGCAAGCACGACTTCAGCTGGCTCAGGAGGCGGGCTCTTCCTGCGTGGGAGCGTCGCCACCGTTAGGAACAGTACGGTCATTAGCAACATCGCTAGCGCCACGTCGGATGGCTACGGGGGTGGCTTGGTCTTCTGGGGTCGGCGGGTGACCGTGAGCGACAACACGGTACAGAGCAACACCGCCAGCATAGGCGGATGGGGCTACGGCGGCGGGGCCTACTTCCTTAACACTTCGGCCACGCTGAGGGGGAACACGGTTGTGGGCAATATAGCCAGCTCAGCCGCCCGGGGCTGGGGCGGAGGACTGTACGTCTGGTATAGCAAGGCGGCGGTGAGCAGCAACGCCGTCCGGGGGAATATTGCCAGCACAGCAGAGCAAGGGTACGGCGGCGGGCTGACGCTCTCAAACAGCGCTGCCACGCTGAGCGGCACGATGATAGTCAGCAATTCGGCAACTGCGAATCTGTCATCGATAGGCAACGGGGGAGGCCTATACGCGTGGGAGAGCGGGCCGGTCACGCTCACCAATAGCCTGGTGGTCGATAACTATGCCTCGACCGCCGGCAGCGGGCTCTGGTTGGAGGGCACGTCGCTGCACATGACCTCAGGCCGGCTGTTGCACATGACCATTGCTGACAACCGTGGGGGCGGTCAGGGGATTTCCGTGGCCGGCCACACGACCTTAGCCTCGATCAACACCATCGTCGCTGGACACCACAGCGTGGGCATCGACGTGACCACGGGCAGCACGGCCACTATGGAGGCTACGCTGTGGCACAACAACGGGTCAAACACCGCCGGTGAGGGCAAGGTCGTGAGCACGAGCAACGTCACCGGCGACCCAGCTTTCGTCAACCCTTCGGCCTGGGACTACCACCTCCGGTCTAGCTCACACGCCATAGACGTGGGGGTGGATGCGGGCGTGAGGAGCGATCTCGACGGGGATCCAAGGCCTATTGGGGGAGGCTACGACATCGGCGCGGACGAGTTTGAGTGGCGCGTCTACCTTCCCTTGTTGTGCGGGGACCGCAGCGGAGGAACGGCGAGCTCGCGCTGTGTTCGTGGGAGCGCTCCCGCGGCGTCACGCAGCAGACCGATCTGATAGTGGCTCGCTCGCTGCCGATGAGATGGAATCGGCGACTGAGGCGAGGGATGGTCGCGC
>CAZGSX010000018.1:12264-38932 GCA_964528475.1 uncultured Anaerolineales bacterium
TTGGTGGGGATCGTAGTAATGACTGAGGGATAGTGGCTGATAGGGATCGAGGGTCTCGGTCATCTGAGCTAGGCTATTCAGGAGATAGCTGACCGCGAGGATGACGGCACCGACGGTGGATGCGTGCCGGCGATGGGGGAGGTATGCCCCGAGGAAGAGGGAGATCATGCCCAACGCAGCGACCAGGAGCCAACTCTGCAGTCCCACGAGGGCGAGGTCAGCTGCGCCGACGGAGACGTCAACCTCATGCCGGATGGCTTGAATCCCGACCCATACCGAAAGACAGAGGGCCGCAAGGACGATGCCGAGGGTGAGCACCAGGAACAGCGCCTTCGCAAGAACGAGCTTCCAGCGCGGAATGGGAAGCGCCATCAACAGCTCCAGTGTTCCGTCGTCCTCCTCGCCAGCCAGAACTCCGGTGCCCAGGACTAGGGCGTAGATGCCGAGAGCAATGGGCACAGCGAAGTTGAAGACCTCAAAGGTGAGGAAGCCGGGAAGCTCACCGATGGCAGTGACAGGGCCAAATGCCTCGTAGAACGCTGGCAACTCCAGGTCGGCAAACTGCGCTCCGATCGACGGGTAGAGCGCGGCGACAAGAAAACCCCACAGCCCCAAGCCTAGGGTCCACCCAATCAGGCCGCCGCTTCGCATCCGCACTTCCTTGATCAGCAGACTAGTCATCGCTGTAAGCCCTCTCTCCGTAGTAGGCCAGGAAGACCTCCTCGAGGGTGACGGGATGCGTCTCAATATCGATCACGCCATAGGTCAGAGCTTCTTCCAGCACGGCCTCGAGGTTGTCTCGCACCTCCAGTTGTATCTCGTGATCGATGCGCCCCTTCTCGGTCACGCCCGGGTAGGTGAAGGCATCCTTGGGTATGTCCTCCTTGAGAACGAAGCGCAGGCGGTGGAAGGGCTGCGTCGTGAGCGCGTCTACCTCGCCGACCTCCACCAGCCGGCCCTCGCGGATAATGCCGACTCGATCGCACACGGACTGCACCTCCGACAAGATGTGGGAGGAGAGGAAGACGGTCCGTCCCTGGTCACGCACCTCGTTCACGAGCTGGAGGACGGTCTGGGCAACGAGGGGATCGACGCCGAGGGTCGGCTCATCGAGGATGAGCAAGTCGGGCTGGTGCATGAACGCCATTACGAGGCCGAGCTTCCTCTTGTTGCCACTGGAGTACTCCTGGATGCGGCGACCAGGATCGAACTGGAGGCGATGGCAGAGTTGGCGCCGGTATTGGAGGTCAGTGTGATCACCGCGCAACCGGCTGAGCGTGTCCAAGAATCTTCGCCCTGTCATGTTGGGGTAGAGAGATAGCTCCCCGGGAATGTATCCGGTCCGTCTCCGAATCTCCACGCCCTCTCGCTGACAGTCCATGCCAAGAGCGCTGGCGGTACCGCGGGTCGGTCGGATGACATCAAGCAGAACGCGCATAGCCGTGGTCTTGCCGGCCCCGTTGGGCCCGAGGAACCCGAAGACCTCGCCCTGCCGGATGGCGAGGTCGACGTCTATGATGCCACGGTGACGGCCATAGAAGACAGTGAGGCCGCGGGTTTCAATGACGTAGTCTGGCATGCGTTCCTCCCCGTAGGTTGTCACTCTGAATGAGCGCTAGAGGCCTCTATGGTGGTGCGCTGGCGCACTGGCCTGCGACGGCGACCAATTTGTCGGTCCGACAGACATCTGTCCTGCCGAGCTGCACTGGGGTGCCCGATCCAGGCCCGGGAGCCGCGGCGGGAAGACGGAAGTCGAGCGACAACGATCGCGCACTGCTGCCCCCGATCACAGAGACTGAGCGGAGATGATGAGATCCGCTGTCGCCAGGTTGGTGGCGATGGGCACGTTGTGGACGTTGCAGACGCGGAGAAGCGTCTGGATGTCGGGGTCGTGGGGGTGCTTGTCGAGGGGGTCGATGAGAAAGATGACTGCGTCGACCTCGCCCTGGGCGACGCGCGCTGCAATCTGGGCGTCACCTCCGCGGGGTCCCGACAGCATACGGTCGATGTCCAGCCCCACCTTATCGATTAGCAGACCACCGGTGGTACCCGTGGCGATAAGGTTAAATCCGCTGAGCTTTTCCCGATTGTAGGTGACAAAGGCGAGCATGTCCGCTTTCTTGCCATCGTGGGCGACGAGGGCGATGGTTCTTTGTGCCAAGGGTGCCTCCATTCATCATTCTTGCCATCCTCGTTCGGGCGAAGAATAGCAGATGTCGCTCAAATAGGCAACAAGCAGGCAAGGGATCGGAGCGGGGGCGGCGCAGGTTGGGGAGCGGCGTGAAGTGACTGCGAAGTGGCACCAGGTAATGAACTGCTCTGGTGGTATGCGCCCTGCTGCGTTGTGGCAGAGGACTGATCCGGTCGCAGCAGGACCTAGGTCGACCCGACCGCTTTCGTGTGAAGGCTTGATGAAGGATAGATGAAGACTTGTTGCAGATCGAGGCGATTTGGAGAGTTCAAGTGGCCTCTACCCCGCTCCGCATGATGGTGGCCCACGCGCCGACGCGAAGCCTTTCATCCCGCGATCATCTCCCGCTGACGGATGGCGGTCTAGGCGCCGATCACCTTGGTGGAGGACGGCGCGTGGGCCCGTTCAGTTGACAAAGTACGTTGGTTCTGTAGTATTTGGACTGTGCCGCACGGATCGGCTTCGGGTGCGGAGCATGCCAGGCCGTAGAGTCCATTATGTGAGGTGCCTATGAGAGAGAGTCGAGTGACCGACCGCAGGGGATTTCTTCGTTTGATGGCTGCTTTGGGGCTGAGTCCGGTGCTCGCGGCCTGTGCGCGAGCGCTGGATGTATCGCCCGCGCCGACGAGGGGAGCCATCGAGCCATCGCCAAGCCCCGAGGCGACCGCGACGGTGACGCCGGCCCCGACGCCCCAGCCATCTGCCACGCTCAAACCCTCTCCCTCTCCAGCGCCTTCGCCCTCGCCGTCGGCTATGGAGGAGGCAGCCGTGAAGGAGGATAGGATGGGACAGGTTGCGCTGATACGAACGGATGAGCGGGTCAGTGGGGTGCGACGGGCGCTCAATGTGCTGAACGCGGAGGCCCCGGCGGGTGGCGCTGTGGTGGTGAAGCCGAACTACAACAGCGCTGACGCGACCCCCGGCTCCACCCACGAGGATGTGCTTCGGACGCTGATGGAGTGGCTGATCGAAGGCTCGAGCGGCTCCATTCGCCTGGCGGAACGAAGTGGAATGGGGGATACGAGGGCCGTGTTGGAGCAGAGGGGCGTGTTTGCCATGGGACGGGAGCTGGGCTTCGAGGTGGAGGTGCTGGACGAGCTGGAGGCGGACGCCTGGGAGCTGGTCCAGCCCCAGGGCAGCCACTGGCGGGAGGGATTTCCCTTTCCCACCCAGTTGGTGCGTGGGTCGGACTATGTCGTCCAGACGTGCTGCCTGAAGACGCACCGCTATGGCGGGCACTTCACCCTGTCGCTGAAGAACTCGGTGGGGCTGGTGGCAAAGCGGGTGCCGGGTCAGGGCACCAACTACATGGGTGAGTTGCACGGTTCGCCTCACCAGCGGCTGATGATTGCAGAGATCAACGCAGCGTACGCGACCGATCTGGTCGTGCTGGATGGGGTGGAGGCCTTTGTCGACGGTGGTCCGGCTCGGGGAACGCAGGTGCAGGCGAACGTGATCCTCGCTGGTCGGGACAGAGTGGCGCTGGATGCGGTCGGCGTGGCGATTCTACGGCATTTCGGGACCACCGCGCAGGTGAGTCAAGGATCGGTCTTTGAGCAGGAGCAGATCCGGCGGGCTGTGGAGCTGGGATTGGGGGTCGCGGGACCCGACGAGATCGAGATCCTCACCGACGACGATGAGAGCGCGGCATTTGGCGAGGATGTGCTGAGAATCGTTCGTACCTAGCCGTAGGCCTCCGCCTTCAGTCCCTCTCGGTCGAGCAACTCGATCCGCTGGCGGTTGACGGCTATGAGTCCCCCATCAGCGAATGAGCTGAGGCTGCGGCTGATCATCTCCCGCACGGTCCCCAGTTGTGCTGCCATCTCCGCCTGGGTCCACTGACGGGTGACCGCCCCGGCTTCAGCCTGGTCGAGCAGGAAGCGCGCGAGGCGCCCGCGCACGGTGCGCAGCGATAGGTCCTCCACCAGATCGGTCAGCTTGTCCAGCCGCTGTGCGAAATCCTTCAGCAGCGCCAGTGCCAGCGGAGGAGATGTGCTCACGAGGCGCATCAGGTCGCGACAGGGAATGACGTACAGCGTGGTGCGATCCACGGCCTGGACGGTGGCGTGGTTTACCGGGTGGGGACGAAATGGCGGGACGGTGTTGAAGCTGTGACCCGGGCCGAGCTGGGCGAGGACTTGTTCGCGGCCGTCGGGGGCTGTCCGGAGGACGCGCACGTCTCCCTGCGCGACAAAATAGGCGGCGCGACAGGGCTCTCCCTCCAGAATGATGATCTCGTCAGGCTGATAGCTGCGCCGGATGGCGACCGCGGCCAGTCGGTCCAGCTCCGCACGCGGCAGAGGTGCGAAAAGGGCGATGTTGCGGAGCGATGGGGCGGCGGTATTCATAGCAGAGCCATTGTATCCCGAGGAGGGGACGAGGGCAAACGGCGAGGGATGTCGTTTGGTCTCGCTGCCCAACAGGGGGTGGCGGGGCCCAGCAACGTCCACAAGCCCGGATCGGTGCTCCGTGGAGCTTCACGCTCCGGCACTGCCCCGGGAAATGTGGGTCACGGCCCCTGTGGGATGACGTGGATGCCAGTACTGCGCAGAGGGATTCGTGTAGCAAGGGGTAGCCGAACAACCCCCTGCTACGTCGAAGATCTCCGAGGGGCCACCCCCTGTCATGGCTGGTGGTAATGATGTGGGGCCGGCCGTGGTATTCGTATAGCCATTGTTGGGATGAACCATCGCGTGCCGCCTTGCTCAGAAGGTGTGTGGAGTAGCCGGGTGGGTGGGGGCTGATGGGTTTGGAGTCAGGGTGGAAGGGGAAGGATTCATCAGGGGCGAGGTGCAAATGGCATGGGGCAGGGGATCGACGCGTGAGCGGCCCTGTGGGTGAAGAGAGCCGTCTATCAACGGCAGGGTGGCGGGCTGTGGTTTCGCGGAGGCCTAATTCTGGTATAATATAGGGTCGTGATGAGGCCAGAATCAGAAAGAGAGATGGCGGAAGGGCGCGCACGGGGCGTGATCGGTTGCCTGACGGCCGGGTTCGAGATGCTTCCCCAGAACCTCCAGGCGGCTGCCCTGCCGGTCGCCCTGGACTTGGTACTTTGGCTTGGTCCCCGGCTCTCCATCGGGTCTTTACTTCAGGGCGTTCTGGATGTCCTCATGACGAACCCGACGATGGCTGACCCAGAGATGGCGGAGCAGATGGAGCAGGTGATGGTGCTGATTGAGGAATTCGGGCGGCGTTTCAACCTGCTGGCGACGATAGGGAGTGTGCCCCTGCTTCACGTGCCGAGCTTGCTTGCGCGCCACATGCCAGCCGCAGGCACACCGTTGGGTGCCGCCCGCGTGGTCTCTCTGAGGAGCGTGCTTGCTGTCGTGGCCTGGTGGGCTCTGTTGATGCTGGCGGGCATAGCCCTGGGCTTTCTGTATCTGAACGAGATCGCGCAGCGGGTTGCAGGCGGGCAGCGATTGCAGAATCCAACCGCGTACCAGGACGGTGGCAGCCATCGCAGACTGGTTTACAGCGACGGGCGGAAGAGTGGGCGGAGGCTGCTGCAGTTCCTGCTCTTCGGGCTCGGGTTGCTGGCGGGCGTCTTCGTGGTCGTGCCCCTGTGGATGACAACGGTAACTGTGGGCACGATCATCGCGCCGCTAGTGGGTATGCTCCTCTGGGTGGGAGGAGTGGGTTTTCTGACTTACGCTGGGTTGCACTTGGTGCTGGTGGTGCCTAGCTTGTTGGTGGGTCGCCGCTCGCTGGGACAGGCCTTGGGCGAGAGCATCGTGCTGAGTCATAGGGGGCTGGGGTCGCTACTGGGATTTGTGTTGCTCAGTGTGGTGATCTACGAAGGCCTCGGATATGCGTGGACACTGCCCCGCAGCGACTCCTGGGCGATGGTGATCGGCATCGTTGGCAACAGCCTCGTCGCGACCGGTCTCAGCGGGGCGGTTTTCGAGTTCTATAGGGATCGAGTGAGTCTGATCCGTGGTGTGGTGGGCACGATCGGTGAATAGGAGATCGGCCGGCATTGTGGGCGGGCAAGGGGCGCTCGGCGACATGGAACGGCAGTCAGCCCTCAGGCGACCCAAGGTCGGTCTTAACGGCGCAGGGGGAAGGATGTACCGTGGGCAGAGGGCGGAGAGAGGTGCTGAGGTCATGACGCTATTATGGTAGAGATCAGAGTGAAAGAGATCAGCAGCTACGAGGCCACCGACGTCCAGATTCTGGAGGGTCTGGAGGCGGTACGTCGTCGGCCCGGCATGTACGTCGGGGGTACGGATGTCAGGGCCCTGCACCACCTCATCTACGAGGTGGTTGACAACGCCATCGATGAGGTTCTGGCCGGAGGATGCGACCGGATCGACATTGTCATTCATCCCGACTCGTCGGTCACTGTCCAGGACAACGGCCGGGGGATTCCGGTTGCTGTCCATCCAGACACCGGGACATCAACACTGGAGCTGGTGATGACCCGCCTGCACGCCGGTGCGAAGTTCGGTGGGAAGGGCTACAAAGTATCGGGTGGCCTCCACGGTGTTGGCGTCTCGGCTGTGAATGCCCTCTCCCTGTGGATGGAAGTGGCGGTGGATAATCCGCGGGATGGACGGCGGTACCGACAACGCTACGAGAAGGGGATCCCGGTGACGGCGGTGGAGGATATTGGCAAGGCCCACGATCAGGGCACACGGGTGACGTTCCGCTTCGATGACACCATTTTCGAGGATGTCGCGTATGATTTCGAGACCGTGGCGCAACGCATGCGCGAACTGGCGTTCGTGGCCGGGGGGGTGAGCATTCATCTGGTCGACGAACGGGAGGAACCGTTCGCCACGGAGACGACGTTCTACTTCGAGGGCGGGATCCAGTCGTTTGTGAGGTACCTCAATCGAAATCGTAAGGTGCTACACGATGAGGTTATCTACGCCGATGTGTGGGACAACGGGGTGGGGATCGAGGTGGCGATGCAGTACACGGACAGCTACGCCAAATCGGTCTACCCCTTTGCCAACACGATTCACAACGTGGATGGCGGAACCCACCTGACGGGGCTTCGTGCTGGTCTGACGCGCATCATGAATGACTACGCTCGGAGCGAGGGCGTCCTGGGAGAGAAGGATCCAAACTTCACCGGTGAGGACGTGCGCGAGGGTCTGACCGCCATTGTCAGCATCAAGCATCCGGACCCGCAGTTTGAGAGTCAGACGAAGGTCAAGTTGATGAACGCTGAAGTGCGGGGGATGGTTGAGTCGGTGGTGGTGAATACGCTGTCCGAGTTCTTGGAGCGGAACTCGCGGACCACGCGGCAGATTCTGACAAAGTGCCGCACGTCGTTCCGAGCCCGGGTGGCGGCGCGCAAGGCGCGAGATCTGGTGATTCGGAAGAGCACGTTGGAGAGTTTGACGTTGCCCGGGAAGCTGGCGGACTGCTCGTCAAGAGATCCGGAGAGCACCGAGATATACATCGTCGAGGGCGATAGCGCTGGAGGGAGTGCAAAGCAGGGGCGGGATCGGAACTTCCAGGCCATCCTGCCTCTGCGGGGAAAGATTCTCAACACCGAGCGAGCGCGGCTGGACCGGATTCTCAAGAACAAGGAGGTGCGCGCGCTCATCTCCGCCTTGGGAACGGGCATCGGAAGCCAGTTCGACGTCAGCGGTCTGCGTTACGGGCGTGTGATCCTGCTGACGGACGCCGACATCGATGGGGCACACATTCGTACATTGCTGCTGACGTTCTTCTTCCGCTATATGTTGCCGCTGATCGAGGAGGGCCATCTTTACATCGCGCAGCCGCCCCTCTACCGCATCTATTCGGGAAGGGAGGAGCACTACGCCTACTCGGAGGAGGAGCGGCGCGAGATCATCGGCAACATGGGAGGGCGGAACCTCTCGACGCAGATGTACAAGGGTCTGGGCGAGATGAATCCGGAGCAGCTCTGGGAGACCACGATGAATCCGGAGAATCGAACACTTCTGCGGGTGAGCGTGGACGATGCGGCTCAGGCCGATCGGACGTTCGACATGTTGATGGGCGCCAGCGTGCCGCCGCGACGGCGGTTCATCCAGACGCACGCCAAGGAGGTTCGGAACCTGGACGTGTAGGAAGGGATCCTCAAGTTAGCTGCCGTTTCGCGAAGAGCCCTCAACCCAATGGTTGGGGGCTTGTGGCGTGACGAACGCCGGATGGTGGTGTTATAGCTTCCGAAGCGTGGGGCTGGCGGCCTGGGCGGGCGCGCATGCTGCCATGGCCGTGGAGTCCGGGCATCTAGCAATGAAGAGAGGAGTACAGTGTGGATGAAGGAACGGGTGGTAGTGACGGGCTTGGGCGCGGTGACGCCGCTGGGGAACGACGTGGCCACGATGTGGGAGGGTCTGTTGACCGGTCGCAGCGGTGTCGCCCGCAGTGAGCAGCTGGACGCGGCAGATCTCGAGGTGAAGATTGCGGCGGAGGTGAAGGGATTTGACCCGATCAAGCAGTTCGGACGCCGAGAGGCACGCAGGAACGATCGTTTCGCCCTGCTGGCCAAGGCAGCCGCCGATGAAGCGGTTGCCGATGCGGGGCTGACCTTCGAGGACTGGGACGACGAGGCCAAAGGACGCGTCGGCGTGTTGGTGGGGACGGGGATCGGGGGCGTGCTGACGCTGCTGGCGGAGTACGATGTTCTCAGAGAGCGAGGGCCCGAGCGCGTGAGCCCGCTGATGGTACCGAAGCTGATGCCGAATTCCGCGTCCGCCTCCATCGCCATCCAGTACGGCCTGAGGGGACCCAACTACTCGCTGAGTTCCGCGTGCGCCACCGGTTCGCATGGGCTGGGGGAGGCGGCAGGGCTGATACAGCGGGGGATAACGGATGTCATGATCTGTGGAGGCGCAGAGGCCGCTGCACACCCGCTGTCCGTGGCTGCTTTTGCGAACATGAAGGCGCTGTCGACGCGCAATGACGATCCGGAACGGGCAAGCAGACCCTTTGACGCTGAGCGAGATGGCTTCGTCCTAGGGGAGGGGGCAGGCATCCTGGTCCTGGAGCGCCTGGAGCACGCGATTGACCGGGGGGCACGTATCCGCGCGGAGGTGATTGGCTACGCTGCCACGTGCGATGCCTATCACATCGCTGCGCCCGACGAATCGGGCGAGGGGGCCATGCGGGCCATGGCAGGAGCCCTGAAGGATGCTGGGCTCACGGCTCGAGACGTCAATTACATCAACGCACACGGAACCGGGACGCAATTGAACGATCCTATTGAGACACAAGCCATTCGCCGGGTGTTTGGGGCCCACGCTGATCGTCTGGCGGTAAGCTCCACAAAATCCATGATGGGCCACTTGATGGGCGCGGCGGGTGCGATCGAGGCCATCGTCTGCGTGCGCAGCCTGGAGACGGGCTGGGTGCACGCGACCGTCAACTATGAGCACCCCGACCCGGCGTGCGATCTGGACTACGTGCCCAATGAGCCGCGAAAACTGAGCCCGCGGGTGATACTATCCAGTTCCTTTGGTTTCGGCGGCCACAATGCGTGTATTCTCCTCCGCCGCTGGGAGTCGACCCGGAAGTCGCCAGGTGAAAGCGTCGCGTGATGGCTCCGGCGCACGTGGTGGGCTGGGGCAAGTACGCGGCGAAGAGGGTGGTTGACAACGGCGATCTGGCGAGAATGGTGGACACGTCCGACGAGTGGATTCGCAGCCGGACGGGGATCCGAGAGCGGCGGGTCGCGGGCGAGGGGGAGACAACGGCCAGCTTGGCGACTGAGGCAGCGTGGCGAGCGCTAGAGAGGGCCGGCGTCTCGCCCGCACAGCTTGACCTGATCATCGTCGCCACCGCTACGCCCGACTATACGTTTCCGGCCACGGCGTGCCTAGTGCAGAAGGCGGTGGGGGCTACGCACGCCGCGGCCTTCGACCTCTCCGCAGACTGCACAGGCTTTGTCTACGCGCTGGGGGTTGCTGCAGATATGGTGGCAACCGGCGGCGAGCGGCAGCGGGCGGCGACGGCGCTGGTGATTGGTGCCGAGACGCTGTCACGCATTACCGACTGGGGCGATCGCGGGACGTGTGTGCTATTTGGCGATGGGGCGGGACGAGGCGGTCGGCCGAGAGCGGGATGGTACCTGTCGTTTCCAGCGGCGTGGAGGCCCGCTGAAGATACAGTGAGTGTCTTGTGCCCGCTGGATGGGGCGGACCAGACGGTGAGACTTGTCCGGGACTCCCTTTACTGGTATGATCGACCGTAGCCGTCGGGCCGTGCTGATCGACTCCCACAGGAGGTTCTATGCGCATTCGTTCTGTCACCCTCGGCACTGACGTTGTTTATCCTCTCGAAACTGACCGCTTTGCCCGCTTTGAGGCCTTCCAGCGGGAGGCGCGCACCCGCTTCGCCGAAGCAGGTCTTGCGGTCCAGACCGTCCGGCTAGCAACCCAACCGTTTCCGAGCGTGCTGAAGGAGGACGGGGCCGAGGCCGCAGCGGCGTTTGGAGGGGCCCTCGAGGTCGCGTGCCAGTCGCATGGGTTCGACTACTGCTCGGTAGGGCCGGTGATGGCGGCAGCGGCAACCGATTCCGAGCGGGATCGCTCCTTCATACGCGCGATTCCGGAGATCATCCGAACGACGGAGGCGACTTTCGCCTCGGTGTTGGCTGCGGACGGGCGTTGGGGCATCAACTTGCACGCGATCCAGGCAGCGGCTGAGACCGTGGTTGAGATCGCCCACTCGACGCCGAACGGTTTTGGGAATCTGCGGCTCGCGGTTCTGGCCAATTGTGAGCCAGGGTCTCCGTTCTTCCCAGTGTCGTACCACGGTGGGGGTGAGGCGCGCTTCTCAGTCGCTACGGAGGCTGCAGATCTGGCGGTGGATGCTTTCTCGGAGGCCCAGAACCTGTCTGAGGCTGCCAGGATGCTGACCGAGGCTATTGAGGGAGCGGCAGAGGCGATCGAGAACGTGTGCCAGGGCCTGGAGAAGTCGTTTGGATTTGGCTTTGGGGGTATCGATTTCTCGTTGGCACCGTTCCCGGAGAGGGAGCGCAGCATGGGAGAGGCGATCGAGCGACTGGGCGTGGATGCGTTCGGCAGCAGCGGTACGCTGTTTGCAGTGGCGTTTGTCAAGCGCGCCATTGAGGCGGCGGCGTTCCATCGCTGCGGGTTCTCGGGGGTGATGCTGCCCGTGTTGGAGGATCAGGTGCTGGCCGAGCGGAGCGCGGAGGGGTCATTCAGTCTGGACAGCCTGTTGTTGTACTCCACGGTGTGCGGGACTGGGTTGGATACGATCCCGCTCCCCGGCAACGTGAGCGTGGACGAGGTAGCGGGCGTGCTGCTGGATGTGGCGACGCTTGCGCTGGTAGTAGACAAGCCGCTCACAGCGCGATTGATGCCTATCCCCGGGAAGAAGGCAGGGGACTTGACCGATTTCGACTTTGAGTACTTCGCCAATGGCCGGGTGATGGAGACGCCGGGCCGGGGGGCGGCAGGTGTGTTCGGGGCCGATGGGTTCTGGTCGTTCTAGCGTTCGCAAGCTCTGGTGCGGGGGCGGCGAATTCCGTGCAACCTCGGCGGGAGACAGACGTATTGAATACGGATAGACGAGGGAAGTCGGCACTCCAGGGGAAAGGGTGGCGACGGAGCTCGTTGGGACAACGGGATGAGGGCATAGACCGGGAAATAACAAGGAGGGTGATATGGCATCGTTGCTGGAGAAGGTCTCGACATTGATATCCGCAAACCTACATTCGCTGGTTGACCAAGCACTGAAGATGAACAGCCTGGCAGTGATCGACCAGTATATCCGTCAAATCGAGGATAACCTGGAGGATCTGGAGGATGCTGCGGCCACCGTCGGTGGCGAGGTGAAGACGATTCGGCGGAAACTCAACGATCTGGAACAGAAGGAAGACGAATTAGATCGCGCTGTGGATGCCTTTCTAGTGGAGGGAAACGAGGAGGCAGCCGCCGCAGCACAGAGCAAGCTCAATAGCACGCAGCGCTTGGTGGAAACCTACGAGGACCAAGCAGCGAGGCTCAAGGATGAGTACCAGAAACTCCTGGACGCCAAAGTGAAGCTGGAAGCGCGCCTTTCGACGATGAAGCAGGAACGGGAGGAGCTGCAGGCGCTTCTTGAGCTGGCCAAGAGCAAGGAGATCGCCGTTACGGCCATGAAGGGCCTGGACGACCTGATGGGCTCTGGGGACACGGATATCAGTCGTATCGCGGGCAGCATCTATGCGCGCCTGGACAAAGCGACGACGGCTGCCGAGATGCGCGCCGCGAGTCTGGACGAGCAGATCAATGAAGTCCTGGAGCGCGATGTGTTGAACGCCCAGCTGGCCGAGCGGAAGAAGAAGCTGGGAATCGAGTAGGTACTGCCGCCGCAAGTTGGCAGCAAGCAATGCGTGGGTTGCATAAGACAAGAACGAGCAGGTAGCGTAAGAGGAAGGGACGGGTTCCGAGAGGATGCGAGTATGAACCGTACCCGCTGGATCTTCGTGGCCATTGTGGCCCTGGCTCTGCTGATCGTCGGTGCATCCCTGCTGTGGCGGGGTTTGGGGGCGGGAGGTGCCGATGAGTTCAGCGTCGAGCGGCCCGATGCGATTCGAGTGCGCGTGCTTACTGCGCTGCCTGTCGAGCCGTGGGTGCGCGCGGCGGCCGAGGACTTCAACAGCAGCGCGCCGAAGCTGGATGGTGTGCCGATCCAGGTTGACGTGACCGCTGTGGACGGGCTGAGCGCGCTGGCGCGGTGGGACCGGAATACCTACGGCGCGCTCCCTGCCGGGGCTGATATCAGGAACCTGACCGCGAATCAAGAGGCGGCTCTGGAGAGCTTCCCTACGGCATGGATTCCGGATAGCCGGTACCTGGTGGAGCTGGCCAATGCGTCTTACAAGGAGCGGCTGGGTCGGGACGTCTTCCTGACGGATGGCCAGTATCGAGCGCGGCCCATTGCCATCAGCCTGTTCACCTGGGGCATTTACGAGAGCCGAGCCGAGGTCCTGGAGGAGCAGTTCGACGATATCAGTTGGCGCACGATCCACGACGCCGCGGTGGCGCGCGGAGGATGGCCGGAGTTGGGTGGCGAAGCGAGCTGGGGTTACTTCAAGCTGGTTGTCCCAAACCCGAACAAGAACGCTGGGGGCTTGGCGGCCATGATCGCGGCGGCGGGGGAGTACTACGGTCAGACGGACATCGGCGTCAGCGATGTTACGGATCCCGAGTTTCAGAGTTGGCTGGGAGAGCTGATGGGGGCCGTGACCGACGTGAGCAGCGCCAGCGCCTACACCGCTGAGGACTTCGCCCTTTTCGGGTACAGTGTGGGCGACGGGGGCCAGCTTCTGGAGAGTGACTTGCTCCAGAACATGCAGGGGATTCTCACCCGCTGGGAGGATCCCCTGGTGCTCTATTACCCCGATTATGTGACTTGGTTTGATTTCCCGTTCACGGTCTGGATGGGGCCGGAGACGACGGCGCTGGAGAAGAACGCCGCGCTTGCTTTCCAGGGGTTCCTTCTGAGCGAGGAGCAGCAGGAGCTCGCTCTGGCCTACGGGCTGCGCCCGGCGAATCCGGAGGTGCCGGTGACGGCCCATTCGGAGAGTCTCTTCGTGCAGTGGGAGGATCAAGGCGTGCAGCCCGTCGTCCCCCGCGCTGACGCCATGCGGAACCCTGACCGGGATGTGCTTCTGGCGCTGTTGCGCTGGTTCGAGCTGAACGTGGCGGAGTGAAGCGGGCATGAAAGGGAGCATGCGTGGCGATCGCGGTTCGGCGATAGAGCCCCGGATATCCTTCTGGAGTGGGGAGGGCCGGGATGCGCGCTCGTGCGTGCTGATCTTGGCTAGCCTCGCGGTGGTCGTCTGCTTGGCTGGGGTGCTGCTGCTGGTCGTGGTGGGGGGAGGGCTCCTGAACCGGCTGACGGGACCGCAGCTGGCTGAAGGGGGCACGCCGTGGCCAGGGGACAGCGCTGTGCTCACAGTGGCGGTTTCACCGGGGATGAGGGAGACGTTTCAGGGGCTGGTCGACGCGTTCAACCGTCAGGGGAGAGCCACGCCCGATGGGAAGGGGATGCGCGTGGAGATAGTGGCTCTCACGCCACAGGAGATGGTGGATCGAAGCCTGGCCGCACCGGCGTTTCAGGCGCTGGCCCCGGATAGCAGCCTGTGGGTGAACCAACTGGAGCGGCGCTGGGCGGCTATGGGAGATGAAGACGGCATCGCAGACGATGAGGCCGTGATCCCCCTGGGGAACCGGCGGACGACGCGGGTCGCGCGATATGCAGCCAGTCCGATCGTGATTGCCGCGTGGGAGGAGGTGGCGCGGGATCTGGGTTGGCCGAACGAGCCAGTGGGCTGGGAGGACATCCAGCGGAAGGCGACGGAGGATTCGACTTTCAAGTGGAACCATCCCAGTACCAACCACGCGTCCGGCCTGCTGGCTACCCTGGCCGAGTTCTATGCGGGGGCCAATCTGACACGAGGGCTTACGGAGGAGGCGGCCACCGCGGAGGAGACGCTGGCCTACGTGCAGGCCGTGGAGGCCACGGTTCGGTTTTACGGTGAGAGCGAAGACGTGATCCTCGAGCAGTTGGCAGTGGAGGGGCGTGATTTCCTGGATGCGTTCGTGGCGCAGGAGCAGGTTGTGGTGACGTGGAATGACGCCCATCCAGACAATCGCCTGGTGGCCCTGTACCCCGCCGAGGGAACACTGTGGGCGGACCACCCGCTGGCACTTCTTTCCCTGGGCGGCGCGCAGGAGGCCGCCGTCACGGAGAACCAGGAGCATACGTTCAGCGCGCTGACCGAGTTCCTGCAGAGCGAGGAGGTTCAGCGTGGGCTGCTGGCCGCCGGATACCGTCCCGCAGACCTGGATATCGCGCTCGATGAGCCGGGCAGCCCGTTTGCGGACACTGACGCAGTGGACTGGCGGCAGCCCGAGACGACCCTGCAGATTCCATCGGCGTCCGTAGTGGATGTGGTGCAGAACGTGTGGTGGTACACGAAGCGGCCCACCAATGTGTTCTTGGTGGTGGATAGCAGCGGCAGCATGGGCGGAGAGAAGCTGTCGTTGACGAAGGAGGCCCTCAAGACGTTCGTAAGCCAGATTCGGGGGGATCGGGACCGGGTAGGGCTGGTGGAGTTTGGCACCGGCATCAAGGCGGCGGAGCCTTTGGAACCCCTGGATGACGCACGCCGTGCGTCGCTCATCGCTCGTATCGAGGGGATGACAGCCGATGGTAACACGGCGTTGCTTGACGCGGTGTGGCGGGCGTATGACGATCTGCAGCGGAGGGCGGATGTCGAGGCGATCAACGCACTGGTGGTCATGACGGATGGGCAGGAGAACGCCAGCACGCGCAGCGCCGCCGATCTGATCTGGCAGCTGGAAGAGGAGGGTGCCGTCGATGTGGTGGTGTTCACCATTGCCTTTGGCCGGGACGCTGACCGGAGCCTGCTCGAGCGTGTGGCGGAGGCGGGTGAGGGGCAGTTCCGCCGTGCGGACGAGACCGACATTGAGGAACTGTACAGGGTGATCTCGACGTACTTCTAGGCACAGTCGCAAGGGATTGGATAGAAGCCAGCGCAGGCAGAGATAGCACATCCACCAAACGGCATGAACGGAACGCGATCTCAACTACAGCGAGAGGCACAGAGCGCGATCCTCCAGTACGCCGTCTTCCGTTGGGAGAGCGCGGTGATGGTGGCCGGCACGATTGTGCTGTCGTTGCTGCTGCCACGGCCATTCCCGTGGTGGCCCGTGTGGGGTTGGCCCCTCTTGGGCGGCCTCGGATTGGCGGGGATTGTGTATTCGAGCCTCACAGATTCGGAGGCGAATGCCCGGGTGCTGCTTTCGCTTTTCCAGGAGCAGTTCAACCCGCGCGAGATCCAGGACGAGACCCTGCGTCAGGAGGTGGAGAGCGCCTTGGCGTACCAGAGGCGGATCGAGGCGCTGGTGCGGGAGCAGCGGGCCGGCGTGTTGAGAGATCGACTGGAGGACACGGCGAATCAGCTCAGCGATTGGGTCGCCACCGTCTATCGACTGGCGGAGAAACTGGACGCCTACGAGCGAGATGAGCTGCTGGCGCAGGAGCGGAAGAGAGTACCCGAGGAGATCGAGGCCCTGGCTGCCCGGCGTGACCGAGAGGGTGACCCTCAGCTTCGGCAGGAGCTGGAGCAGGTGCTGGAGGGCAAGGGGAGGCACTGGCAGACGCTCCGCGCCCTCGACGTGCGGATGCGGCAGGCGGAGTTGCGGCTGGAGCAGAGCACCACGGCGCTTTCGACGCTGTACGGGCAGATTCAGCTGGTAGGGGCCCGGGATGTGGATAGCGGGCGATCTGAGCGTTTGCAGGCGGACATCCGGGAGGAGATCCATCAGTTGGACGATTTGATCAAGAGCATCAACGAGATGTCGGAGCGACATGTGGCCGCTGGCAGGGTGGCGGGGAGGGATGCTGCGTGAACCGTGTGCGAGCAGCGTTAGGCGTGGGACTGGCGGCTATGCTGCTCGTCGCGGGCTGCGGGAGGGCGCAGAGGCCCAGCGGGGGGGATGCTGTGGTCTACGTCGCGGTGCCGTTGAGCGGTTTCATGGCGAACGGTGGGCAGACCGTTCTGGGCGGGGTGCGGCTGGCGGCGGAGGAGCTGAACCGCAGTGGGGGCTTGCTGGGACATCGCGTAGTCGTAAGGCCGCTGGACGACGAAGCGGACAGCGACGTGGCAGTGTTACAAGTGGAGGAGATACGGGAGGCGTTGAGCCGCGGCGATCTTGTGGTGGCGGTTATCGGGCACCTGAATAGCGGTCAAACGCTCGCGGCGATGGAGCACTATGCGGGAATGGACGTCGTGGTCATCACGCCGACCTCGTCGGAGACTAGCCTGACGGAGCGCGGCTACCGGAACTTCTTCCGGGTGAATGCTGACGATTCGGTGCAGGCGCGGGTGGATGCACGTTTCCTCACGGAGAATCTGAGCGCAGAGCGGGTGGCGGTGATCCACAACGACACCGAATACGGGCGGGGGCTGGCCAGTCTGTTGATCGAGGAGCTGGAGAATCTGGGCGGGGAGGTGGCGCTCAAGCTGGAGGTGGCTGAGGGGCAGAGCGGCTATGAGGAAGAGGTGGAGAGGGTCGCGGCGGCCGGGCCGGATGTCGTCTTCTACGCCGGTTACGAGATCGAGGCGCCGTACTTGCGAATGGCGCTGGTGGAGGCGGACGTGGAGGTTCCCATGCTGGCTAGTGACGGGGCGTTCTTGGGGGCCACCATCGACGAGGCTGGCGGGACGGCGGAGGGGATGTATGTGAGTGCGTTCGCCCCCAGCCCGGAGAACGTGGCCGATGAGCGGTGGTTCGAGGCGTACCAGGCGGTCGAGCACCGGGACCCGGACACCTACTCGGTGAACGGTTACGTCGCCATGGAGGTGTTGCACGAGGGCGCTCAACGCGCGAATTCCCTCGAGTCGGAGGCGATTGCCGAGGCGCTGAGACAACACAGCCTCACCACCTTGCTGGATGGCCTGCGATACCAGCCTGACGGGGATCTGGTGGACGCACAGATATGGATCTACCAGGTGCAGGACGGGGAGTTCCGGCAGGTCTCAGACTAGGATGTCCCTAGCTGGAGGCGAATCCCCACGGGCACCGTCCGGGTGGCACCGATAGCGGCCGAAGGCACAGGGGACAGAGGGTTGCAGCACGTGGTCGCGCCGAGTGCCGCTGCCGGACCAGGGTGGCCTTGCCCCGAGGATGACGGACCATGCGCTTGAGGAGATTACTGCCGTGTCCTCGTCACCACTTCTGAGGTTCGCCAGAGAGCGGCTGTGCGCTGATCAGCATCCGGCCGATGACCATCAATTCACCGTTTTCAGGTGCGCTATCTGTGGTCGACGGGAGCTAAGGCTGCGGATCGAGCATCACTCTGGCTCCAGCCAGCGCGACTTCAAGGGCGTCGTGTTTGCCCACTGCGGCGTTTGCGACCGAGAGGAACGGTTCTTCAGTTTCACGGGGGATCACAGGAAGCCCGTGCGGAACGAGCGCCCGGTGTGCCGGTGCGGACACGGCGAATTCCTGGTGGCGATGCTGGAACGGATCGAGGGGGAGCAGGGGCTAGTCGGGTTCTTCGACGAGGGTGTGATCGTGGGCGAATGCGCTCGGTGTGGGCGACACAAGGTGTTTGTCTACACTGACTAGAGCAGGTCACGCCTGGGACTATCAGGTCTGAGTGCCTGGTCAGCGTCAGTGAAGTGGTATGACTTAAGTGGGTTGGCTCCTGGGATGGCCCCACGCGATCTTTGTTGCGTCTGGCGGCGCGCGTTCCGGTCCTCTTTAGCTGCCCCATTCTGTCATGCTGAGCCGCGGGCGAAGAGACACCTCTGGAATGGGAGGCAGGGACGCCTGCTGCGTTCAACGACAGTTCCATTGGTATGTCATCGTCATTCGGGGTGAATTGTGGTGCGTCCAGGAATGTCGGAGCTCGGAGGGACGACGCTACTGGGCACGGATCGATGGAGCAATTTCTGCCCGGATGGCGACAGGGCGGCTGGTCGATGGGGAGCATGGCGCAGCAATTCGCATAGAGCGCATTGATCCAGGGAGTGGAGCACGTTGGCGTGATCAGCGGGGGGATGGGGGGAAGCCTTGATGACATACTACCGCGTGGCCGTAGCGCAGATTGACCTCACAGTCGGGGACCTGGAGGGGAACGTGCGGAAGATCGTCGCCGCTATCCAGCGGGCGCGCGACGCTGGGGTGGAACTGATTGCCTTCCCCGAATTGGCGATCAGCGGGTACCCACCGGAGGATCTGCTCCTGAAACCGAGCTTCATCGAGGCAAATGGCGCGGCGCTCGATGAGGTGAGAGAGGCGACGCGCGGGCTGACAGCGGTGGTGGGATTTGCGGATGCCGATGGCGACGTCTACAACGCGGCGGCCTTGCTCCACGATGGCCGCCTGGCTGGGGTCTACAGAAAGCAGTTCCTGCCGACGTATGGCGTATTCGACGAGGACCGGACATTCCGCGCTGGCAGCGAGAACATGGTCTTCTCGAGGGGGAACCTGGTACTCGGTGTGAGCATCTGCGAGGACCTGTGGTACCCGGGTGGGCCTGCAGCGGAGCAGGCCCGGGCCGGGGCGCAGCTGCTGGTCAACATCTCAGCCTCTCCCTATCACATCGGGAAGGGCGGTGATCGGGAGCGGATGCTTGCGACGCGGGCGGTCGACAATGTGAGCGCCGTGGCGTTCTGCAATTTGGTGGGGGGGCAGGATGAGCTGGTGTTCGAGGGACGCAGCGCCGTGATCGACGCCACTGGGAGCGTGGTGGCACGCGCTGCGCAGTTCCAGGAGGACCTGCTCATTGTCGACGTGGATGTGGGTCAGGTGTTCCGCAGGCGGCTCCATGATCCGCGCCAGCGGAAACTGCCGCGAGCCCCGCTGCCGACGGTTGCCCTGCCTGCGCTGGGCAGGGGGATCGTGGGAAGGAGAGGTAGTCCACTGCGCCGAGACGGCGGCCCCAAGCTGCGCTCCCGCTTGGAAGAGCCGGTATCCCGTCTGGAGGAGGCCTATCGGGCGTTAGCACTGGGCCTGCGAGACTATGTGAGGAAGAACGGATTTCATCGAGTCGTGCTGGGGCTGTCGGGTGGCATCGACTCATCTCTAGCAGCGTGTATTGCGGCCGATGCGCTGGGGGCGGAAAACGTGACGGGGGTGGCGATGCCATCGCGCTACTCGGCCGATTGCAGCGAGACGGACGCCGCCCGACTCGCGGAGAATCTGGGACTGGACTTCATGGTCATATCGATTGAGCCGGTCTTCCAGGCGTACTTGGAGACGCTGTCCGAGCCGTTTGCTAATGGACAGCGGGACGTGACGGAGGAGAACCTGCAATCCCGCACCCGAGGTAGTCTGTTGATGGCCCTGTCCAACAAGTTCGGTTGGATGGTGCTCACCGCTGGGAACAAGAGCGAGATGAGCGTCGGCTACGCCACCCTGTACGGCGATATGGCGGGCGGATTCGCGGTGATCAAGGATGTTCCCAAGACCTTGGTCTACGAGCTATCCGGGTGGCGGAACCAGCAGGGCGAGCGGCCTGTGATCCCGGAGCGATCGCTGACGCGGCCCCCGTCGGCTGAGCTGCGTCCGGAGCAGAAGGACACGGATACGCTTCCCCCCTACGAGGTGCTGGATCCCATCCTGGAGGCGTACGTAGAGCGGGATATGGGGCTCGAGTCGATTGTGGGCCTGGGCTACGATCCCGCTGTGGTACGAGAGGTGATGGAGATGGTGGATGCCAACGAGTACAAGCGTCGTCAGGCACCGCCTGGTGTGCGTATCACCGCCCGGGCCTTCGGGAAGGACCGGCGACTACCGATCACGAATAGGTTTGAAGTCAGGTAGCCACGACCAGGAAGAAGACCGCCGTAGCGCGACGGGAATTCGTGCTGGGTTGGGATGTGTTAGTGCCCATTGCATATCAAGGAGGCTAAGCTGATGGCTCAATCGTTTCACAATCGCATCCTGCGCGTCAATCTGACGTCGAGGACGACTGAAGTGGAGGCACCAGGGCACGTCTATTGGCGCCGCTACCTCGGCGGCTGGAACGTGATCGCTGACGTCCTGCTGCGGGAGGTGCCAAGGGGAACCGACCCGCTCGGGGCGCAGAACAAGCTGGTCTTCGCCCCCGGCGTAATCACCGGGCTGCCCATCTCCGGCGCCTCACGCAATGCGGTTGGCGCTAAGTCGCCGTTGACGGGAGCGTTCGGTGCGGCTGAGGTGGGTGGTTTCTGGGGGGCCGAGCTGAAGCAGGCGGGGTTCGACGCCGTGATTGTGGAGGGAGCGTCGGAGGCACCGGTCTACGTGTCGATCATCGACGACGACGTCGAGATACGGGATGCCGCGGGGCTCTGGGGCCTGGCGACGAAGGAGACCCTCTTCGCCATCCGAAACGAGCTGGGTGACGAGCGCGTGCGCTGCGCGACGATCGGGCCGGCGGGCGAGAAGCTGGTACGGTTTGCCTGCATCATGAATGGGCTCTACGACGCTGCCGGGCGGACTGGCTTGGGCGCTGTCATGGGATCAAAGAAACTCAAGGCGATTGCCGTGCATGGGACACGGCGGCTGGACGGAGTGGATGGAGATACCATACGCGACATGGCCCGTCGCGCGGCCAGGGAGATCCGCGATGGGGAGCGCGCGGCAGGCCTGCACGAATTCGGCACGGGCGCCGGATTGGAGGGCTCTGTCGAGGTGGGCAACCTTCCCATCCGCAACTTCCGAGACGGTGAGTTCCCCGGGGCGAGCAGAATCAGCTCAGAGCACTACCTGGAGGATATTGGCGCGGGCATGGATGCCTGCTGGGCGTGTGCCGTGCGGTGCAAGAAGGTGGTTGAGGCGCAGGGCTCGTACGAGATTGACCCTACCTACGGCGGGCCCGAGTACGAGTCGGCGGCCGCTCTCGGATCGTGCTGCGGCGTGGACGATATCCTGGCCGTGGCCAAGGCCACCGAGCTCTGCAACGCCTACTCGCTGGATAGTATCAGCACGGGCGTGCTGATCGGCTTTGCCATGGAATGCTTTGAGAACGGGCTGATCGGCCTCGAGGAGACGGATGGGCTGGAGCTGCGGTTCGGTAATGGCGCAGCGGTCGTGCAGATGGTGAGACAGATCGCCCACCGGGAGGGCCTGGGCAATGTGCTGGCCGAGGGACACGATGCGGCTGTGGCGGCGTTCGGGGATGAGGCCGCCCGGTTTGCCCTGGAGACAAAGAACCAGCCCTACCCCATGCATGAGCCTCGCTACAAGCGCGGCCTGGCTATCGGGTACGCGGTCTCTCCCACGGGCGCCGATCACGTGCATAGCTTCCACGATATTGGCGTCAGCGATCCGGACGAAGCCGGGTTTGTCCAGGACGAACAGCTCAGAGCGTTGGGTGTCCTGGAGCCCATGCCGATGAAGAGCCTGGGGCCCGACAAGGTGCTCGCGTCCCTACGGCAAGCCACGCTCACGCTGGCCGAGAACTGCCTGCTGATGTGCATCTTCCCGGGCTGGCAGGTGAACGAGTTAGCCCGCATGGTACAAGCGGCAACGGGCTGGTCCTTCTCTGCCTATGAGCTGATGAAGGTCGGTGAGCGGGCGGGGACCCTGGCTCGTATCTTCAATCTCCGCGAGGGCCTGACCGCCGCCGATGACCGACTGGCGGAGCGCAGCTACGGACCCACCCGGGACGGTGCGCTGGCACATGGCGGCATCGAGCGCGACGAGCTCCAGAAGGCGCTCGGTACGTACTACGCGATGCTGGGCTGGGATCGTGAGACCGGGAAGCCGTCTATGGCCAAACTGCTCGAGCTCGACATCGCCTGGGCCGCTGAGCACTTGCCCGATTAGTCGTGCTTGATCCTGCAGGTGGGGGGCAGCGACGCCGCTGCTGAGGATGCAGGACGGAACGAACCGCTTAAAGGAGTGACAACCTGGAGGAGGCGATGGAACGATCCCGGTCGGTAACCGCAGGGTAGATTGCACTCTCGGTGGACCGTAGTATACTCAGCCCCTGGTGCGGTCTGGATTCGCACATGCCCACGTTGCAGGAACACGCCGGCGGGCGTGATAGTCAAGGAGGAGGAGCCTATGTCTGCAAGCCTGAAGGCCGGTCTGATCGGCGCTGCCGTGGCGGTGCTGGTCTCGCTACTGGGTGTCATTCCGTGCTTGGGATGCGTCGCATCCCTGCTTTCGTTGGTGCTCTACGTCGTGGTGGGCATCCTGGCTGCCGCGTGGGTGAAGCCGCGGCGCGACCCGGGCAAGGCTGCCGGGGCGGGTGCTGTGGCGGGCGTGATCACGGCGCTGGGCGGCGGGATCACCAGTGTGCTGGTCACCGTGATCCGTTACGGTTTCGGCAGGGGGCACATCGGTATGATGCGCCAGCTGCGGCAGCTGCCGCCGGAGGTACTGGAGATGTGGCGGGATCTGGGACTGGATCCGACGACGATGGCGAGTCCACCCTGGGCCATCGGGAGCTCGGCAGTCTGCTGCGGGCTGGGCGTGCTCCTGGGCGCCGCGCTTGGGGCGGCCGCGGGCGCCATCACCGCCTCGCTGCAAGGCGATCGAGAAGCGACGGTCTAGTACGCATCTCTTCAACGCATAGTGCGGCGCGGTGGGCAGTCGGGATCGTTTGCCGAGCGGCGACACTCTCACGTTGGGGCTGTGGTCAGCGGTGTGGTGAACGGCATCGGTGGGGGCGAAGGCGCATGGACGGAAAGCAGGTAGATGTCGAAGGATAATCCAGACGGGCGGGACGAGGCTGGCCTGCGGCTGGTGGCGCGCTCGACACAACGCCTCTTGAACGAATCCCGGCGTGTGCCGGGCAATTCTCTCTTCGACAGGTGGCACGGCTACGTGTATGCGCGCTGGCCGTATCTGTATATCGGGGTGGCCACAGGGGAGCATCCCCTGGCCCGGGTGTTGGGCCCGGTGGCACGCTGGCTGCTAGACGCGCTAGGGGGCGAGAGGCCGGCCGATGGTGCCGACAAGGGGGTGGCCTTCGCCGATGGCTACCACGGCAAGGCGGTGCCGCTGGAGCAGGCGACGCAGCTAGTGATGGTGGAGGAGGAGATCCGCCTGACAGACTTGGAGCAGGTGATTCCGTACGGCAAGGCACGCGATATTGTGCTTCAGAACCCGGACCACATTGTGGTGCTCGACTGCCCGTGTCGCATGGCGCGGAAGAATCCCTGCCAGCCTGTGGATGTCTGCCTGATCATTGGCGAGCCGTTCGCGGGCTTTGTAGCCGATCACCACCCCGAGCGGGCGCGTTGGATCAAGCGTGAAGAGGCGGTGCAGATCCTACGAGAGGAGGATGAGCGGGGGCATGTGCACCATGCTTTTTTCAAGGACGCCATGCTGGATCGGTTCTACGCCATATGTAACTGCTGCTCGTGCTGCTGTGGGGCTGTGCAGGCGCACCGGACGGGGGTGCCGATGCTGGCGCCATCCGGGTACGTGAGCCGTGTTGACGGCGGATTGTGCATCCAGTGCGGAGAGTGCGTCGACGTGTGTCCATTTGATGCGTTGAGCTTGGGGGATTGGTCGGCGGTGGTGGACGAAGGGGCGTGCATGGGGTGCGGCGTCTGCGTGTCGCGATGTGAACAGGGGGCTCTGGAACTTGTACGGGATGCCGACCATGGCGAGCCGTTGGACGTGCGGGCGTTGATGGCCCGAGGTGCCTGACCCGGGCCGTTGGGCATCCGGCACGTCCTAGTTCCTGCGAGGTCGAACGCACGGGCTCGGCGGATGATCGGAGGAGACGGCATGTAGACCTCGCGAGTAACCGGGCGTCCCCCGCTCTGGAGATGGGAGCGAGCCCGATCAGGTTCCCTGCCACCAGGAACAGCACCCACCGACGGCCCCTGGGGGACACGGGCAGCGCTCGTCCGCTGGCTGGCCTCAGCCGATGAGGTGGAACGCCTCTTGACGACCTGATAGCCACACCATTCGATTGTGTCTCAGCGCAGCTTCCTCCTCGAGTCCGAACCTGATTGTCTGGCCGTCCCACTCTGGAACGGGCGATGTCGTGCAGAGCTCGATGGAGTAGCAGGTGTCAGCGAAGAGCTCATAATCGCCTGCCCCCATGACGCCTTTCTGCTGATCCCAAAGGCCTATGGTCGGACCGGCGGCATGCCCGTGGTAGCCTATGGGATGGGTGTACACCATGGCGTCGATGTCCTCCGTGGCAGCCTGACGCAGGGCGTCTCGAAGGACTTGATTGCCGGTGCAGCCCGGCTCCATCGTAGCCATCAGGATGTCCTGGACCCGATTTGCCTTTGCCAGGCCCTCCCTCAGCCCTGTGGGCGCCTCGCTCTGCCCTGGTTCCAGGACGTACGCTAACTGCTGCTGATCGGTGGTCAGCCCGAGATAGGTGAAGCCCATGTCGCAGTGTAGCAGGTCACCTGGCAAGATCACGTTGCGGCGTGCTTCCTCCTTCTGGCCGATGGGACTGGCTGGCTGATCCCTGCCCTGAATATCGACCGTGGGCTGGAACCACGCGTGTAGGCCGAGATCGAGCATCTTCTCGCGCATCCACCAGACCATGTCATCCGTGGTGGTAATGCCGGGCTGAATCGTCTGATCGGAGAAAGCCTGCGCGATGATGGCGTGGCCGAGATCGGCGATGGCTGGATAGACGGTCCACTCCGGCGCAATGCGACGTTCCAGCCAGCCCACAGCCAGTCGCTCAGCGCTCTCGATCCGCGACGCATGCGTCTCACCCAGCGCAGACAGAATCCGGTCGTGCTCGCTGTGGGTCAAGCCATCGGCAAAGGCGAACGTCTGGGAGAAGTTGAGTCCGATCACCTGAGGATCACGTTCCTGTACCAGGCGCGTCAGGCAGGCATACTGGTCCTCTTCGTCTGGATCCCAAGCAGATTCATAGTACCCGTCATGTCCATAGCGATCCAGCGTCAGTCGCTCAACGGACCCGTCCTCCCGACGGTGGAAAAGCAGGATCGTGCGCCGTCGGGCCGACATCGCGGGTTGGGGGAGGAGGGTCATGATCACTGGACCCTCGTTGCATTCCCGAGCGGCCACAACCCACATATCGAAACCCTCGCGCTCCAGGAGCTGGGGTAGTACCTCGTCGAGGCGCTGCTTCAGCCACGCGTTCCGCACGTCGGCACGAGCCCGCAAGGGCAGTATCTTGTCTCGATAGCCCTCAAGGCAGATTGGAGAGCGAGTTGTCCGCTTCACGATACCTCCCAACGTTATTCAAAGAGGCGGGCGATCTCATCCCGCTCAAAGTGGGGAAGGGGGTGCTCCTGTTCCCCGCGGCGCAGCAGGCAGCCTCTGCTGCGGTCGACCACGCGGCCGATGCGCGCCACGCGAATGTCAGCTGCCTCGAGCGCGGAGCATACGTCATCGGCGCTCCTGGGTGCCACCGCCAGCAGAAGGGCGCCCGAAGCGATAAGACCAAGGGGGTTGAGATCCAGCGCCCGACACAGCGCGCGGGTCTCGTCGAACACGGGTATGGCGTGCTCCTCAACGATTAGGCCAACTTGGGCTGCCTCTGCCATCTCCCACAGACCGGTGGCCACGCCTCCCTCTGTGGGATCGTGCATGGCGTGGACCTCGCCCGCTGCCGCGGCCACCGTTGCATCTTCCACCACGCTGATGCCGGGATCATAGAGGAAGTCGCGGCTCCGGTCGATCAAAGCGGGGTCGATGGCGGCGAGATAAGGGCCTTTCTCCCGGGCGATAATCGCCGTGCCCTCCACGGCCACGCCCTTGGTCAGGAGCAGGACGTCACCGGGTTGTGCGCCGTCAGGGCGAATGAAGCGATCGATCTCTACCTCGCCGAGCATGAAACCGACGACGACCGGCCGAGCGAAGCCGTGAGTGATCTCTGTGTGGCCGCCGACCAGCGCCACGTCGAGTTGGTGACAGGTGGTGGCAATCTGATCGAAGATCTGGTCGACGAGCGCCTCGTCAGTCGCCTCCTGGGGGAGCAGAAGCGTCACCAAGAACCACTGGGGTTTGGCGCCGGTGCAAGCCACATCGTTGGCGTTGACGTGGACCGCGTACCAGCCAATCTCCT
>CAZGSX010000019.1:0-18073 GCA_964528475.1 uncultured Anaerolineales bacterium
TGTTAGCTCGAGCCTGACACCGCTGCAGTAGAGGAAGGCGGGCACGTTCTCGACGGAGATGTGGCTCACTTTCCCCGCTTCGATCCGCGCTCGCGCACGCACCAGACCAGCGGGCGTATCCATCACCACCTCAGTCTCGGGCTCACGGCGGGGAACAAGGCCTGTTGCGAGTGCCACGGCGACGACTCCCATGGAGCCGTGACCACACATCGATAGATAGCCATCGGAGTCCATAAAGACTACGCCCAGGTCAGCTTGGCTATCGCTGGGGGCCACGAGGACAGCCCCAAACATGTCCGCGTGCCCGCGAGGTTCTTGCATCAGCGTCTGTCGAATGACGTCGTATTCCTTTCGCAGTTGACGACGCTTCTCAGGCATGGAACCTGAAAGGGGAGGGACACCGGAGAGGACCACGCGGGTCGGCTCCCCGGCGGTGTGGGTGTCAACGGTTGTCAACACACGCTCGTACATCGGTTCCCAGATCCCCCATCAGATTGTCTTCCTTGTTGGCAGTCAGTTTGGCGTATGTCATAGCCAGGTCACCGCGCTTGCCGGCAGAAGGCCTACCGCTCTCCCAAGTAGGCCTTGCGTACCCGCTCGTCCTGTAGTAAGTGGTCTGCACGACCCGACAGAACGATCTTGCCTGTCTCCAGCACGTATGCGCGACTTGCAATCTTCAAGGCTGCGCGGGCGTTCTGCTCAACCAACAGGACGGTCACGCCGCGCGCATTGATCTCGCGGATAGTGTCGAAGATCGCCTTGACTAACATAGGGGCCAGCCCCAGCGACGGCTCATCCAGCATCAAAACCTGTGGCTGGGCCATCAAGGCGCGTCCTATGGTCAGCATCTGCTGCTCGCCACCGGAGAGTGTCCCTCCCAATTGGCTCTTCCGCTCCTCCAGCCGCGGGAAGAGGTCGAAGACGCGCCGACGGTTTGTCTCAATGGTCTGCGTATCTCCGCCCAAGACGTATGCTCCCATATTCAAGTTCTCGTTCACCGTCAGCGTGCTGAAGATCTCCCGTCCTTCAGGGGCGTGGGAGATCCCTGCCTGCACAATGCGGTGGGCAGGCGTCTCGGTGATATCCTCGCCGAGGAAGCTGATTCGGCCTTCGCGAGGCCTGATAAGACCGGATACGGTCCGTAGTGTCGTTGTCTTTCCAGCGCCGTTGGCTCCAATGAGAGAGACCACCTCTCCTTCGTCCACCTCCAAGTCGAGCCCCTTGAGGGCGTGAACGTGGCCGTAGTAGGTGTGCAAATCCTCAATCTCTAATAGGGCCACGATCAGATCTCCTTTTCCTCTTCCTCGCCGAGGTAGGCCTTAATGACACGGGGATTGCCTTGAATCTCCGCCGGCGTTCCTTCTGCGATCTTCTGGCCGTAGTCGAGGACGATGATGCGCTCGCAGATGCCCATCACGACCTTCATATCATGCTCAATGAGCAGAACGGTGACGCCGGATTCGCGGATCTCCTCAATCAGTGCCATCAGTTCTATGGATTCCTGTTCGTTGAGACCCGCTGCGGGCTCGTCCAGGATGATGAGGGCGGGATCGGTGGCCAGCGCGCGCGCGATCTCCAGCCGCCGCTGATGCCCGTAGGGTAGGTTCTTGGCTAGCTCATTCTCGTACTCGCCCAACCCCATGAAGGCCAGACTCTCTCTCGCCTCATTGGCGATGTACTGCTCCTCGCGCAGCTGGGACGGTGGGCGGAAGATCGCTCCTGCCACGCCCGCTGCGGTTCGATGGTGAGGCCCCGACATGGCGTTTTCCAGCACGGTAAGATTATTGAACAAGCGGATGGTCTGGAACGTGCGAGCGATGCCACGTTCCGTGATCTCGTGCGGGCGTAGGGTTCGAAATCCATTCCACCGCTCCTGAATCGCGGAGATGGGAAGCCAACTCATCCACCACGTCGGGCTGGAGAGACGCGTCTTCCACGTCAAGGAGGGATGAGCTATGCGCTGGCCTTGGAAGAAGATCTCTCCCCCCGTGGGTGGGTAGATACCCGTGATCATGTTGAAGATCGTGGTCTTCCCCGCTCCGTTGGGGCCGATCAGACCGAGAATCTCTCCATCTGCTAACTCGAAGCTCACGCGGTCGACCGCTGTCAGACCGCCGAACTGTTTCGTCAGGTGTCGACTTTCTAGAAGGGCCATATCTCCTCCTAACCAGATCTGCCAGTCACCGCAAGAGATGGATCAGGGATCTCTTCCTCGCTCTTGATCTCTCTGCGTATCTGCCTGCTAGGCCATAGACCCTCGGGGCGTGCGATCATCATCGTCACCATCGCTACGCCCAGCCAGGCATCTCTCCACGCCTTGAGGGGCCGAGAGAGCTCCGGCAACGTGACCATACCCAGTGTGCCGACGAACGCCCCCGGTATGGACCCCGTGCCGCCCAGCACCACGATAGAGAAGAGAATCACTGATTCCATGAACTTAGCTTGATCAGGAGAGATAACCGTGATTCTACCGGCGTACAATGCCCCGGCCAGGCCCGCCCAACCAGAGCCCATCACGAAAGCGAGCAGCTTGACGTACGTTGTGTTGACTCCCATCGCCTCAGCCGCCACCTCGTCCTCACGCACGTATCGCCAAGCCCGCCCGAGGCGGGAGTCCTGAAGTCGCTGTGTAGCAAATATGGTGACGACTAGGAAGAACAGCACAATGTAGTAATGGTAGATGGGTTCGCGCAGTACCACGCCAAACAACACGGGGCGATCGATGCCGCTGAGGCCATTCGCACCCCCGGTGATGCCGAAGATGTTGTTCACCAGCACGAGGCGTACGACCTCGCCAAAGGCGATGGTCACGATGCACAAGTAGTCACCCCGCAAGTGTAGGATGGGCCGCGTCAAGAGATATCCCAGGGTCGCTGCAACAAGTACGCTCATGGGCAGCGTGAGCAGGAGGGGTACATCGAAGTAGATATTGAGCATCCCAGCGGTATAGGCTCCCACGCCATAGAAGGCGGCGTGTCCGAGCTGAAACAAGCCTGCATAGCCGACGATGACGTTCAGACTGAGTCCCAACATGATATAAAGCCCGGTCCGCCAGAGTACAGAGCGGTAGTAGTTGCCCAGAGGCAGGGGTAAGAGCACAGCCAGGACGAGCAGCGCTCCTCCCCAATAGAGAGGCTGGATGCGCCGGAAGCGTGCCAATGTGGTCTTCATCGGTTCCTCCTCACACTTTCTCCGCCACCCGCTCGCCCAGCAGTCCCGTCGGGCGGAAGATCAGGATAAGGATCAAGATGACGTAGGCGATGACGTCCTTCCATTGGGGGGAGAGGTAGCCGGAGCCCAGTGTCTCCACTATTCCCAGCAACATACCCCCGAGCATAGCTCCCGGGATATTGCCGATTCCGCCCAGGATGGCGGCAATGAAGGCCTTCAAGCCGAAGACCCACCCCACGGTGAAGTCAAACGAACCGTAGTAGAGTGCGACGATCATTCCCGCTGCACCGCCCAGCCCTGGGCCAATCAGAAAGACGATGGCTATGATCCGGTTGACGTCGATGCCCATGAGCCTCGAAACATCATGATTCAGAGAGACGGCCCGCATTGCCGTGCCAATGCGGGTACGTTGGACGAACAGGTACAGGGCGCCCATGAGCAGGAATGAGATCACCAGCACGATGATCTGCATCACGCTGATGCGCGCGCTTCCAATTGCAAACCCTCCTCTGAGCGCGATGTTCTGCGGATAGGTCTTGTAACTCGCCCCGTAGATGTTCCGTGCCAGGCTTTGCAGGATAAAGGCCACACCCAGGGCCGAGATGACAGGTGCCAGCCGGCCGGCGTTACGGAGCGGTCGGTAGGCGATACGCTCGACCAGGACGCCAACGATGGCCACGGTCAGGACAACTACGACAATGGCGGGCACGGCTAACCAGGCACTACCCTGAGCCACAAAGCTTAAGAGACCGGTGAGCGTTGTCAGCCCGATGTAAGCTCCCCACATAAACAGGTCGCCGTGGGCGAAGTTGATTAGCTTCAGGACACCGTACACCATCGTGTAGCCCAGGGCCACGAGCACGTAGAACGCTCCGATCGTAATACCGTTGATCATCTGCTGCAAGAACTGCATGCTTTCAGCCTCCTGTGCCCTTTCGAGAAGCCGCTGCTGAGATGGAGCTCGGCCTGGGCTTCGTGCCGTAGAGGTCCGGACGTCTCTTCATTGCGGGAGAAGCGAGCGGGGGAGTTCGAGGCACGCCCAGAACTCCCCCAACAGCATCGACAACCTACTGTGGCTGCTGTTCGTGCAGGACGAAGTCGCCGCTCTCGTCGATGACGTAGGCGACATGGATCGTGCCGAGCCGGTCGCCCTTCTCGTCCCAGCCCTCGATGGGTCCGGTAAGCCCATCGATATCCTCGGCTTCGTTGTGGAGGAAGTCAGCAAGGACCTCCGAGTCAGTCGACTCGGTCTGCTCAATGGCGTACCGGATGACGTTAAAGGCCTCAGCCGACATCTGCCACCACACACTGGCTGGGGGCTCACCGTAGGCCTCCTCGAAGTCGGAGACGAACTCCTGAGCCTCCGGATACTCAAGGTCCTTGGGCAGCGGCTCCGTCGTGATGTATGTGCCGACTGCGTTCTCGAGGCCGGCGATCTGGATCAGTTCCGGGTTGTTGGACGCGTTGCCCATCATCCATGTGAGGTCCAATCCTAGCTCCCCGGTCTGCTTCAGGAGCAAGCCGCCCTGAGCATGGTAGCCGGTGAAGTAAACTGCGTCCAGGTCAATGTTGCCGATGTTGGTGAGAATAGGCGTGAAGTCCTGGTCGTCGGGGTTAATGGCGTCGTAGAAGGCGACGTTCATGCCCATCTCCTCTGCGTAGTTCCTGGTGTGCTCAGCGAGCCCCTGGGCATACGTAGAGTTGTCGTGCAGGATGCCGAAGTTCTCCACGCCCAGTACCTGCTGGGCGAACTTGGCGGCGAACAAACCCTGACGGTCGTCGAGGAAGCATACGCGGAAGAAGCGTTCAAAGCCCTTCTGCGTGAGTCCCGTCGCTGTAGAGGACGGGGTGACGTGTAGAAGGCCTGCCTCGTTGTAGATCTCCGAGGCTGGTTCCGTGGCCGTAGAGTTATAAGCCCCGATGACCGCCACGACATCTGCGTCCACCAGGCGCTGGGCGACCAAAGCCGCCTGGGTCGGATCACCGGCGTCATCCTCGACGACCAGTTCTACCTCGCGGCCGAGGAGCCCGCCTGCCTCGTTCGTCTGCTCAACGAGGAGGCTGACGGCTTTCTCGAAGCCTTGTCCCTCGTAGGCATAATCACCCGTCAAGGGGGCCTCAAGCCCAATCTTGATAGTACCACTGTCCTGCCCACACCCTGCAAGCGTGGGCACCACGAGCACAGCTACCAGCAGCAGTAGAGCGATCCTCTTAAACATGGTCTCTCCTCCAGTATGGAACTGATCGTTGCTCTATACCCTGTCCGATCCAGGGACCGATGTATGTTGTTTCGATGCCTCGAGATCGTTCTATATGACCTCCCCTCTAGTACCGCGCCTCCTTGCTTTCGAACACGCACCTGGACGATTCGGGAACAGCCACTCAGCGACGAGCGCCGCCGCGTTCGGACGCTCCCTGGTCGCATCAGGCGATACCCTACTCGTGAGCAGCTTCGTCAGTGATCCTGGTGAGGACGGGAGACGAGCGAGCCTGATGATGCGACCTTTGTGTGAATTGCTCGCGCAGTGCGTGTCAGCTTCCGTCGAGATGACTCTGAACTGGACACTCCAATAGCTCTGCTGAAAGGGATGTCTTGGACAGACCATCCATCTGCCCCCGGACGACCAAGTGGCTAGCTTCGTGCTGGAGAGCTACAGCGAGCACTGTTTGGTCGCAACAGCGCGCGTCAATGGACCACCGCACCATATTATTATCAAACACATCCGATGTCAAGGCGCTGTCACTGGGTGATTGCGCGTGAGATCCAAGCCACTATCCTGAAGGGCCCGACATCGAGGATTACATGCGTAGAGACTTGCGCCGCTTAGGCTTCCGAGACTGAGGCCAAGGCGCCCTGCTCGCCCTCTGACCTCGAGGCCGTCGCTACTTGAGCCTCTCCTCTCCCCCGAACTCCCGGTAGGGGGTCAGCTCCGCCAGCGTCTTTCTGTCCTCAGCCGTTAGGCAGTCCGTGAGCATGCGGGCCAGCAGGGACCCCACGCCTGGGCCCAACATGTATCCCTGCCCGCACATCCCCACGGCGAAGATGTAGCCCCCCAGTTCCTCCGAACGTCCTACGATGGGGAAGCCGTCAGGCGTCATTGGATACAGGCCGCGCCAGGTGCGGCGGACGCGAATATTGACTAGCTTGGGCATCAGGCCGACCATTCGTGGAGCGATCATGGGCAAGAACTCGGATGTCTCTCGACGGTCGGTCCCGACGATGGGCGGTTCTGGGGTAATGCAGAAGATCAGAGCGCCGGTGCTGTGCTGATAGAAGTAGTAGTTCTTCGACCCCTCAGACGGCCGGATGTCCACTACCATCGGGTCCAGGAACCGCTTGACTGGTTCGGAGATGCCTGCCTCGTGGCTATCCGGTGTTACCGGGGCGTCGAGTCCTGCCATCCGCGCCGCTTGTCGGCCCCAGGGCCCAGCAGCGTTGATGACGGTCTCCGTAGCATATCCGCCCGCGTCTGTGCGAACGCCCACAACCTTGCCTCGACGGGTGATGACTCCGGTGACCCGTTCGCCGAAGTGAAAGCGGGCTCCCCGTGCCCGTGCCTGAGTGTAAAAGGCGTGGGCGCTCAGGAGAGGAGACGCCGATCCATCCTGGGGGGAGTAGGTTCCGCCGATCAGATTCTTGGGGTTGAGCGCAGGCACCACCTCCAGCAACGCCTCCCGATCCAGCCAGCGAATGTCCAGCCCGTAGTCCTGCTGCGTCTCAAGAAGGTCCTTGAGGGCTTGTTCTTCTCGCTCACGATGGGCCACAAACGAGTATCCGCCACGGTACCACTCGATGTTGTCGCCATACCGCTCCTCCCACGAGGAGAAGACGTCCAAAGACTCAAGGCACAATCGAATCTTGGACGGGGCCGAATGGGTGGCCCGGATGCCTCCGATGGCAGCCTTGTTCGAGCCCTGGCCAGGGCTGGCGAACTGATCGATCACCAGGGGCTCGAGCCCCGCTTTAGCCAGGAAGAACGCTGTGGGAAGGCCCACGCTTCCCGCGCCGATGATAACGGCATCGTATACTTTGGTAGTCACGGTTACATGCCTCCCTCATGCGCGTCGGTAGCGTGGGTGACCAAAATCTCTTCTGTTGGTCTTTCGCCCGCAGATATGCCGGCGAAGGCCCCCAACGGCACCTCCATGAAGAGCGGACGCTGCGTGCTCTCCTCCACGTCACTCAAAGGGACCCCCTCCTCGCGGAACACGCGCTTGATCAAGGTGGTGCATGTCTTGCCGCCGCATGCCCCCATCCCGGCCCTGGTGATGCCCTTAATCTGATTGATGTCACGGACGCCAGAGCGAATGAGCTCTCGAATCTCCCCCGCCGTCACCCGCTCACAGCGACAGATGATCTCATCATCCTGTATGCGGGCCACTGCCTCATCTAGCGCTTCGGTGACCCAGGGATCTTGAACGCGGATCCCCGCTATTCGCTTCGCGATCTGCCGAGGTGCGCGTACCTGAACGAGCAACGCCCGATCGGCAAACCTGGGCACGCGAACCTTGACGACCTCCACGTTTCCCAAGACTTTTCCTTCGGTGTCCAACACAGTCACGATGTCCTCGGGGTCAATGGTATCGGACGAGAACTCGTGGGCGATGGTCACCAGCGGCAGCTCGGAGTTGTCCCTGTAGTCCACCAGCGTGATAGCCAACCCCGGACAGATAGCGACGCACTGCTCGCAGCCGATACACCCCTCCCCCACGTATTCCGGGAGTCCTCGCAGATCGTTTCTTTCAATGACGATACAGCCCTGAGGACAGACAGAGGTACAGGGGTTGCATGGTATCTCCTGGGCACAGTGAAGTACCGGGAACACGCCCTCTTCCTGCTCCGGGATGTCCTCGGTGACCACGGCGCCAGGCTTCGATTTTAGGATCTCAGCGGTGCGGTGCCACTCCTGCGGGATCGCTCCTACATCTCGACCCAAGGCCCGGGCAATCTCCAGTCCCCGGATGCGGCCGGTGAACATGGCCGCCGATGCTTCAGCGATCTCCTCGGCGTCACCGGCTGCGTAGACGGGCAAGCCGAAAGCCTTCGCCTTGTCCACGAACTCGTCGACCGGGTCCAGTCCCACGGCGACCAGTACGGTGTCGCAAGGGAACGTCTTGTCCGTCTCCGGCACAGGTTGCCAGTTGGCGTCGACTTCCGTGATGGTGACCGACTCTACCTGATCGTCACCGTTGGCGCTGATGACGGTGTGAGAGGTATAGATCGGGACCCCCAGGCGGGCAAGCTTGTCCTTGTGGACCTTATAGCCCCCGCACTCGGGGAGCGCCTCGCAGAGACCGACTACCCGGATGCCGGCCTGCAATGCGTGGTATCCGGCGATCAACCCGACGTTGCCTCCGCCTACGATGAAAAGGCGGTCGGCAGATTTCACCAGGTCCCGGTTGACCAGGGTCTGGAACGCCCCAGCGCCGTAGACACCCGGTAGCGTGTTGCCCTTAAAGGCCAACGACTTCTCTCTGGCCCCCGTTGCCGTCAGTAGGATCTGAGGACGGACAAGGACGTAGTGTCCTTCGCGGAGCAGCCCTACCTTCCGATCGGAGAATACGGCTAGAGCCGTGGTCTCAGTCCAGACCTTGACGTTCTCAAAGCTGCGTACCTCTTGGTCTAACTTGTCCGCAATGTCAATGCCCCTCGTGCCGGCGTAGCAAGCCTCGATGGAACCGAAGAACTTGTGGGTTTGGAGGACCAGCTTGCCGCCGACACGGTGCTTGTCGTCGACAATCAACGTGCGGACACCGGCCTGACCCAGTTGAATGGCGGCCGAGAGGCCTGCGGGGCCCCCTCCTATGATCAGGCACTCGACGTCAATGGTATCGATCTCTTCGGTGTGCGGCGCTCCATCTATGTCCGGGAGGGTCGGCTTTCCATCCATGGGCTCCACCTGCATACCGGGTAGAACCGGCGTCATGCAGGACTTGACAGGGAGGCCATCGGCCATCACCAGGCATTGAGCGCACTGACCATTCGCGCAGAAGATGCCCTGTGGAGCTTCATCTTTGTGATGGTGTCCGAAGATGCGCACGCCATTGGCGAACAGGGCTGAAGAGATGGTCTCCCCTCTCTGGGCGACCATCTCTTGCCCTTTCCACCTGAAGTGGATGACATCCAGATCCTCCACTGCGAGAATAGGGTGCTCGCGGATGCGGTAATTCGGCATACTTGACTCTCCTTCCTAGAATTAGCCCTCTCCATCCTTGGTGCTTGCCGAGTTATGCGATGCGCGTCCCCGGCCCCTGGCCGCGATGGTACATGACCCTTCGCCGGGTTGCACGCGATGGGTCCATCACAGCGCTAAAGGAACAGACAATTCGTCACCACCGACGAGTGGACCGGTGATCATTGCTTCCTTGGCACGGCCGGTCCCTTAGCCGGGAGGCCACGCCATGGTCCGTCCACTCAGCAGGTGCATGTGCAGGTGATGGACGGATTGACCCGCCTGCGGACCGGTGTTCACGACCAGGCGATACCCCGCTTGGAGTTGTTTCTCTTGTGCAATCTGGCCGGCAATCACGAACAATTTGCCCAGCAGGTCTGCATCCTGGGCCTGGACCTCGTCCACGCTCCCGATATGCTGATTGGGGACGATCAGCACGTGGGTGGGCGCCTGGGGATTACGGTCGCGGAATGCAGTGATATCGTCATCCTGGTAGACAATGTGTGCAGGCTCTTCGCCGGCAACGATGCGGCAGAAAACACACGTTCTCATGCCATCACTTCTCCCTCCACGTGTCTGTCTTTCGGTGTCAGAAGACGCGCCGGAGTAATGCGGTTGTACAGAACTTTCTCAGCATGCGCCACGACGCGTATGTAGTTATCAGTCCAGCCAGTCCACCGGCCGTCCTTCCACTGTTTCTCCCACAGGACATCCAGTTCGCGGTCCAGAAACCGGCTCTGAAAGCGCCTGCGCTGCCTTGCTCCGAGCCTGCGCACGCGGTGCGCCCGTTCATCCCGGAGATGGCGGGGAACTTGAGCCGGGAGCTTGGACGCGGGCGTACCCGGGCGGGTTGAGTAGGGGAAGACGTGGAGCTTCGCAAACGCCATCTCCTCGACAAACTCATAACTCCGCTGAAACGCTGCCTCATTTTCTCCGGGGAAGCCGACCAGAATATCCGTAGTCACGGCAAGGCCAGGAACCGCGCCCTTGGCGGCCCTCACCAGCTTGGCGAAGGCTTCGACACGGATCGGGCGTGCCATGCGGCGTAACGTCTCATTGCACCCGGCCTGGAGCGGGAGGTGGATGTGTCGGCAGAGGCGGGCGTCCTCCCATAGCTCGAAGAACGCGTCGTCCAGGTCCCACGGTTCCAGAGACGAAAGCCGCAGTCGCGGCAGATCCGTCCGGGAAAGCACGGCATCCACGAGGGTGTGAAGTCCCCGCTCCAATCCCAGATCACGACCGTAGGCGCCGAGACTCGCTCCAGTTAGGATGGCTTCCCTGCAGTCGGCCTGTTCAGTTAGCTCCTGTATCTCAGAGACAATGTCGTCGATGGTGCGGCTACGGGAGGGCCCCCGTAGGGAACGAACGATACAATAGGTGCAGTGGTTATCGCATCCATCCTGAACCTTGACGAAGGCGCGCGTACGCAGAGTATCAGGGCTGTCCGTCTCCTCGCCGGGCTGGGGTGGCGACGCTCCTGGTCCTATGTCCAAGATATCCGCTGTTTGAGACTTCTCGTCATTCGAGATCACCCACGAGACACCGGGCAGACGCGCCGCCACCTCCGGTCTCAAGGTTGCGTAGCAGCCCACAACGGCCAGCCGAGCGGTTGGGTTGTCGCGATGGAGAGAACGGACACGGTGCCTCGTCTTGCGCTCGGCCTGTGCGGTGACGGCACAGCTGTTGAGGATGACGATGTCCGCTTCTTCCGGCGCGGCCACGATGACATGTCTGGCCGCAGCCAGCTGACGGGCCAGCTGTTCGACCTCACTCCAGTTCAGGCGGCAGCCGACGCTATCGAGGTAGATCTGCATAGGGTGTCAAGCAGCAATTCGGAGCCCTGGTAGCTGTGTATGAGTGTGTCTATAGCGAACAGCGCGATTATAGCACCCGGCCCAGCTTTGGAGAAGCGCCAACCGTCTCATACTCAGAGGACGCTGACGGGATCAATATCGACATGCCATCCAGCGGGGATGTCGATGCCGGCCAGAAACGCGGCGGGTTCCGGGTGGCGCAGCAGAATCTGCCAGCGGTATCGGTTTCGTACCCTGGCGAAGAAGGGCGGAGCCGGACCCAGCACGTTGCTGGTCGGCAAGCCGTCCCGAGCTAGGGCGCGACGCAACGTGCTGCCCAACTCCTGTGCCCTCGCCTCTGCCCGGGCGTCATGCTCGCTCTCACACCTTAGCTTGGTCAGGCGAACGTAAGGAGGATAGCCCTGCTGCCGGCGAAAGGCGAGCTCCTGCTGAGCAAATCCTTCGTAGTCGTGTTGGGAGGCGGCCACGATGGCGTAATGGTCCGGATGGTATGTCTGGATGATGACCCTGCCTCCCAGCAGCCCCCGTCCGGCTCGGCCGGCGACCTGCGTCAGGAGCTGAAAAGTACGCTCACTGGACCGGAAATCGGGTAGATTGAGGGCGGTGTCCGCGGAGATGACCCCGACAACGGTGACCAGGGGAAGATCGAGCCCCTTGGCGATCATCTGGGTGCCAATCAGCACATCTGCTGCTCCGCTGGAGAATCTCCGCAGGATGTTGGCGTGTGCATCATGTGTGTGCGCTGTATCCCGATCCCACCGCAACAACCTGGCCTCCGGCCAGCGTGAGCGCACGGCCTCCTCGACCCGCTGGGTTCCCAGCCCAAAATAGCGGATCCGCGTGCCCCCACACTGGGGGCAGTGTTTAGGCTGTTGCTCTCGATAGTTGCAGTGGTGGCATATCAGGCGCGACCGGGGACCGTGATAGGTGAGGGGTACATCGCAGCGGGGACAACGCATGACGTGACCGCAGTCGCGGCAGAGCACAAATGTAGCTGTCCCGCGGCGGTTAAGAAACAGGATGACCTGCTCCCCTCGACCCAGAGCCCGGTCCATGGCTCCTTCCAACGCGCGGCTGAAGATGGAACGGTTGCCAGCGCGTAGCTCAGCGCGAAGATCGACAACTTTGACTGGCGGAAGAGGGAGATAGCGAGCGTCGCTGGCTTCGTCGCCCATGGTCCGATAGTCTGTCCGGGCCAGTTGATGACGGGCCTGGAGCTCTTGGAGCCGTCGTATATGCGCCATAATCCGCCGCGGCATCTCCTGTAGATCGATTTCGCCCTGACGGGCGCACTGGTAAGACGTCAGACTAGGTGTGGCGGAACCGAGAATGAGCGTTGCACCGGTCAGGCGACCGAGCTTCCGTGCAGCGTCGCGGGTGTGGTAGCGGGGAGGGGGGGCTACCTGTTTGTAGCTATCGTCGTGCTCCTCGTCCAGGACGATCAATCCCAATGGCCAGAGCGGCGCGAAGAGGGCGGACCGGGGACCGATCACCACGTCCACGAGGCCAGCGCGGGCGCGCCGCCAGGTATCGTACCGCTCCCCGTCCGTGAGCGCACTGTGCAGGACCGTCACCCGCTCTGGAAACCGCCCGGCGAAACGTGCCACCGCCTGCGGTGTGAGAGAAATCTCGGGGACCAGGATGAGCGCCTTGTGCCCCTGCTGCAGGACGCGCGCCACAGCGCGCAGGTATATCTCGGTCTTTCCCGAGCCGGTTACCCCGTGCAGGAGGAAAGCTTGATGCTGATGCGGAGCCGTGGTCGCCTTTACCTCGTTGCTCTGGCCGCCTGCGTGCGGCGATTCATCGACCGCCGCTTTGATCGCCTGCCATACCCGTTGTTGATCGGAGGTAAGCGGCGGCGGGGTTGTCAAGGTGACGGCGTCGTCGTCAAGGGGGTCTCGCCAAACCTCCTCGCTGAACAAAGCAACCACGCCGCGTTCCTCCAGCTTCTTGAGGTGGTAGTGCCTACAGCCGGTTTCGTCGTAGACACGCCCGATGTGCACTGGCCCGGGCTGACTGCGGAGGAGATCTAGGATCGGTGGGTAGTAGTCACTCGTGAGCCCACTCAGGGCGTCTGCCTCGTCCACGTCCGGAACCAGGCGGACGTACCGCACGCGTTTGGGCTGGGCGGTGGGCGGTGCGAGAAAGGATTCACGGGTTACCACGCCGCGCTGCTGGAGTTGCGCGGATGCAGATCTCCAGTCGACGTCCGGGAGGGCAGCATCCAGCTGATTTCCGGCCATCTGCCCATGCTTCAACAGGAGGCCGAGTAGTCGGGCCTGCGCATTGGTATTCGCGGCGTCTTCAGTCGCGTCGTCGGTGAGGGCGATGGTCAAGTCGGAGTGACCGACCATGCCGGGCGGTAACATGAGCTCCAGACACTGGTACAGCGACGCGAGGTACTCTTTGCTCATCCAGCGAGCCAGAGCCACTTGCTCCGGAGAGAGGACGGGGTCGGGATCGGCCAGCGACTCGATCGGGCGCGTCTCCTCCACCGGGGACTGATCGATGAGGCGGACGACAACTCCGTAGAGGCGACGTGTCCCGAACGGCACAACGATCAACGAGCCCACCTGCACTCGAGCGCGCAGTTCATCAGGCACATCGTAGGTGAAGGCTGGTCTGTCCTCCGACGCCTTGGCCGGAGCGAAGACCACGACATCGGCAAATGCGAGTGCTCCGTCCTCTGTCTTCATTGAGAAACCCGTTTGGCCCTGAGGGCCGGCCATCACCTGCCGCTACACCTCTTCACCGAAACGCGGGCTGAACTGCAGGAAGATCATATACCCGATGACCAACACGACCAGCGACGTCAGGGTGGTACGGATGAGGAAGTCCAGCCCTGTGTACGTGCCCCAATAGAGCAGGTCCCGGTACGATGCGACCACCGAGGCCATTGGGTTCAGACGTCGGAGCCAAACTTGAGCATCAAAGGTCAGGCCGAGGATGGTCTTCTCCTCCCCTATCTGAGAGATGGGGTAGAACACGGGTGTCAGGAAGAACCAAGCTTGCATGACCACGCCCAGGATGATCTTGGTATCACGATAGAAGACGTTGAGCGTCGCCAAGATCAGGCAGATCCCCAGGGCGAAGAGCACCTGCACCAGGATCGGGATGGGCAACAGCAGCGCCCATGGCGTGATCTTCGCGCCGGAGACAAGGGCCAGGCCAAAGAAGACGGGCAAGGCGATGACGAAATTGATCAGATTCGACAAGAGTATGGAGATGGGCAGCACTTCTCGCGGGAAATAGACCTTCTTGATCAGATGGGCATTCCCCACAATGCTGTTTGTGGCCTCCATGACGGATTGAGAGAAGAACTGCCATGGCAGAAGCGCGGACAGAAGAAAAACGTGGTAGTGTTTGAGATCCGTCCTCACAAACAGGAAATTGAAGACCAATGTGAAGACCAGCATCATCAGTAGTGGGTTGGCCCACGACCAGATGATCCCCAGTATGGAGTTCCGATAGCGGACCTTCAGGTCACGCACCACGAGATTGCGTATGAGCTCCCGATAGGTCCACAGCTCTCGGAGACGGCGAAGTATTCCCATAGGCGTCCAGTTTCCTCTCAGGGTGTGCCCTCAGCATCTGTCACGATAGAGGGCGTGGCGGTACTGACTCAACGTCGCTCAATAGGGATCGGTAGATCTGGACCAGATGGCGGCCGGAGCGATCCCACGAGAAGTGCTGAGCAGCCCGCCTCCGGAGTTTCCGACCGAGGTCGCGGCAATGAGCCGGGGATCTCAGAAGATCCGCCATGGCCTCCGCCAGCGCAGCGCCATCGCCGACTGGCTTCGCGTAGGTGCCCAGTTGTCCCAGGTATTCCCGGCTGATCGGGGTATCAAAGGCGACAGTGGGAAGCTCCATGGCCATGTAGTTAAGAATCTTGCCAGCTCCTTCGGTGGCCGACAGCTTGGGCGCCACCGCGACGTCGCCCAGGGCCAGGTGCTCAGGGGCTTCCTCGTAGGGCACCTTCCCGGTGAACGTCACGTTTTCGGCGACGCCCAGGTCCCTTGCCATCTGCCGGTAGTGCTCGACGCTGGGGAAGCCCATGATCAAGAAATGAAACGCCTGACCGCGTCGCTTCAGGTGCGACGCGGCTTCCAGAAGGTGGGCCGTGCCCTGGTAGTCAGCGAGCAGCCCTAGATAGACGACAACAGGATGGTGCCGGGGGATGCCCAAGGCGGCTCGGCGCTCCGCTACTGCCTCTCGGTCCAGCACGTCGGGCCGAAAGAACTCCAGGCTCACGCAGTCCGGCAACGGCTGGATACGTCTCTCACTGCAGCCAAAGCTCTGTTCCAGAAGCAGGGCTGTCATCTGGGTGCTGGTGACAATAACATCTGGCAGGTGCGCGATCCGCCATTCCAGAAGCCTGGCCCAGCGGTACCAGGGGCTGTCGGGACTGAGGAAGTGATGGTCCACCATTTCGCTGGTCATGCTTCCCTGGAAGTCTGCCACGAGCGGGAGGTGCTTGAGCCGACTGAGCAGGTAACCTATCAGAGCCCCTTCGTGCAAGTGCCCGTGGACCACATCGAAATCGCCACGAAGAACCGTCTTGATCCCGGTCCAGGCCAGGAATCCATCGAATGCAATCTTGTGTAGTGACGATCCGATCTCGTAGTCCGACCGCCAGGGCGTGGGCCTGGTGCGCACGATATCGAGATCTGGCAGATCCCGTCCCAGGTAGTAGGTGAGAACGGTCACCCGGTGGCCCAGCCGCTGGAGCGCCCGCGCTTCCTCCAGGATTCTCACGTGGCAGCCGTAATCCAGGAAGAAGGATGTAGGAGCGATCATCAAAATGCGGTATGGCTTGGTCAAGGGATCTGTCTGGATAGGACGCTTCCAGAGGGAGCACTCGTCAGGTCACTCCGCTTCAGATTCACCTGGCGTTCGCTTCAGCCGGGAAGCCAAGTTGCCAAGAAGCATACGACTGATCTGCTTGCCGGTGCTGGGCATGTCTTCGGCATCGAACGTGCTTCGATCGGCCCACATTCCCTGCCGACGTTGACTCATCCAACGAGATCGTCCCTCCGCCGCCTTGGCCAAGGTCTTGGTCAGGGCATCTTCGTCTCCTTGATCCAGGAGCCGCCGCAAGCGGGTGAGCTCTTCAATGAGCACGTCGAGGCGATGGACAATGTTCTCCCGGTTGAGCAGCAGCGACGGACGGGCTGTCGACATCTCGTCAACGGCCTCCGTTGCAGTGGCGAAGCGGCGTCCCGCGAACTTGCGCATCTCCTCCCAGCCGGGCGTATCCACGGTGGTGCGGAGGAGAGCGATGGTCAGCAGACCAGGCAGCCCCTCGATGCCCGCGAGGAGACCGTCATGCTCCTGGGCGTCGATGAAGAAGGGATTAGCTCCGATCGTGTAAGCCAGCCACGAACAAGTCTCGATTGCCGCATTCGGAGTGCGAGGAGACGGAGTGAAGCAGTAGAGGGCTTCCTCGACCAGATCCGCGCGGGCATCACCCAAGCCCTGCAGGTGCTCCAGCCCCACAATGGCCGGGTTCAGGACCAGATGACCGCCGACAAAGAAGGCGTGGTCCGGCAACGAGTCGTCGGCCCAGCAGAGAACGGGGCTCTTAAGGCGCGCGGTGTCTGTGACGACTGCTCCGCTATCTAGGTGGGATGAGATGGCCGCGAACGTACGTTCCATGTCGGCCAGCGGCTGAGCCACGATGACCAGTTCCGCCCCCTCGCACGCCGGCCCAGGCTCACGTCGTACAGCATCGAAGGCTCCCCGGACTTTGGCCAAGTCCGCGACAGCCGGATCTGCATCGTATCCGATAATCTCAAGTGACTGCTTTGCCTCCTGCAGTGCATAGGCAATGGAAGCACTGATCAGGTCGATGCCCACGACCCCAATTCGATGGCCAGTCATGACTGTCTTAACTCCTTCGTGGAGGGAAGCCAAACATGTTTCCGAGCCGATGGTCCGACGCCAGCGCGATCGGCTGCATTAGTTTGCCCCGTCGGCCGCTTGGAGGGCCATCAGAAGACGATCGCGCTCCGTCTGGCAGGTGTCGATCCTGTCCTCGTGGTGAGCGATTAGGTCGACTGTCAGCCCTGAACAGCCCGCCTCCTTGGCCCAGCGTGCACCGATCTTTGGGTGCTTGGCATACGTATTCGGCACGCGCTCTTCGCGTTGATACCCACCTTGGGACCAGTGCTCGAATCTCTGGGGTGCGAAGCGCTCTGCTAGAACGAAGATTCCCCGCCGCCATGGAGGTGCATGTACAGCAGCCTTGCCCACGTCGTGCAACAGCGCGGCTGTCAGGACGTGCTCGTCTCTATATCCCTGCTCGAGAAGAGTCTCAAAGACGTCCAAGGCATGGCGCTGGTCCTGCGGCGCTTGCCGAGCGAAGAGCAAGCGAGCCTCCGGCGACAGAATGGCAGTTGCCTGTCTGAGCCTCTGCCCCGAAACTGCGTGTCTAGCGGTCAGTGCCCGCAGGAATTGATCGATGCGGTAGCGAACAGCTTGTGTCAGGGTCACCCGCCCTCCGGCTTATCAGTGGACGAGTAAAGCGCGGAACATAAAGTTCATAACCGGGTTGATGACCAGACCCAGGATGCCGAGCCTAGACAGCAGATAGAGCCCCAGCAGAAGCCCAGGCCCACCAAACTGCTCCAGTTGCTCGAACTTGAACGCCCAGTCACGAGGCAGCAACCACGCCAGCACTCGGGAGCCGTCCAGAGGTGGGAAAGGGATCAGATTGAAGAGCATCAGTGCCAGGTTGATGCTCATGAATTGCACCAAGACGCTCTGCAGGCTAATGGCCGACGCGCCGCCGTAGATCCTCACCCACCCCAGCCGAAAGGGTATCGCCGCTAGCATAGCCAAGATGAGATTGGAGAGGGGGCCGGCGATGCTCACCAGGGCATAGCTCCTCCGCCTATCCCCCTGTAGCCGGTAGGG
>CAZGSX010000019.1:18173-20708 GCA_964528475.1 uncultured Anaerolineales bacterium
CTCTGAATCAGTTCCGTGGTCGCCGTAGCCAGCCCCAGCACAAGCCAGAAGAGGGTGACCGAATGATGGAATTCAAGGTTGAAGAAGTAATGGTCGAAGATCCCGCCTGTCAGGGCCCCGACGACGCCCGCGTGAAGGCCCCACCAGAGAGCCTCCAAGTCGCTTCCGGCGGCCAAGCTGCGCAGGCGCCAGAAACGGGCGAACAGGACGCCCATCACCACCAGGTAGCTGGTGAGGCCCACCAGTCCCATTTCCTCGGCGATGAGAAGATAGAGGTTAGCCACGCCGATGTACGTATCAATGTCTGGCGAACCGGCGAAACCAACCCCCAGCAGCGGGTATCTGCGGATGAGGATCCAGGCATCCTTGTACTCGCCCATCCGCATCTGAGTTGCCAGGTCCTCAATCATGAACCCTTCCAAAAAGTGCGATACTAGGGTCCGCGTCTGCGGGAGCACGAGGATCACGACTAGGGTCGCCACCATCAGCAGCCACAGCCGGCGATACCGTAGTGTGGCTATCACGGCCACCGCTACAGCCAGCCCGACCATCGAGCCACGACTCAATGTCAGACCCAGGCAGAGCGCCATGATGCCCACCGCCGGAAGCAAGTACCGGCGTTTGATGAGCGGTCGCGCGACCAGGATCTGGGGAATGCTGATGGCGAGGGCTACATTGAGCAGGCTCCCCAGGACATTCGGGTCAACCGATGTGGACGTAGCCCGCATGGCCAGCTCGGGGTTATCTCTGATGTAACGTAGCACGCCGGAACCAGTCGGGTAACCGATGCGTCCCAGCGCCGACAGACCCCGGACGACGGCATCTGCCGAGATCTGATCTGCCACGACGTAGAGAGCCAGGCCCAGAAGAGCGGCGGCGGAGCTCGCGAAGATCAGAGCACGCACCAGGCGCTGCAGTCTTCCCACGTCTTGGACTGTGTTCACCACAAGGAAGAACAGCGCTATGCTTAGCATCGCCTCCGCGAAACGGCGCACGTAGGTCTGCAGATATCCGAGTGACAGGGGCACGTGGCGCAGTCCGAACACAAACGTTCCGACGGCCAACAGCATAAACACGATAATGGGCAGCCCCAAGGGTGTCGCCACGAGGGAATCATGCTGACCCCCGGCAACCTGAAGCAGCCAGACGAAGAACAGCGCTCCCAGGGCCAGATCCAGGAACGTGGGTGTGAAACCCAGATCAAAAGGGAGCGACGCAAAGGGCAGAAGGCAGATGATGCCTATTACGCAATAGTACGCGACCTCAATGTCCAAGAGCATCCATAGTCCTAGAAGCACGCCTGCCAGGCCCATTCCTGCCCAGAGGGGGCCGAACTCCGATAGGAGGTAACCCATCCCAATCGCGGCCGCTACACAGAGGGCAAGGGTGGCCAGGACGGAAAGCCAGCGATAGCGCGTGGCCAAGATGCGACGTAGCAGATCTTGAGTGGTCATACCATTCTCTCTGTCCAATCGAGGTTCACTTGTCCTGTATCGTCAACCCAATCTCCGCTCCGCCCTCGCCCCCGGCGGCGTGAGGGAGGCGTTCCATGGTTTCCAGGCTGTACATCCCGACTAGGAGACGATAGTCGCCGGCCCGCAGATCGGCGGGAACGACAACAAGATGAGGGTCAGAGATCGTCTCCCCAGTTGCCCACAGCGATGTGGGATAGTCACCTGCCAGCGGCGGGCCGTCTCCCTGGGCCAGCGGCTCGGATTCCTCCCCGAGCAGGTGTACGAAGACCTGGTAGTCCGCAGACGGCGCGGCCCGTGCTTCCCAGTGAAGTGTGACCGTCAGGGCCTCTCCGGCCACCGGCTCGGCGGGTGATAGGTCGTATCCGAGCAGCGTCACCCCGTCCAGAAACTCGACGTTTAGGCGCTCTGCAATGTCCGGCCTGGATACGGGCGGTGCCAGCTTGGCCTCCCCGACCCTTGTTGCGCCGAGGGTCTGTCCAGCCGCGGGATCGTACAGGCCGACCTCAATCCGGAGACGGCTCGGTGCCTTAGCGTCCGCCGCCACCGGGATGCGGTAGGGATCGCGCCAGATCTCGCCCGTGTCCCAGAGACTCGTGGGCACCATGCCGCAGGCCGGATGGCGGTTGATGTGGCCCACGAGCTCGTAGTCGCGTCCCAGCAGGCGGGCGAAGCTCACGTAGTCACGCTCGTCAGGGTCCAGCGCCTGCCAGTAGACCACCACGTCCACGAAGGCGTTCTTGTCCTCTGGAGCAATCGATTGTGGATCCAGCGCGAGTCCCACCACCCGGGCCACAGCGCCGACGGCTGCGGGATCCATCCGAGCACTGTCCGGTATATCGGAGCGAGTGAGCGGCTCGGGCTGGGCATAGGCTGGTCTAATGGAGACAAAGGGCAATACGGCGGCCACGGTGAGGAGCGTAACTGCGATTCCCAGAGTGAGCCCAGGGCGGTATCGCTGCGGAGCCCATGCACGCAGTCCTACGGCCATGAGGAAGCTGATGCCGGCGATCCCCGGGAACATCAGACGCCCCTGGAACGCGGGGGAGATCCACGTCCAGCG
>CAZGSX010000019.1:20808-36508 GCA_964528475.1 uncultured Anaerolineales bacterium
CGATCCCCGGGAACATCAGACGCCCCTGGAACGCGGGGGAGATCCACGTCCAGCGCAGCACGGCAACGAAGAGGATCAAGGCCCATAGCGGTGGGATAAGGAATCGGAAGTGGGACGCTTCGAAAACTCTTCGCCAGCGGCGCAGAGTCCACCTGATGAGACCGAGCAAGCCGGTCAGCGAAACGAAATCGAAGAGCCAGTAGATGGGGCGGGGGGCCATGACGTTCACGCCGCCAAATAGCCCCCAGTAGGTCCAGCGGAAGGTTCCGAACTCGCCGATCCAGTCCCGTAACGTGGGCGCATGGGCTCGCTGGCCCTGAACGGCGATGAATGCATCCAGCCCAGTGGGGTCGCCGTAGAGCTGCCAGTTGCGCAGAAACCACCACCCACTCACTCCCGCAGCGCCGAGGATCACAAGGCACGGATAGAGAACGGTGCCGGCCAAACGGTGGTCGCGGGGGGCTCTGGCACGTGCCCGCCAGCCCTTTACCGCTACAACCAGCGATGCCAGCGGAATGAGTCCCAACAGACTCAATTTCGTCAACACGCCCAGGCCGATTACCAGTCCCAGCAGCACACTCTGCCGCGTCAGCTTCGCTTCTACACCGGATGGGTCGTCATTCGCAATTCTTGTCATCATCAGAAGCGCCCAGCTACCGACGAACGCGGCCATGGCGTCGTTGTTGACGGACGTGCTGACGAAGAGGAACATAGGATTGAAGGCCGTGAGAGCACTCGCCCCTAGAGCAAGCCCGGGGCGCCCAGGGATCAACGATGTGGTCAGGAAATAGGTGAGCAGAACCGTGCCGACGCCAAACAACATCGTCAGCAAGCGGATGACGTGTATCGCCAGAACCGAACCAGTCCAGGGGAAGGCCTCCTGTTGCGGTTGGTGAATGATAAGGTTCTTGTTACAGATCTGGGCGGGGTTGCCAATGAAGGCATGGTTGTTCTTCCACAGCAAGCTGTGAAGGTCCGAGGTGTCTATCCAGGACGTGGCGGTTGCCATGAGGACGTAGTAGGCTGGCGGCTGCCCTCCGTCCTGCAGCCAGGGACAGGCTTCGGGGTTGTCCTGGCAGACGTCCGGCTCCAGTACTGGCAGTTGGTGGCGGGTCTGGACGTACTGGACGTAAGGGTAGTGCTTGAACTCATCTGAAGCCTCCAGCACGGGGGTCGCCAGGCTGTAGACGACGCCCAGGGCAATGAACAGGCCAACGATGAGAAGCACGGAGCGGTTGGGACCCGCTTGCCAGACTGCCGAGCGGCAGAAGCACTGTCTGATCCCCGTAGCCGGCGTCGCCTCATTGCCCTTTCCGATCTGCCCCTGGCTGCTCACTGGATAGGCAGCTCCCCGATCACGATGGTGTCATCCTGAATCTGCAAGCTTGATTTCGTCTCTCCATCCTCCGTCTGGATGGGCAGGCGATCCCGGGTTCGAGAGTTGTACATGCCGGTGACCAGCGAATAATCACCTGGAGGCACGGATGCGTCAGTAGTCAGTATGTGGGGGTCGCGGACGATCTCCTGGGCTCTCCAGAAGGACGTAGGGTAAGCGCCATCGATCGGCGGATGGTCGCTCTGGGAAATCAGACCGCCATCTTGATCGATCAGGTGGAGGAAGGCCGTGTAGTCAGTGTCAAGGGAGCGCTCTGCGCGCCAGACCAGCGTGACGGAGATTGTCTCACCAGCCATGACCTGCTCCGCAGAAAGATCGTAACCTACCAGAGTAATGGCCTCCCCAAACTGGGCGCCCACCGGCTGATCGACCCGGTCTGATGTTGGGTGGATCGGCCGAAGCGGGATCACATCCAGCAGCAGAAGGTCGGAAAACACCTCGTTGTTCCCGCGCTTCATCGTCAGGCGTTGGCGGCTCTCATTGTAAAGTCCGGCATGGAGTGCGGCGATGGTGGGTGCTTTTGCGTCACGCGGAATAGGAAGCAGATAGCGATCGTGATAGATCACGTCTGGCTCCCACAGCGAAGGAGGGAAGGTCCCCCGCCCTGGATAGCAATCGACGCCGCTGATCGCCTCCTTCTCCCGACCAAGGATCTGAACGAAGGCCAGCGCTTCAACCTCCGGTTTCTCACCGGCGTGCCAGTAGAGGCTGACCGGCACCTCGTCACCGGGTTGGGCGCTTTCCACATCAATGACGCCGCCGAGCAGCTCGATCGGTGTCCCCTCGAAAGAGACATTGAGGCGTGTCATGTCCCGGGGCAGGTCCTCCCTCCCCACGGCCGCGGGCTTGGCGTAGGCCGGGACGATAAAGGAGAAGAAGGAAATCACCGCCAGGGCGAGCTGAGCTGTGCCGACCGCGCCGACCAGCGCAGGGCGCCATTCACGTGGGGAGAACCGCTCTGGAACCAGGCGGTTCAGACCCAGCATAAGAAGAATCGATATGCTCGACGTGGTAGGCATCAGATAGCGACCCTGAGCTCCCCACACGATCATGATGAACCGCCACACAGAGGCGAGATTCAGGATGAAGGCAGCGGTCAGGACGAGGAGCCCTCGCTGGCCTGAGACTTGAGAGCGACGGGGGGTGAGCTGGTCCAGGCAGAAGAGCGCCAAACCCGCCAAAGCTGCGCTCGTCAGCAAGCGCCAGAAGGTGTACATCCACGGGGCTACCGCGATATTGAACCAGCCGAACATCGCCCAGTAGGACTTCTCCAAGCCCTGCAGCTCAGGCAGCACTGCCAACAACCCTATTGGCTCGGCCCGCACAGTGGCAGTATGGCTCAGCCAGGCATCGACCCCCATCAACTCCCCGTAGAGGATCACATTGCGGACGAACCACCAACCGCTGATCATCAGGGCGGGGAGGACTGCGCATCCCCAGCGGGCGACGATCCTCCTCAGGCGCTGGGACGAGGGACCCTCATCCGTCTCACGCCAAAGGCGGAGGCTGTCGAACAGGAGTGCGAAGCCCACGGCAGGAGCGAGGACGATGCCGCTGAGCTTGGAGAGGGCGGCCAGGCCGAGGGCCGCGCCGGTCAACACCAGGCCTTTCCAGGAGAGTCCTTTGACAGCCAGGCGTACGGCTCCCCAGATAGCGAGGGAACCGAAGGCGGTCACGGCGGCATCGTTGCTCACTCGTGCATTGGTGAAGACGAACATGGGGTTGAAGGCGGCCAGAGCAGTTGCCCCGAGCGCCAGCCAGCGTCGCTTGGGAAAGAGGTCCATCGCCATACCGTACGTCGCCACGACGGCCACAGCCCCGAGCATGGTGGAGACGAATCGGGAGATGTGCATGGTGAGGGGCGTGCCTGTCCAGGGAAACCGCTCGGCTGGGGTGTGTATGAGGATGTTCTTGTTTGCCGGTCGGTCGGCATCGCCCATGGTCTGGTGAGGATTGTGCCATGCCCAGTCCTCGAAGTTTACATCGTCGGCCACCCAGGATGTCAAAGAGGCGCACAGCGCGTAATACAGTGGTGGATGGCTGGCGACATAGCCGGTGACGCGCTTCCCGGAGGGTTCACCTTGTACCGGTAATCCACGTCCTTCTGTCAACTCATGGATATACGCGTAATGCCCGTTGGCATCGGGTGTCTCGAAGATGGGGATGCCCACCGAGTAGATCAGAGTCAGGACGAGGTAGCAGAGCAGGATGATGAGGACCCCTGGGCTGCGCTCCAGTCTGGTGCTCATTCTATCTCCACGTCTTCCAGGAAGACATAGCCCCCCGGAATGACCTCACCGCCCACGACTGTCTTCGGTCGTTGTCCTGTGTCCGGGTCGTAGAACCCAACCAGGACCTCGTACCGACCTGGTGGTGCATTGGAAAGGGACAGAGCATAGCTATCGGCGATGATCTCACCCTGTCTCCAAGTCGTCGTGGGTCGGGTCCAGTTGACAGGGATGCCCCCGGCATCAGCTACGGGTGGTTGATCGCGAGTCCCGACGTGGACGAAGACGTGGTAAGAACGTTCCAGAGGTGTCTGTGTCTCCCAGTACAGCGTGATGTTCAGTTTACGCTTCTCTTGGGCCAGTGTGTAGCCACGCAGGCGCACCGCTTCCGCGATTTCCACCTGTTGGAGCTGGTGGTCAACCTCATCCGGAAGCTCAGTGATGAGAGGCCACCCCTCGACCTTGATGGCTCCGAGTGAGAACCATTTCCGGCTGCCATACCAATGCTGCACTGGAAGGACCTCGTGAGACCCTTCGTTGATCAAGCTGATCTCCACTCGGTAGGTCCCTTCTTCCATTTCGATCGGAAGCGGCACCACCATGCGCCCCATCAGTTGATCACCTTCTACCCAGGCACTGGTCGCAAACCCGGCTGCACTGAGCGTCAACTCCCGTGTGATCACCTCGCGGCCCTGCAGATCGGAAAGTCGGACGCGAAGCCAGTAGTCGTCATCCACGGAGCCGATGGCTTGCCATCTCAATGAGGCAAAGAGGGGCTGTCCCACCCGAAACACGTCGCTACCCAATTCCGCGTCTAGGAGAGCGATGCTGTCCCCGAATCGGGCACGTGGACGCTGCGTGGCAGGCGAATCAGTCGATCTGACCACAGACATCTCGCCGACCTTGCGGGGCTTCCCAAGTCCAACAGGTGTCACCTCTACCGCGTAGACGATTGGCGGGATGTCCTGGGGCAGCGAGACGCGGAAGTCGGTCTGGACAATGTCTTGGTCGGCCCAATCCGAGGGTGGGTAAAAGGGCAGTAATCTCTCCACTTTCTCGTACCAAACTGTCCCTTTTGCGTCCAGTAATCGAACCTGGAGTTGCAGGGGCTCGCTCTGCCCCCCTTCACTTGACTGCCAGTAGAACTCGAGCCACCCTCGCTCGCCTTGTTCGACTTCCTGGCTGCGAAACCCCACGAGACTCAGGGGCCCCCAGGAATCAGCGCAGGGGTTGACGTCGGGCGACAGGGATCTGGAGACAGGTGGCTCTGGTGTGTACGCAGCCACTGCCACGTATGTCCAGAGTGCTTCAAACCTCTGGTCACGGAGCTTGAACAGATGTGTGTCGGCCCAGTCTGGCAGCAGATCCTGCGGGAAATGAGCAGGAGGAGGCCCATACATGAACCAGATGCGGTCGTAAAGCTCAGCCCAATGTGTGAACTCCTCCACCGCTCGATCCTCGTCACGTGTTCCGTAGACGGGGATCGCTGTCACCGGATAAGGCCCGTCGTAGTAGTAATCGAAGGTGAGGCGGATCACAGGGTCGTGCAAGACGATCGCGTCTCCAGGTCGGGCTCGTGCTTCGATGTGCTCAACCGCCCCACGGATATCAGCCTTCCACATCCTGCGGCTTGTGAGGGCTTGATGATTTGCGTGCCCCCTGAGGCCTAGAGTCAGTGCCAGCAGGACCAGGAGACCGGGCCAGAATTCCCGTCTCAGAGTGTAGAGGCCCTGGGCCATCACCAGCTCCCAGGCTGGGCTGAGGACTAACAGGTGCCGTGGATTCATGTAGTTCGGTTTGAAGTAGGACGTGATGTGGAAGAGCAACAGTGGGAGGGCCAGGTAGCCGAGGCTGATCACCTGTGCCTGGCGGCGGCGACGGACGCCAATCATCAAGGTGCCGATGACGAACAGTGTGAGAAACGGACCTGTTTGTCGCGCCGGGCGGACAAGCACATCGCTGATTCCGAGACTGAAATAACTCCACATCTCTGCCAGCAGAGTTGGCAGGGGACGTGCGACGAAACCGACCAAGTTCAGATCCAGGACGCGAAGCGCATAGGGCATGAGGGGGATGAGGATGAGTACAAGGGCCCCAAGGACGATCAGGCTCAGCTTCGTCCGCTTCCGAAACTGATACGCTGTGTAGATGGTCACCTCAAAAGCCAGGAGCAGAAAACCCGAATAGTGAGTGTACAGGAGCGCGGCGGTAGTGACCACATAGGCCAGACACTGGGGTACCCGAAGGGAGTCTCTCAACATAGGCAAGAATGTGTAGACCGATGCTATGCTGAGGAGGATGACCCAGGCATACATTCGCGCTTCCTGCGCGTGCCAGGTGTAGAAAGGCGAGGAAGCCGCCAGCAGTGCTGCCCAGAGCCCCACCTCTCTGGTGATCAGAGCGCGACCCAGAGCGAATAGCAGTGGCAGGGCCAATGTGCTGGCGATGACGGAGGGAAACCGGAGCGCGTATTCGCTCTGGCCCGCAAGGCGTGTCCAGAAGTGCATGAGCAGGAAGTAGAGTGGAGGATGAACGTCTGGCGTGGCAACTGCCTTGACCTCGGTTCCATCGTGATAATCGGGCTCAACCGGAATGAAGTTCTGATTCTTGAACACGAGGCTGAGGTTCTGAGAAGCGCGTCCCACCGTCAGTCCCTCATCGGTCCACAAGCTCTTGGCCTCCAGGTTGTAGGAGCGCAGTGCGAAAGCGGCCAGAAGAAGCAGGAGCAAACCGCATTCAGCCCACCGAGTCATGGTAGTGGTACCATCTGCGCTGGCGCCCTCATTCAACATGGCAGCTTCCCCGACTCGCTGGCAATCTCAATCTACCTCTGGCTCAACGTCGATGGATCCCAGGCTTACGTGGTCGCTCTGCACGGTTCCGTCCTCCGCCACATGCATCAGGCGCTCTCCGGTCTGCAACCTGTACAGCCCCGTCAGTAACTGGTAGCGCCCAGGGACCATCCCCTCTGGCATCTTCAGGACGTGTTGATCTGCGACGACCTCGCCCATCTCCCAGAAAGAAGTCGGGTAGGAGCCGCCCCTCGGCTGGCTGTCGTGCTGAGCATCGGGTGTGCCGTCGCCACGAGTAAGATGCACGAATACCGTATAGTCGTGCGCCGGTGAAGTCTCAGCTTTCCAGAGAAGAGTCACAATCAACGATTCGGATACGTGAATCTCGTCTTGAGAAAGGTCATAGCCCAGCAGCTCGATCTGATCCCCAAAGCTCGCATTCACAGGACGTGGTACTTCCAACGTTGGTTGGGTCTCGGGGGTGATCTTGATGCGATCCAGGAGCACCAGGTCCATCGGATGTGCATCGGGACCTCGAGGCGCGAGCCTCTCGCCCGTCCGGGGTTCATACCAGCCAATCTCGACGTCGTACACGGCCGGGACCGGTGTCTCGCTGTGCACAGGCACGCGGACGACATCGCAGAAGGCATCGCCCGGGCTCCACAGGGTGGTGGGGAAGCGACCCAGCCCAGGATGCGTGTTGCGGGCACCGAGTATCCGGTCATTCGCACCCAGAAGATGGACGAAATAGGCGTAGTCTCTTTCCATCTGATCCAAAGCCTCCCAGCAGAGCGTAACATGAACGTCTTTGCCTGGATGCGTGCTATGATGTGTCAGTTCGTAGCCGGTCAGGCGAATGCGGTTGCCGAACTCAATGCCAGGGGCGGGCGCGAACTCAGCCAGGTCCTCTTGGGAGAGAAGGGCTGGGCGAGCGTAGGCGGGACGGATGACCAGGAAAGGGGATGCGCCGGCAACGCAGAGAAGGATGGCAACGAATCCGGTAAGGCCGAAGCGACGGAGCCGAGTCCGGCGGGCCCGGGTTTCGACCAGCAGACGCAGCGCTTGAGTGGCGGCTTGACTCAGTCCCCAGATCAGCAGTACGGCAAGTGCCCCGATGGCTGGGAACAACAATCGGCCCAGCGCGGCCGGGAGGAGCTGCATCCATCGGACCAGGGCAATGAAGATGGCAAAAGACCAGATTGCCAGCAACGCAAGCGACCACGCGCGTGGCCCCGGCTGCTCCCCCGATCGCCACGCCTGAAGAGCCCAGGCTACCAGCCCCATCGCCGCGAGGAGGGCAAGAGATGCCATGAAAATGTAGAAGGGAGCGGGTAGATGGATATTCCCCATTCCAAAGGCAGCAAGGAAGGTCAATCCGACACCAGGCAGCTGGCTCCACAAGCGGGAGGCCCCTAATGGGCGCTCGTACGTCCACCAGGCTCGAAGATGCGGGTCAAGACCCAGAGGATCTTGATAGAGAAGTAGGTTGCGAATGTACCACCATCCAGCGATGGCCAGGGCGAGGGCGAGCACGACGGCGCAGCGGGTGAGAACCAGCCGCAGGCGTCGCTGAATGCGCAGTTCGGCTGACTGACTCCAAAGGTAAAGGCCGATCACAGAGAGTGATAGGGGAAGCAGTGCCAGGGCACTGACCTTGGAGAGCGCGGCCAAGCCGGCTACCACACCCACCTGAGCGACCCGGCTGAGCGAGTACCCTCTTCGCAGACCACCCACAAGCAGCCAGAGGGTTAGTGTTGAGAACGCGCTAGCAGCCACATCGTTGTTGATGGCCGAGCTGACGAATAGAAACTGAGGCAGGAATGCGACGACACCGGCTGCGCAGAGGGCAAGCATACGTTGGCCTGCAAATGCTTCTCGTGCCAACAGGTACGTGGCAAAGACCGTCACTGTTCCAAATAGCAGGTTCACAAGCCGGGCCAGGCGCACGGTGAGTGTCACCCCTCGCCATAGAAACCTGTCGAGGTCATAGTGGAGGAAAGCGTTCTTGTTATCGTTGACAGTGCCAGGAGCCTGGTAGTTGCCGTAGAAAGTATTGGGCTTCATTCTCAGCGGAGCCTCGTCCTGCCGCCAACCTGTGCCCAGGGCTGCCACCGCATAGTAGAGCGGCGGCTGAGAGGCTTCGTGCCCTGCCCACGAGTCTTCCTCGCGCGGAGGAAGGCGACGCTGTGAAACCAGATGCTGAACGTAGCCGTAATGCTCTCGCTCATCTGGAGCTTCGAACGCGGGTACGATTACCACGTACACGACGCCCAGCAGCAGATAGACCGAGATAAGGATCAGCAAGGAGTGATGGGGAGAGAGTCTCAGCAGAGGGCTGATGCTCTCATGCTGTGTACGTGTACCGCTTTGATGGATTACTTCCGTTCTCGAAAGCATCTATTACTCGGAGGCCTTCATTTCGAGAGACCGCAAGAGCACGCGCCCCCCATCGACCGGCTGTGTTTGCGAGACAATAGGCAGCCGCAGCCCCTCGGGCTCGTACAATCCTGCATAGAGATGATACTCTCCCTCCGGAAGCTCGGCGGGCAGCTCCAGTCTGTGCTCGTCGATAATGATCTCGTCTCTTCGCCAAGTCGTGGTGGGACGCAGCCAGTTCGCCGGTATTCCGTCGGCCTGGGCCGTAAGCTCGCCTCGAGCATCATCAAGATGTAGGAACACGTGATACGAGTGGTCCAAACTCCTTTGCGCCCTCCAGTACAGGGTGATGGACAGCTCCGCTCCCGGACTGGGATCTCCCAGCAGATCGTAGCCAAGCAGCTGTGCCGCATTACCGAACTCAGCACTTACTGGGTGATCCATCTGTGGTGCGTCTGTGATCAGAGGCCAATCCAGGATCTCTGCTTGTGCGATCAAGACCCAATCGCGCGGGCGCAGACTCCAAACTTGCTTACCCGAAACCGGATGTCCAGTGGCTGAGTCTACGACCCGGACGAACAGCTGGTAGCGTCCTCCGGTGGCGTCGGGCGGCAGGCGAAGGTTGAACCTCCCGAGAGCCAGATCGCCATTCTGCCACCGCGAGGTAGGGAACGGGGTGTCGGAGGGAGCACCTCTTGTCTGGCTCAGCGCTGCACCGTCGTCATCCACCAGTCGGAGCTGCACTTCGTAGTCGGAAGAAGGGGCTCTCTCTGCTGCCCAGTGGAGCCAGATCGGTAGGTGGTGACCCGGGCGGGGAGGGGCCTCGGGTAGGTCATAGCCGATCAGGCGTATTTGTCCTCCAAAAGAGACATTCTGTCGGTGCTGAACTTCGACTGCCCGCGGGCTGGTCGGCGCTGCTGGGCGAGAGACAGAGATCGTCTCAAGGACACCATCCCTCTTGCCGAGAATAGGCACGGGTGCCCCTGTCGTCTCATCGACAACCTGAAGATGGAGCTCGTAGAAGACCGGTGGCAAGTTGGGGGGCACGTCAACTTTCACTTCTTGAGCGACGATGCTTCCTGTGGGCCAAGCGGTCGTGGCGAATGTGGATCTGATGCCCAGCGCGGTCATCGGAAGGCCGTTCACCAACGACAACATTGGAACTTGATGTTCCAATGCCACCTCACCGCGTTCATCAAGGAGTTGCACTCTGAGGTAAGAACGGCGGCTTTGAGGTTCCTCAGTGGCCCAGAAGAGGGCAAGCCGAGTCCTCTCTCCGACCACGGGCGTTGTGTGCCATCTATGGCCCAGCAGTCGCAGACCGTTATCCCAGGCCAGGGATGAACAGCTAATGTTGGCGGGAAGGCTGGACACCCCGGTGCCCACCGGATAGAGCACTGCACGCCACCGCTGTGTCTCAACATCATAGTGCATGACCGTTATGTCATCCCCAAAGAGCTCCACGACTCGCTGTGGCGTTGCCCAGTGGCTGATTGTCCATACCCGGGCGTAATGGTCCGGGTTGAACTGATTGGGCGCCACGATTGGCTCGGTCGTCTCCGACTGAATGTGGAGCGACCGGGAGTCGATCACATCCGCATAGTCGCGTGCAACACCTGCGAATTGAATGACCTCGCCTTCCTTCCGTCCGCCGATCGCGTCTGCATCGCCGCGGTAGTAGTAGCGGAAGGGCGTCCAATCCCAATGCGGCGCAACGAAGAGGACATCCTGGCTGTCCAGCCGTCCTTCCAGGCCAGCAACAGCGTCAGGAACAGTCGACTTGTACCGCTCGAAGTAGTGCGGATAGAGATTCACGCCGCTCACGGTCATAAGGCTGAGAAAGACCGCTGCGCGTAGGAAGCGGGGGCGGACATTACCAAGACCCGCTCCAACCAGTAGCGCGAAGCATCCCAGGGCCATCTGGAATCCCCTGACTTGCCATATAGCCTTACGCATTGCTGCAGAGTAACCATACGCGAACACGACAGGGAACAAACAGCAGAGAGTGAGAAGAAGCGAAACTCGTGGTTTGGTCATTACCACAGAGGCTCTGCTGAGCTTCCGCTCCCCGTTCGTTCCCAAGCTGCCCAACACCAAGAGTGCGATGGTGACTACAACAGTGGGCGGGGCAGTCTTCTCTATCAAGGGCCCAGGTGTAAGGCCTGGTGTAGAGAAGCCAGTGAAACCTGCTCCGAATGCCTCAAGGAAGCCCACGATATCCCGTGATGTGGCCACGCCGGTCGACCCCACACGCATGTCAACTTGGGTCATCAAGGCTGGCAGCATAGGCGCGTACAGTAGGGCGAACGTTGCCAAGCTGAGTGCCGAGCCCCACATGAGGCGACGATTCCTGGATCTTAGCAGCAGAAACAGTCCCCAAAGGCCCTGGGCCATCGCAAGCAACAGCCCGTAATTGTGGCTGTGCGCCGTGGCTCCAGCAGTCACACCATAAAGCAGCCAGTTCAACCATCCCCCTCGCGCAGCGCCACGATACAGGAAGTAGGTAGATGCGATACCAAACAGCGCTAGCTGCGCATACATGCGGGCTTCTTGGGAATAGACAATGTGAATGGGTGAAACCGTGAGCCACAGCGCCGGGAAGACAGCTACACGATGGTTCTTGAGTATGGCTTTGCCCGCTGCATAGGTCAATGCTATGGTCAAGGTCCCCATAAACGCAGAGGGAAATCGGACTAAGATTGCGTCGTCACCGAGAAGCCGCACGACAGGGTAGAGGACGAACCAGTAAAGGGCTGGATGGTTGTCTCGATAGACCCAGCCCGCCACGTCGGAGGCGGAGTGCCGGGCTACGGCAACGCTGTAGATCTCATCCGACCAAAGTGGCTGATTGCCTAGGCGAAACATGCGGAGCCCGAACGCAAGAAGGAGGACTAACAGCACCCATGTCATCCCTCGAATGTGGGTTCGCATCTCGTCCCTCAGCTCGGGCGAGGCGAGCAGTTGAAGCATTTGCTCCTGCTTGGTCGCGGGCTACCCACGCCTAGAAGAGGCCAGGACGTGATATGCCGACGAGCGGTGGACCACGTCCCGGCTACCTGGGGCATAGTTCTGACATGGAGCCTCCAGAAGGAACCTTCACGGAGGCTGAATGAGCCCTGCTCGACCTCCGTTCTCTGCCCTGTCCTGCGTTGCGCCAGGTGTATGCTCGGCTCACGAACTGCTTTCGCAGCGGTCTCGCTACCGCCGACCTGCAGCCGGAGCTGTAGCGGAGTGTGCAACTCCACGCCACCGGGCATGCACCTGGGGGAGTCTCCGGGTGGGAACGAAGTGCAAGACATAAGACCGTCAGCGTGGGCTCCAGTGTGATGGATGGCCCAAGGTGCAGTTTCCATAGCAAGTAGGGATTATAACAAGGTGCGCATCCTCAGGCAAGAGCCTGAGTCCGAGGGGGGTATGTATTGGGCGGCGGGCTCAGCAAGGTCTTGGTTGACATACCATGGAACCCTGCTAGACTCAGGTTGAGGACGGGTGATGAGAGAACCAAGGTGTACGAAACAGCCAATCGCCAAAGACCGGGGTATGAGCGCTGTGGGCCCCAGTCCACCGCTGCCGGGGTGCCGCTACCGCATAGAATGGTCTCCTGACATTCCGCTTGTAAGATCGCCCCGAATGCTTGTCTCCCGACTGGAGCCTTGTAGTTCGACGGCCCGTGCCGGAGGCGAGTCCGGTGCGGCAGGGCGCACCGCTACGCTATCTGGAAAGGCTTTCGATGTTGAGTAGCGAATCGCCCCGACTCAAGGTGTATTGTTGCACGGTACTCCTCCTGTTGGTCTTCTGGGCCCGCGCGATCACCAATCTACACGGCCAGTCGCTCACGGTGGACGAGCCTGTTCATCTGGTGCGTGGTCTTGCTTACTGGCGCACGGGGGACTTGCGGCTTCAGTACGGACATCCTCCCCTGTCACACGCGCTGGTTGGGCTGTTTGCAGCGCTGGAGCCGGACGTACCCTCACCGGCCCGGATGTCTGGATGGACAGAATCGCGTCGTCTCGACATAGCTGAGCAGCTCGTATGGGAAACGCCGAGCGCACAGCTTGATCGCCTCTTCTTCCTGGGGCGGTGGCCCATGTTGGCTCTTGGGCTGCTCCTTGCGAGTGTGAGTTTCCGCTGGGCGATGGATCTGTTTGGCCCTCTGGCTGGCTTGCTAGCCCTTCTTCTGTCTACTTTCGACCCGAACCTTCTGGCCCACACCACCCTGGCAACTACAGATTTGTGTGTTACCTTCATGATCTTCGCGACCAGCTATGCCTTCTTCCGCTGGGTCAGGTGCGCCACCAGGGAGCACCTTGTCGGAGCTGGTGTCGCGCTGGGGCTCGCTTTGGGGGCCAAACTCTCTTCCCTTATCCTCATACCCGTGCTGGGGCTCGTAGTGCTCGGGCGTGCACAGCGGCAGGAGGGTCAGCTTACCAGGGGGTTGTTAGCGTTGGTTAGCTTGCTGGGAGTGAGCGCGTGCGTCCTCTGGGCGATCTACCGCTTCGAGACAGGCTTCCTTGGGGGGTTCCCGATCCCGGTGCCGACCCACTGGGAGAACTTGCGGCGCTTGTGGTTGCATCAGAGTGCAGGTCACAGGGCATACTTCCTGGGCCAGCTATCCCAGCGGGGATGGTGGTATTACTTCCCCGTACTGTTTCTGATCAAGACGCCCGTACCGGTCCTCTTGTTGTTGATGCCCGCTGCGATTGCGTTGCTCCGAGGCCGGCGGGCGTCTGTGCCTGCAGTGGCATACCTCTTCCCCTTGTTCTATTTCATCGCCTCTATGGTCAGCAACATCAACATTGGCTATCGACACATCCTTCCCGTAGTCCCGTTTCTGGTTTTGATTGCCTCGGCTGCCGGGCGGCAAGGCGACTCGCAGGTTCCGGCGCTGAGGATCGTCTCGGGTGGGCTGATCCTCTGGCTGACCGCATCCAGCCTCTCCATCCACCCTTACTATCTGACCTACTTCAACGAGATCGTGGGAGGCCCGGGCGAAGGGTACCGCTATGCCGTGGACTCGAACTTCGACTGGGGGCAAGATCTCAAGCGGTTGGCTGCCCACGTGGACGAGACAGAGGTGACAGATCTGAAGCTGAGCTACTTCGGCAATGACAGACCAGATCGCTATCTCCACCACTTCGAGGAGCTCCCCGATGATCCCTTTGCGGAGGAGGCGTCAGGATTCCATCCACTCAATCCCGGCCCAGGCACTTACGCCATCAGTGCGTCTCATCTCCAAGGCCTGGCCCTGGGGGATGCCGACAGCTTCGATTGGTTCCGTCGCAGAGACGCGGTGGCGAGAGTGGGTTCCATCTTGGTCTATGAGGTCGAGCCCATTCCCACGTCAGCTTCGTGGGTCGCGCTGGGGTTTGACCCGGCTTCTCCGCTGTCTCCGGATGGCCTGGCGACCGGGGTAGGACGCGTTGACCTGCGCCGGGTGTACTTCGACTGTCGGTCGAGTTGGGTGTATCCAGCCGGGAAGGGATCCGGCTGGTATATCCTTCCCGGGCTGGGGGACCCCCACACACCGGCGGCGCGGATGATGGTTGACGATGGAGAGGTCGTCTTCCAAGGACGCCCTACTGGTTCGAGGGGGGCCCTCACAGTCTATCTCTGGGAGACACCAGTTGGGGTCGATGGGTGGCTTGATGATCTCGCTGATCAGGCGAAGGCAGTCCGCTTCGGTGACCTGCTGACCTTTCGAGGGAGCGAACGAGAGATCGTCCACAATTCACCGATGCAAGAGGCAGAAGTGATACTGACCACGTACTGGGAGGTCGTGGGACAGTCCGATGAGCCGGTCTCGATCATGGCTCATCTCGTCGACGAGCACGACAATGTCGTGGACGTTGCCGACGGGCTTGGTGTCCCTGTCGAGAACTGGAAGGAGGGAGATGTCTTGGTCCAGGAGCACAGATTCGCAGTGCCCGGTGATACGCTCCCGTGCCTGTGCGTGCCGCGCGTCGGTGTGTACGTGTTGAGCACGATGGAACTTGTGGGGCTAGCCGACGGCTCTGGCGACACGCTGCGGTTGACGCCTGTTGATCTTCGGCATAGGGACTGAATACACACCGGAGGGTCTAGATGAGGTCTGCGTCGGTCCGTTTTCTCCCTTGGCTGGGGGGCTACGACAAGCTGGAGGTGACACGCCTCTTCAGAGACATGAGGCAAGATCTGATCGTGTTTGCGGCCTACGTGCTCCTGGCCTTGGTGATGTCGTGGCCTGTTGTGCCACGGATCGCAACGCATCTGACCGGACAAGGATTGGACCTGTGGGTCCACCGGTGGAACCTCTGGTGGCTGAAGACGTGCTTCCTAGAGGGCCAGAGCCCATTCTACACGGACTACATCTTCCACCCTCACGGCACATCAATGATCTACCACAACTTCGCCTGGGTTCATTTCTTTGCCTGGCTGCCGCTGCAGGCTTTCATCGGCGCTGTTGCTGCCTTCAATGTGGTTGTCCTGGCAATGTTCGCGCTTAGCGGCTATACGATGTTCTTGCTGGCGCGTGACGTCACAGGAGATGCCTGGGCCGGCTTCGTGGCGGGTGTGATCTTTGCATTCTGGCCCTATACGCAGTCTCACTTCGATCATCTGAACTTCAGAAGTGTCCCCTGGTTTCCTTTGACGCTCTTCTTCCTAAGACGCTTATTCCAGCAGGAGAGATGGCGTGGTGTGATTGGGCTCACTTTGGCCGTCACGTTGACGGGCCTTATGCGTTGGCAGCTCCTTACCGTTGAGGCGCTTCTGGTGGGCGCGTACCTCGTCTATCACTGGATGAGGTACCGTGACACCCGAGGCTGGAGGCGACAGCTTTTCCAAGTGACCGTGGCCGGTGCGGTCTCTTTCCTCTTGCTGCTGCCACTACTGGCTCCCATGTTGCTCGATCTTGTGCAGGGCGGGGTATC
>CAZGSX010000020.1:0-1439 GCA_964528475.1 uncultured Anaerolineales bacterium
AGCACCATCTGCGCCTTCACTCAGACTGTCTCGGGGAGCGCGGGTGAGCTCCACACCAACGTGGTCACGGCCACGGTGGAGGACGACGAGGGGAACGAGGTCAGCGCCTCCGATGACGCGACGGTGCAGATCATGGATCACATCCCCACCACAGCCGATCTTGTCGTCCAGAAGACGGCCGACCCCGTCAGCGTCACGGAGCCGGGCGGGAGCGTCACGTTCACCGTGAGCGTCGAGAACGTCGGTCCGGAGGCGCTCACTTTGACGAGCCTGATCGACGACGTCTTCGGGGATTTGAACACACAAGGCAGCTGCGCCGTCCCGCAGATCCTATCCAGCGGCGACGCCTACACGTGCAGCTTCACCGCGCTGGTGACGGGAGACCCATATGAGACCCACACGAACGTGATCACGGTCACGCTCGTGGACGACGAGGGGAACGCGGTGAGCGAGGGGGCGGAGGCTACGGTAACCATCGATGACTACATCCCGACCAATGACGACGTGACGGTGACGAAGACGGCCACACCCGCCACGATCGAGTCAGCCGGGACCCCGGTCACCTTCTCGGTCACGGTGGAGAACGTGGGACCGGAAACGCTGACGGTGGTGAGCCTGACGGATGACGTGTTCGGGGATCTGAACGAGCGGGACACGTGCTCGATGCCGCAGACGCTGACCACGGGCAGCTGGTACGCGTGCCACTTCGTGGCAGCGGTGACGGCGACTGAAGACGATGCGCATCGGAACGTGGTCACAGCCCATCTGGCGGACGATGAGCTGCACACGGTGTCCGGCTCGGACGACGCCGTGGTGACGATGATGCCCACACTGGGGCCCGACGTGCGGTGCGTTGAGGTGATGAAGACGGACGAGGCTGGCGACCCGCTATCCGGCTGGCGGATGTACGCTCAGCCCAGCGACGGCGCGGCGCCGCCCTACGAGGGCGTGACGGGGGCCAGCGGCGTCTTCACGTTCAACGTGGAGATAAATCAGCACTGGACGTTCTGGGAGGAGACGCGGTCAGGTTGGGAGCCGATCACGGACCCAGAGCTCCAGGTGTGGGTGGATGACGAGGCAGGCGAGTCTCTCGACTGTCTTCGGGTGCGGTTCGAGAACCGACGGCTGCAGCAGGACAGCGTCTACCTGCCCACGATCCTGAAGTGCGCGTCGGCAGCGCCTTGACGAGCCGGCAACGGCAATCGGCCCAGGCGAGGGAGTGACGGGAACGCCCCTGGCTGACCGCTGCCGAACAGAGACGGCGGGTGTGATCTGACGCGATCCCGGCGACAGGTGCGGCCGGGATCGCGCCGGGAACTGTGGGGACCGGTCGGGAGCGTGCGGGCGCGAGCAAGGAGGCCGGGCAGACTAGGGACAAGCAGCCGGAGGGATCCGCTGGGACGAGCGCGGAGCCCCCTAAGGCACGTGCGCGCTGAGGC
>CAZGSX010000020.1:1539-13787 GCA_964528475.1 uncultured Anaerolineales bacterium
CGCTGAGGCGGGTGCGCGCACAGGAGCGCAGAAGCACGTCCGCCCCGACGCGCAGGCGAAAGGGGGGCGGGCGCTGGCTGGCTGAGAAGGGGCACCGGCGGCAACGGCGCGTCAGGTACGCACACGCCACGATCGGGGATCGCGCGGCACAGGGTCACGGCCGACGGGTGGGGTGGCGTGTCGAGCGGGCCGCGGGCTCCGGAGGGCCGGAGACCCGTCCTGCGCCGTTTAGTCCAAGCGACGGCTGAGATTCCGCACCGCGGCGAGGGTGACGACCAGCCCCACGACCGCCACGGCGACGGCGTGGGGCAACACGGCACGCAGTCCGGCGCCACGGAGCATGATGTTGCGCATCACAGTCAGGTAATGGCGAAGCGGCACCAGCTCTGCAATCCAGCGCAACACCGTCGGCAGGTTCTCGATGGGCACGAGATAGCCGGAGAACGCCATGTCGACCATGGCGAGCACGAAGACCAGGAGAATGGCCTGCTGCTGGGTATGGGCGACACCAGAGATGACCATCCCATATCCGATCTCCGCCGCGACGAACAGGGCGGTGAAGGCCAATAACAGCCAGAAGGAGCCCCGCACGGGGACGCCGAAACCCCACACTGCCACCCCCAACATGGAAAGGAAGTTGAGCATGCCGACGATCAGCGCCGGCGCCGCCTTCCCCACCACCAGCTCGAACCTCGTCAGGGGCATGACGAGGAGCTGCTCGAGCGTGCCCAGCTCGCGCTCCCGGGCCAGCCCCACAGAGGCCACGGCCAGCGTCACCTGATAGACGATGAAGCCGACCTGGGCAGGGACGGCGAAGAGCTTGACGTCGAAGGTCGGGTTGAAGCGCACGTCGGTACGCAAGTCGATGAAGGAACGGGGACCGTCCGCCGACGCTGCCTCGTCCTGCGCAAACTTGGCCAGCGCCTGCTGCGCGGCGGCGAGCGCCACGTCCGCCACCAGATCGTTGCTCCCGTCGGCCACGATCTGGACGGCGGGGGATGCGTCCGCACGGGTGAGATCGCCCCAGAAGTCCGCAGGGATGACGACGGCGAGCACGGCGTCGCCCCCGTCGAGCAGCGTCTCGGCCTCGCGCAGGGAGGCAGTCGAGCGGAAAATGACCAATTCCTCGCGGTTGTCGAGCGCGGCCACGGCACGGCGGCTGGCGGCGCTGCGGTCACGATCCACCACAACCACCTTCAGGTCGACAAGCTTCGAGCTGGTGGCCCGCACGAGGAGCACGAGCTGAAGGACGGGGAGGGTGACGATGAAGGCCGTGAGCACCCAGTCCCGGCGCAGCTGGATCAGCTCCTTGTGAATCAGGTTCAGTATACGCCGCACCATTACGTCAGCTTCTTATCGAACAGGACCAGGCTGATGACTCTGCACACCGCGCCGATGACCAGCAACGCCAGGCCCGGTTTCCAGAGGGCGGGGAGTGCCAGTCCCTTGAGGAAGAGGCTGCGTGAGATGTCGATGAAGTGCGTGGAGGGCAAAACGTAGGCCACCGCCCTCCCCAGCGGTTCGTCGGACACTGGACGGATGAGCCCGGCGAGGAAGAAGCTGGGTACAAAGAAGATCATCAACACAAGGAACATGGCGGTCTGCTGGTTGCGCACCAGGCTGGCCACCACCAGGCTGATGCCGGTGCTGGCCACCATGTAGGCGCCGGTCAGCACGACGAACTCGTGGATGGTGCCCCGGAAGGGAACGCGGAACCAGAGGGTCGCCACCAGGAGGGCCAGCAGGCCGCCCACCACGCCGCCGAGCTCATAGACGATGACCTTGCCCAGCAGATACTCGGCACCGCGCACCGGGGTGACCACCAGGCTCTCGAAGGAACCCAGCTCCTTCTCGCGCGCCAAGGCGAGGGCAAAGGCGAGGGCGGGCATGCAGAGAACGACGGCCATCAGCCCGGGCACCATGCTGATCAACGACTTGAGGGACTCGTTGTACCAGGCGCGGTCCTGGACGGAAAGCTGACCGGACCGCGTCGACGCTGCAACGCTCAGGCTCCCCTGCGACCCGGCTGTGCGAGCGACGAAGGCCTGGACGCGACTCTGCAGAAGGCTGAGCGACTGGCTGGCACTGAGCGCGTCGACGCCATCGAGGATGCACTGGACCTGGGCCGTCCTGCCAGCGAGGGCCCTGTCGGCGAATCCGCGAGGGATGACAAGGACCATGTCGGCGACCCCCTGCACGAAGAGCTCATCGACGTCGGGCGCGTCCCATAACCAGCGGGTCACCACAAAATCGCCGTCGGCGGTGATGTGCGAAATGAGGTCTCGAGAGAGCGGGGTCTGGTCTAGGTCACGGACAGCGAGGTCGACTCGCTCCACGTCCATAGCGAAGACGTAGGAGAGGGTAACCAGGAGGAAGGCCGGGGCCACGGTGACGAGAAACAAGAGCCGCAGATCGCGGGTGATGTGCCGGACCTCCTTGCGCGCCACGACGAGGAGCCGATGGAGGGACATGGTCAGGTCGCTTGCCCTAGAGAGGCACGGCACGCGATGCGATGGGCGGAGGGGGTGTGCCAAGCGTCGTCCTGGCCCCGGGGAAGGGCGCGCACGCTCCTGCACCAGCCGCGCGGGAACGTACCGGGGCTGCAGGCCCCGTTGAGCCAGGCCGCACGGCTCATTGACCCTCCTCGGAGGGAGCGAGGCGCGCTCCACCAGGCAGCGAGAACCCATGTCTCCAAGCCAGCTGGGTGATCTCCCGCACCTTGTCGATATGGACCCTCCGCCCCAGCGAATAGCTCTCGTACCGGCCCTCCAAGGCCAGTACCATCACCTCGGCCAGACAGCCGTAGACGTGACCCGCTGGCAGCCCCAGGTCGAAGCCGAGCTCGCACCCCCCAGGGAGCCGGGCGATCCCGCCCCTGACAACGGTCACGTCCCCCCGCTCCTCGCTCACCGCGGGATCCAGGTCCGGGGGGAGAGCCACATCGCAGACGAGCGCCCCCTTCTTGAGACTCCGGCCGTGGAGGATGGGCTGAAGGGACGTGGTGGCGGTCACGACCACATCTGCCTGCGACACGGTCCCGAACCCCGTCGCCACCTCGACGTTCGCCGCACCCGCGGCCTCCACCCAAGCGCGGGCCTCGCTGAGCCGGATCTCCTGCCGACCGACCAGGATCAGCCGCTCCGCCAGCGGCGCCAGCATCTCGGCGCACGCCAAGCCAATGCTCCCCGAGGCACCGACCACGGCGGCGGTAGCCCCCTCCAGGCTCAGCCCTCGTTCCTCCGCAGCGGCCTTCAATCCCTCAATCGCCAGGCCCACGGTCAGGCTCTTGCCGGTGGTCACCGGCATGGCCAGGCGTTGAGCGACGGTCACGCCGCTATCCCCCACCGCAGAGGCGATCCCGCCCAGCCCGAGGATGCGCGCCCCCCGGTGCTGAGCCAAACGGCCACTCTGCACCAGCTTGTCGTAGACCGCCTGGGGAGGCAATCGCATGAGCTGCGAGGCGGTGAGAGGACAGGCCACCAGCCAACCTGTGGCGCTCGCCTCACTCCACTGCGACCGCAAGCCCTGGATGCGGGAGAGGATGAGCGGTGGCCAGCGCCGGGTCAGGAAGAGGATCAGGGGCGTGGGCAGCACGCGGCCGAGGAACGGATACCGCCGGGCGACGTCCAGCTTTGGGTGAAGGGGGTGGACAACGACCGCGAAGCTATCCAATGTCTCCTCTGCCAGCCCCTCAGTCCTCCGAGGGAGGCGCGTCCATCAAGGGTTCCTTACCGATGACAATGGTACAGGTCGGATCCCCGGCTGCGATGCAAGAGGTCTCCTCCATGTAGAAGCTGGCGCCGCCGCTGAGCCAATAGAGCACTTCCTCCAGAAGCCCGATGATGAGATCGCAACAGGGCCCGTCGCTCTGGCGACCCCAACAGACGCCGCAGCGCTCCGTGATCCAGTAGAAGTACTGAGGATTCTCGTCCAGGTGCACGATCTGGTCGGAGAAGCGATCGCTGAGGTGGGCAAGCACCTGGAACCCGATCCGCAGCCTCGTCCTTAAGGGGAGGATGCGGAACAAGATGTCCGCGACACCCAACAGGGGCTGCAAGTCCTCGGCACTCAACCTGAAGCAGGCCCGACCCACGCGCCTGGCGATTCGGCGACCCGCCGTGGGGCCATACAGTTCCTCGGTGGCCCGCTGGATGCGACTCAACTCATCGAAGGAGAAGCCAGCCACGAAATCATCGGGGGGAAGCTCCTCCAGCCGCTCCTGCAGCCTGGCAGAGCGGAGGATCGCGCCCGTATTGTCCGGGCCGGCGACTTCCTCCAGCGCCAAGAAGACGATGCGGCCGATCTTGTTGGCGAATGCGTAGGAGGGCTCGGCGCTCTCGTCCACGGCGGTGGCGGCTTTGACAACTGATTCACTCGACATCGTAAAGTAGCGGTCGTGCGACAACTAGGTTGACCCGTCGTTCAGGGATGAGGGCAGCGGGAGGCTAAGCGTCCCTCACGGTCAATGTCAGCATGGACTGCAGACGTGAGCGATTATACCTGCCGAGATGGGTCAAGTCAACCGGGGGTGACCGAGCGCAACGAGCCACGACATGCGAGCTTGTCCAGTTCGCCGAACCTGGTATGCTCCATGTCCGATCAGGGAGCCAGTCAGGAGGGGGATGGGACATTGACGGAACTGGTATTCGTGCGTCACGGGGAGACGGAGGCCAACGCAGTCGGGATCTGGCAGGGGTGGAGCGACACCGCGCTCAACGCAACGGGACGCGCGCAGGCGGAAGCCGTGGGGCGGCACCTGGCAGCCAACGGGGGGCGCATCGAGGCCCTGTACACCAGCCCGCTGCGGCGGGCACTCCAGACCGCCGTGGTGATTGGCGAGCACCTGAACCTGAAGCCTCAGACGATGGACGGGCTGAAGGAGATGCACTTCGGGCGGCTGGAAGGGATGTCCCTGAAGCAGGTGGAAGCTGACTACCCGGACGTCTATAGCCGCTGGCAGAACAAGGGGGACGCCACCTTCCAATGGCCAGAGGGCGAGCGCAGGGACGCGTTCTTCGAACGGGCCGCTGGCGCTTGCCGATGGATCTGCCGTCGCCACGAAGGGGACACCGTGGCCATTGTAGCCCACGGCGGCACCATCAGGGCCTGCCTGGGCCATCTCCTGCCGGACACACTGGGGCGCTGGTGGACGTACCAGCTCGACAACGCCGGGGTGACGCGGGTCCAGGTCGAGGGCTGCGAAGCTGAGCTACTCGCCCTAAACCACACGGGTCATCTGATCCAAGGGGAGGGGCACCCGGTGTGAGGAGCCCCCGAGGGGGCACTAGACTACGGTCACCGCAGATCCCTCGGCGCCCTTTGACACCTCAATACGCACCGGGAAGGCATCCTTCAGGGCATCTATGTGGGTGACGACCAACACTCGGGCGAAGTCGTCCTGGACGGCCTTGATCGCCTCCACCAGCCGAAGCCGCGCCTGGGCATCCTGGGTACCGAAACCCTCATCGATGACCAAGGTCTGGAGCCGGGCGCCAGCGCGCCGCGCCAGAAGCTTGGAGAGCGCGATGCGGATGGCGAAGTTGACCCGGAACTGCTCACCGCCGCTGTAGTTCTCGTAGGACCTCTCTCCCAGCGCATCGGCGATGGTAATCTCCAGGGCCTCCCGCACGTCACCGGCCTTGGTCTCACGCTGAGTGTGGAAGCGGACGTGCATGCCGCCATCGGTCATGCGGGAGAGCAAGCGGTTCGCCTCCTCCTCGATCTCTGGGACGGCGGCCTCGATGATCATGGCGGGCACGCCCTCCACTCCAAAGGCGGTGCGGAGCTCGGTGTAGAGCGCCTCCTCCCGATCGAGCTCCTGTCCGCGCTCCTTCTTGTCCGACCGCTGCGCCTCGAGGGCCTCGGAGGCGGCGAGCCGCTGCTGCGCCGCACCAAGCCCCTGACGCGCCTCCGCCTCTCTGGCTCGCATGTGCTGCAGCTGATCCTCCACGGTCTCGGCCCCGTCAAGCATCTGGCGAATATCGGCAGCCCGGTTCGTGAGTCTGTCCTGACGCTGACGATCCGCCTGCAAGGCCTCCTGCCAGCGGGCCTCGCTCTGGTTCAATCGCTCGAGAACTTCCTCCTCGTCCGCGATCCGCTCCCGAACGCTTTCGAGCTGTGCGTGCCGCTCCGTGAACGCAAGGCCGTCCGAGATGGCTCTGCGCGCCTCCTGGTGGGCCTGCGCATCGTACCCCAGCTGCTCGGCATCCTGCAGGACATCGTGCAACTCGGCCCGGGTTTCGAGGGCGTAGTCCTCAGCCGCGAGCCGTTCCTGCACCTGGTCCAGGGCTGCCCGCGCCTCCTCTAGCTCATCGCGAATCCGGCGGCCGCCCTGGAGCTCCTCGCGCACTGCCGCCCACCGTCTGCGCAAGGACGACAGGTCCTCGAGCTGGCGGTCGCACTGCCTGATCTGCTCCTGCAGCGCCGATGCCTGCTGGGCCCGCTTCTCAATGGCGACCCGGTTGGCGCGGTAGGCATCGCCCTTCGCCTGCCCGTCAGCTTCGATGCGCTCCAGGAGCTCCATGCGGTGCTCGTGGGTGAGGGGCTGCTCACAGAGGGGGCACTGGGCCTCAGCATGGCGCAGCAACTCAACCCGCTCCCTGAGGCCCTCCATATCGGCCCGAAGCGCCTCGTTCCGGGCGCGCAACCGAGCCTGGTGCTCTGCGATCCGGTTGAGATCGTCCCTGGCCGCCTCCCGGCTCTCGGCCAGGCGCTCCAGATGCTCGAGTCTGGCCTCCACGTCGCGAGACTGCCGAAGAAGCTCGTCATCGGGCAGCCGACACTCGAGCTCGTCCACCCGCTCCGTCGTAACCTCCCGTCGCGCCTCCAGCTCGTGGCGCGTCCCCGAGATACGAGACTCGAGGGCGCGACGTCGCTCATCGATCTCCACGGACTGCTGGAGCTGCTCGGTCAGCTCCCGCTCGCGCTGAACCGCCTGACGATAGGCACGGTAGCCGTCCTCGATCTCCTCCCTCTCGGCGAGCAGCTGCTCGTACGTCCGCAGGCGGCGCTGGTGGCTGGCCCTCTCTTCGGCCACGGCGGTCAGCTCCTCCTGGTCTCGACGGATGCGCTCCTCCTGATCGGCGATCTGGCTCCGGAGGTGCCGCAGGTCAGCCCGAGCCGACTCAACCTCTTCATAGGCTTGCCGCGCTGCGCCGACCGCCTCGCTCAATTCGTCCACGGTCGCCCGAGCCGCCTCCAGCTGAGCCCGATACTCGGAGCGACGATCCAGCTCGGCGTCGATCTCGTCCAACCGCAGTCGAATCGCCTCGCGCTCGGCGTCGATGGCCCTGAGGCGGCTCTTCGCGCGTGCCTGGTACACGGCCCAACGGTCGAGGCCGAGAATGTCCCCCAGAACCCGCTTTCGCTCCGCGGCCGTCTTCACCGTGAACTCGTCCGCGCGGCCCTGGCGCAGATATGCGGAGTTGATGAAGGTATCATAGTCGACCCGGAGCACGTCCTGGATCCGCCGCTGGGTGGCACGGACACCCCCCTGGACAAGCTCTCGCCACCCGTCGCCATCCCGCACCTCGAAGTCGAGCAGCGTGCGGCCCCGCGTCCCCGCCTCACGCCGCCGGAGCACGCGATAGGCAGCGTCCCTCAGCGTGAAGGTGAACGCCACCTCCATGCTCTCGTGGCCCAGGCGGATCAGGTCATCGTCACGGCGGGCACCCAGACGAGACTGCCCCCACAGCGCCCACGTGATCGCGTCGAGCAGCGCCGACTTGCCTGCCCCATTCTCGCCGACCAGACAGGCGACGTGGATGCCGCTGAAGTCCAGCGCCGCCTGGCGGTAGCACATGAAGTTGGTCAGGGATAGCTTCTGGGGAATCATGCCAACAACCAAAGCTGGAGCGGAACCGCTGAGGGACCGATCTGCGTAGCTCTCATCATCACGACCACCGACTGCCGCCCGCCAATTCGGCTCAGGTTGCCGGCCCGGCCGCCCGCTGCTTCCGCGTCGCCACCCGCGCCAGGATTTCCTCAGCGCTGCGTCGCGCCGCCTCGCCGGTGCCACCGAGCATCTGCGCCAGCTCCTCCACCCGCTGGGCGTTCTCCAGCGATCGGACACGGGTCACGGTGCGCTCATCACCATCAAGGCGCTGTACATGCTTCTCCACGCGCAGATGGCTGTCGCCGAAGCTCGCCAGCTGGGGGAGATGGGTGACGCAGAGCACCTGGTGGCGAACGCCGGCTGAATCCCCACTCGCGGCCAGGGCCCAGAGCTTCTCTCCGACGGTCGCCCCCACCCTGCCCCCGATACCCTGATCGATCTCATCAAAGATCAGCGTGCGGGTCTCGTCGACCTGAGAAAGCACGGCCTTGAGGGCCAGCATGAGCCGGGAGGTCTCGCCTCCGGAGGCGATCCGGGCCATCGGCTTGAGCGACTCCCCCGGGTTCGGCGCCACCAGGAACTCCACACGGTCGATGCCGGTGCCGTCGAAGGCCACCCGGGCGCGGTCCTCACTGCTCAGGGCGTCCTGCGCCTCCACGCCGGAGCTGGAGATCTGGAACGCCAGGTTCGAGGCGGCGGCAGGAAGCGGGACTCCTTCGGGATCCCGCCGCCAGCCGATCGCCACGCCGAAACGGGCGCCCTCCATCTCTAGATCGGCCAACTGACGCTCCACCCGCTGCGCCAGCGTCTGGCCAGCCGCCCGCCGGCGCTCCGAGAGCTGAACGGCGAGAGCGGCCAGTTCCTCCAGCAGCGCCTCCTCCTCGGCCTCCAGCTCCTGGACGCGCTCATCGCTGTGGGTGATGGCGTCCAACTCGCCCTTGGCCTGCTCAGCGTAGGTCAGCACCTGCTCCACGGTCTCGCCGTACTTGCGCTGCAGGCGGCGGATGAGGGCCAGACGCTCCTCGACCTCCTGCAGTCGCTGGGGGTTGTACTCGATAGCCGCCTGGTAGTCACGGAGGATCCTGACGAGCTCCTCAAGCTGGAGGCCGATCCCCTCCGCGTCCCCGAGTACGGACTGGAGGGACGGGTCGACCCGAGCAGCCTCGCCCAGGGAGCGCGTTGCGGTGCCCAGCAGATCGGTGACCGAGGGATGGTGACGTCCACCCTCCTCGAGGGCGACCGTCACCTCGCGGGTCAGTTCGGCCAGCTTCTCGGCGTTGGCCAGACGGGGTCGCTCCTGCAGGAGCCGTTCGTCCTCGCCGGGTTCCAGGCCAGCGGACGTGATCTCATCGATCTGGAAAGCAAGCAGGTCCGCCCGGTGGGCCAGCTCCCGCTCATCGACCCGGAGCTCCTCGAGCTCCCGACGGACCCGCTCCACGCGCCGAACCACCGTCCCGACTTGCTCTCGCAGGGGGTCCAGATCGGCGAACCGGTCGAGCAGACGACGATGCTGCGGCACCCGCAACAGGGAGAGATGCTCGCTCTGGCCGTGAATGTCGACCAGCCCCTCCGTGATCTCGCGAAGAAGGGTCAGCGTCACAGTACGGCCGTTTACGCGACAGATGTTGCGTCTGTTGAGGCGCACCTCGCGCCCGAGGAGCAGCAGCCCCACATCATCGCCCTCGAGGCCCTCTTGCTCCAACACGCTGGCGACGCGGGCACGCTCCTGGGGATCCAAACGGAAGACAGCCTCCACCAGGCTGCGCTCGGCCCCGGTGCGAACCACGGTGTTGTCGGCCCATTCCCCCAACACCAGCTCCACAGCATCGATGATAATGGACTTGCCCGCGCCAGTCTCTCCGGTGAGTACCGTGAGGCCGGGGTCGAACCTCAGATCGAGGGCATCGATAATGGCGAAATCACGAATCCGAAGCTCAAGTAGCACAGCCCCTCCTAGATTCCCCGCCCAGTCCGGAGGCGGGCGTACGCCGCACCCACAGCCGTGAGCAGATAGACGCCCAGCCAGAGGAGACGAAGTAGCCCCGCACCTAGAGGCCTCAGCGAGCGCGGGATCGCGGCGCCAGCACCCAGCAAGGAGAACAAGGAAAGCACCACGATCGGGAGCGCCCCCACGACGATGCTGCCGCAGACCACCAGCCAGGTGTACTCACCGCGCCGGCGCTGGATGGCCCAGTGCGCTGCCTCCGCGATCCCACCCCCGGCCACCGGTCCGAGGATGATGGCATACCAACCCAGTCGAGGGATCATCCAGCCGGCGACGAGCGACAGAGGCAGGGCCACAAGGGCAGCGACGGCATAGTGGCTCGGGCGGAAGCCGGCGTAGAAGGCGCGCTGTTGCGCATTGACGCAAGCTCGGCAGCGGTAGCCGACCGGCGTGCGGACGGCGCACTCAGTGCAGATGGGCTTTCCACACTTGTTGCAGCGTAGCTGGGTCTCGACACGGGGATGGTTCGCGCAGGTCAATCGCTCTGTCATCAGTTGGTAGGTCTCGTACAGGGGTCTACGTGTCGTTTCTGGGCACAAGGCGCTCGAGCAGCGTCTTATAAAAGTAGGTCCTGTCGCGCACGCGGGCGAATCGCGCTGTGTGCGGGCTGGCCTCCACCCTCACCACATCCTGGTCGCTCAGGTCCGCCTCCACGTGTCCATCCACCATCAGGGCGGCGGAGCGGTGACCCACGACGGTGATGCGGACGGTGACGCCCTCAGCGAGCACAATGGGGCGCTCCATGCTGAGATGGGGCGCCACCGGGACCAGGAGGATGTTGCGCAACTCCGGGGGGAGGATCGGGCCCCCGGCGGCCAGGGCGTAGGCCGTACTCCCCGTCGCGGTGGCGGTGATGAGGCCGTCCGCCACGTAGCTGGCCAGCTCGCCGCCGTCCACGGTGACGCAGAGATGGACGGCGCGGCCCCGTGCCCCGCGGCTGACCACTGCGTCGTTGAGGGCATCGCCCTGGGTGATCATGTCCTTGCCCCGCCAACTGCTGACGCGCAGCATCATGTGCTCCTCCACCCAACCGTCTCCGTCAAGGGCGCGAGACAGGACATCTCGCCACTCCCCTGTCTCCCCCTCCGTGAGGAAGCCCACACGACCGAGGTTGATGCCCAAGAGCAGGGTTTGATGAGGCGCGGTCAGCCGCGCGGCCTGAAGGATGGAGCCGTCCCCTCCCAGGGTGACGAGGAGATCGACGGTGTCCAGACACAGCGCGTCGCAGGCGTCGTCGATGGCGGAGACAGCGACCTGAACAAGGCGCTGCCGCAACCAGGCCTCCATCTCCCTGGCGAGAGGGGGTGCCTCCGGGATGCGAGCATTGTAGAGAATCGCCACTCGGTTCAGTTCCACGAGCACCTCTCAATGCGAATCACGCCACGTCGATCCTCGCAGGACAAGCAGGTCGTGCCCGCGAGCGCTGCGTCTGGGACGAAACCAGGCAGTGGTGAGGTCATGCTTCAGGATGCGCTGAACTGCGTCAGTTCTTCATCCATCTCGTCCACGTGGGTACCCGGCCAATAGACCCGCCCACAGCGCTTGCAGCGGCGGAAGGTATCGTAGGTCTCAAGGATGTACGAGGGCACAAGCTCGGCGATCTCCGCCTTGGTCACCTCCTCCAATAACCCATTGCACACAGAACAGCGAGAGAGAGCGGGTTCGGGAGGAGGGCCCAGCGCGCGTTGGACCTGTTCCACCTGCTCCTCGAGCTGCTCGGACTGGACAAGCAAGGTCCTCAGACCACGTCGTGCGGACAGCTCCCTGTCCCGGGTGAGCAGCACGCGGTCCTCTGCACGGGCACGGCGCGCGAGCTCAAGGTCCGTTGCATCGTTTTCGTACGCAGTATCGTACCCGAGCAGGCGCAACCACTTGGTCAGGCGACCGAGCATGCAATCTGCGAGCAGGCGAAGCGAGCCTTCATCCATTGTGCTTGGCTAAACTGATTGGTTCTGGTAAGATTACGGACTGGTGAAACGGCCGGCTCGCGGGCCCGTCAAACATGATCAACAACCGTTGGACAGCTTGGCTAAGTAGAGGATCCCCGCGCCCCGCCCCAGATATGGTGAGTCACCCGCCGCAATTTCCTGGTGCGCCAAACTGACAGGCCGACGAGCGCCCCTTCGGCCAGAAGAGGAAGGGGACCGTGTATTCCTGTGTCGGTTCATGATTGTACCCGAAGGGAACGGTTATGACAATTGAAAGTTGGCTGCCCGCCCTGCTAGGCTATCTGATGCCCATCGGCCTCTTCCTCCTCGCCTGGGGAGGGATGGCTCCGGAGAGAGCACGGCGCTCCGTCACCCTAGGATCGCTAGCCCTGGCCCTGGGGGCTCTGGGATACTTCGCCGCGGGTTTCGCCTTCCACCTAGGCGGTGCAGGCCTGATGAGCAACGAGCCCGGCCTCTCGGG
>CAZGSX010000020.1:13887-16185 GCA_964528475.1 uncultured Anaerolineales bacterium
TCGCCTTCCACCTAGGCGGTGCAGGCCTGATGAGCAACGAGCCCGGCCTCTCGGGGCTGACACGGCTGTTTGCGGGCGAGGGCGGTCTTGAGTGGGGTATGCTGGGTCTCACCGGGTTCTTCCTGCACGGCGACGCAGCTACGACAAGCTCCTTGGCTCTGTTCGTGACCTACCTGCCGATGGTGGTGTCGGCTGTGTTGCTGACTGTGCTCAGCGTTGCGAAGCGCGCCCGGGGATGGCAGGTGGTGACCGTGGGACTGCTGGTGGCCGCTGGACTCTTCCCTGTAGTAGGGTGCTGGATGTGGGGGGGTGGGTGGCTGGCCCGCCTCGGCTCGACCCTGCAGCGCGGACACGGCGTCGTGGACTACGCTGGCTCTGGCGTTGCCTATCTGCTGGGCGGATGCACTGCGATGGGGTCACTGATCGGGTTCGGCCATCGGTTGCCAAAGGCGACGTCAGAGGATCGTGCGGAGATGCCGCCAGCCCACTTCCCGCTGCTGGCGAACCTGGGGGCACTCCTGTTCGGCCTCGGCTGGCTGGGCTGGTCGTTGAGCACGCCGTTCCACGCGGTGGATGCGGAGCTACAGCTGCCCCGCATCGCGGTGAACGGACTCCTGGCCGGCGCAGGCTCAGCCCTGGTCTCCCAGGCCTACTGCTGGTTCACCACGGGCAAGGCAGATGCCCTGATGTCGGCACGCGGACTGGCGGCGGGGTTCGTGGCGATTGCAGCAGGCGCACCGTTCGTCCCGCCGTGGGCAGCTCTGGTGATTGGCGCGGTAGCAGGCTTGCTCCTGCCGCTGACCGTATTCGTGGTGGAACAGGTGCTCCGGCTCCCCGACGCCACGGCAACCATCGCCTTGGGGCTCACGGCGGGGGTCTGGGGCCTGCCGGCGGTGGCCTTTTTCGCCGACGGTCGCTCCGGGCAGGGGTGGAACGGGGTGGGACCCACGGAGTACCACACCGTCGCAGGACAAGGGGTGACAGGCTTCCTCCCGGCTCCGGGCTTCGTGGGCGACGGCCGGGGGCAGATGATCGCCCAGCTGGCAGGTCTGGGCGCCATCGTGGTCGCCTCGTTGCTGATCAGCGGGCTGGTCTCTCTGGTTCTGAGCTTGCCGTACCGGAGCCGCGCCGCCAAGCCTGCCGGGCGACGGACGGCAGGGCTTTGGGAGAGACTGAGAGAGAGGATGAGGACGCTGCAACGGCCTGCAGCAGGGTCCCAGGAAGAACTTGACGAGACACCAGAGGAGTACGTCGAGGAGACGTAACCAGCCGTTCCGAGAGGCTGATTGCGGCCCCTGTGCCCAGAGAAGTCTACTGTGGAGGAGTAATTGACTAAGCCAGACGTTGTCTTGATTGTATTGGATACCCTGCGTGCAGACCGGATGTCCTGTTACGGCTATGAACGGCGGACGACGCCCTTCGTGGACGCGTTCGCTGACGAGGCTACGCTGTTCGAGCGAGCTATCGTGCCGGGACAGTGGACCATCCCATCTCACGCTTCGCTATTCACCGGGGAGTACCCCACCACGCACATGACGAGCCAGATCCACGAGACGCTGGGCAAGGACATGGCGACGCTAGCCGAGTTGCTGGGCAAGGCGGGATATAAGAGCGTCGGATTCTGCAACAATCCGCTGCTCGGCGTCGTAGATAACGAGCTCGACCGAGGGTTCCACGAGTTCTACAACTACGGGGGTGCGGTTCCCAATTACCCCGACATCGCCCGCTCCCGGCCGGAGCTCTTCCGTCGGGTGGCCAACCGGATGACGGAATTGGTGCGAAGGGTAACCGCCCCGTTCCAGAACCAGTTCGCCCACAACAACCTGCTGTTGCGGATCGCCATGCATCCTCTGATCGTTCCCCTGTGGCAGCACAGCGTCAACTTCAAGGGTAACACGAAGCGCTCCCTGCACGACGTGGTAGGCTATCTGCGCGCCCATCGGAATGAGGAGGACAGACAGCCCCTCTTCGCTTTCGTCAACCTGATGGAGACCCATCTCCCCTATCGTCCGCCGGCGCCCTTCGCCCGGAGATTCGCGCCCTACTACGAAGAGGACGGCGAGGCGCAACGCTTTATGGAGGCCTACAACAGGGAGCACTACCGGTGGATGATTCCCCTCACGGAACCTCTGAGCTCCATGGAGGATCGCGTGCTCAACGATCTGTACGACGCGGAGACAGCCTATCAGGATCGTCTCCTGCGACGCCTGCTAAAGGACCTCAGCCGGCCCGGGGTGCGCGACAACACGATGGTGATCATCACATCAGACCATGGAGAGGGATTGAACAATCACGACT
>CAZGSX010000020.1:16285-36436 GCA_964528475.1 uncultured Anaerolineales bacterium
AACACGATGGTGATCATCACATCAGACCATGGAGAGGGATTGAACAATCACGACTTCGTGGGGCATTCGCTGGTCGCCTACGACGACCTGGTGCGGGTGCCGCTGGTGGTTCGGTACCCGAGAGACTATCCGGAGAGAAGACGGGTTACATCGATGGTCTCCACGCGTCGGGTCTTCCATTCGGTCCTGGATGCCGCCGGCGTTCAACCGGAGGAGTATCAGGCGGACCAAGCCCCGATCGACATCGAATCCCTCACCCTGACACGGGCCCTGAACGGCTCCGCGGGCGGGGAGGAGAGGGTTTTCGCCGAAGCGTACACGCCGGACACCCTCCTGGCGCTGATGGAGAACGAGACGCCTGCGGCCATCGAACGATTCCGCTGCCGGTCCATGCGGCGCGCGGTCTACGACGGGCGGCACAAACTGATCATGGTGGGAGACGATGTCGACGAACTGTTCGACGTGATCGACGATCCCCAAGAGAAGGACAATCTGATCGCCGAGTATCCAGAAAAGGTGCAGGAGCTTCGGAAAGCGCTGAACGACTTCGTCCATGAAGCTGAGGCGCGACGTCCGTCCAACTGGGAGTCGGCACGCACCCTCAGCCTGGATGATGAGGCTATCTCCGAGCGACTAAGGGCGCTGGGCTACATAGAATAGAAGAGAGCTGCTGCACCCGGTGCGACGCACCTCTCAGGTGGGTGGCACCGGTTCCCCATGGGATCGGTACCCGCTGTCGTAGGTCCTCTCCATCGACCCTTTTATGTGGTTCACCTCGGCGGCTATCTGGCGGCGGACGGCAGCGGTCACGGGGAAGAAACGGAGGAGGAGCCGTCCGACGCGGGTCTCCGATCCAATGCGGAGAGCCAGAAGGGTACGGGTCCCGTCGCGGGGCTCAATCTCGAATCTGCCCCATATCCCCATCGAGATAGGACGGACGAGCCGGAAGGAGAAGGCGTTCTCACGGACATCCCTCAGCTCGAACAACAGATCCAGATTGAGGCAGAGAAACGTCTCTCGGGTAGTGAACTGCGCTCCCACCTCGCCGAAACGACCGCGCTCGAACTCAAAACCCTGGTGCGTGTCGAAGGTATACCGCTCCGGATGGTCCGTCAGGGAGAGAAACCAGTCCTGAGCCGCCTCCGGCGGAACATCAACCTCAGCTTCGGCAACTAGAATCGCCTCGTGCATGTTCTATCCGGGTACCGTGACGTTGTATCTGCTGGAAGCAGTGGACGCCAGCAGAGAAGCAGCAAACCCCTGCTGGAGCCGATTGGCCTAAGCGATCCCTGTTAAGCTCCTGATGCGAGCTGGTCGGAGCAGGAGAGCCGGCCATCTGCCCGGCCACGGCTCGCTCATCGTGCGGCGCGGGCGAGGGCGAGGCGTACCGCCTCCTTCGCGGTGCGCGCACGAATAATGGGCGCCGGGGGGTGACCCTCTCGCATGACCTCCCAGGTGCCGAGGCCGATCACGGGTCTATCGAAGGAGAGCGCATATCCGATCTCGCTCAACGTGCCGTAGCTCCCCCCAACGGCGATGGCCACGGCAGCCGTGCGAAGGATAATCGCGTTTCGGGCCTCTCCCATGCCAGTTACCACGGGAATATCGACGTAGGGGTTCGCCTGCCCGGCATCGGCACCGGGGAGAATCCCCACGGTCAGCCCGCCCGCGGCCTTTGCCCCGCGGCAGGCAGCCTCCATGACGCCACCGCGTCCGCCACAGACCAAGACCGCCCCCGCCGCGCCGAGGCCATATCCGACCTCCTCGGCCAGTGTCGCCTCGTCCGCTGTAGGAGACGACCCGCCAATGACGGCGATCACGGGGCCCATCAGCCCTGCCCTCCCTGGAGTTCAAAGGCGTACAGCGTAGTGTACTCGGCTCCGGTCGGCTTCAGCTCGCTCCGAATCAACTCAAAGCGATCCACGGTGAAGGTGGAGAGCTCGCCCACCTGGGTACCAGTGATCGCCTCACTGATCAAGCCCTGGTCAGACTGGGATACGCCCCGTCGCACCCGGCCCAAAGTAAGGTGAGGGGTGAACCCATGGCGTTCGGGTTTGTAGCCAAGGGAGGTCATGCCCTCCTCGATGGCCTTAGACAGCGCCTTGAGACGTCCTGAGGTCTCCCTCACGCCCACCCAGAGCACCCGGGGGCGCCGCGGGCTTGGGAAGCAGCCGAGCCCCTCGGCGGTGAGGGTGAAGGGCGGCGCGTGGCGCGCGACCACCGTGAGCGCCTCCCGAACGGTGGGGATTTCATCCTGGGGCGTATCCCCCAAGAACTTGAGCGTCAGGTGAATCCCTTCTGGGCTCACCCAGCGCACGCTACGGTGCGGGACCTTTCCCTGCAGCCGATACTGAACCGTGTCGAGCTCCTCGCGCAACGACTGAGGAAGGGGAATGGCAACGAAAATGCGCAGCTTCTCCATAGTCTATCCTTTTTCAGATCCGTTGAGATGGGTTTGCCAGGGTCTGTCTGGACCTAGCTCACCAGCTCACGTCCAGCCCAGAACGCCCTGCGGTTCAAATCGGCGTATTTGGGAGGCACACGCCGCTCAATCACGGAGAGCCAGGTGTCCGATTCGACTTCGAGACGGGTGGAGAGGGCCCCGAGGATCACCGTATTCGTCATGCGGGCATTTCCGAGGCCCTCAGCGACGCCCAGCGCGTCCACTACCATCACGTCCTGCGTCCGCGCGCGGACCGCATCGAGGATCTCCTCGTCCCCGGGATAGAGCGCATCCCCCACGGTGACCGTCATGGGGGCGATCCGCTGTCGGTTGACGAGCGCCGCTCCCCCGGGGCGTAGCCACTCAATCCAGCGCGCACTCTCCAGGATCTCCAGCGCGATGAGGAAGTCGACCGTGCCCCTCTCCGCCGTGGGTGCGCCCACGACCTCGCCCCAGCGAACATGGCTCTCCACCACACCCCCACGCTGAGAGAACCCGTGTATCTCCGACTTCTTCGCCTCGAAACCCGCCGCCAGGCCCACGCTGGCAGCGATGTCGGAGGCCGTCAGGATGCCCTGCCCCCCCACACCCACAAAGAGGAAGTTCATGATGTCCTCCATCTAGACCTCCTGTTCCTCGGTTTGATAGATCGCGTCGCGGGGGCAGACCTGCAGGCAGACCGTGCAGCCGGTGCAGAGCAAGGGATCGATCTCCGCCTTGGGGCGACCGGTCCGCTCATCCACCGCGTCCGACTTAAGGATGGCCGGACATCCGACCCGGAAGCAGAACCCACAGCCGTTACACACATCAGGATCGACGGTGACCACGGGGCGGCGCCGGAACTCCGGTACGAACACGCACTCGCCCTTGACGTAGACGACAGAGGGACGATCCTCGACCGCGATAGCCTCACGGATCGCCTCCTCCACCCCCTTGACGTCCATGGCGTCGACGACCCACAGGTCCTGGACGCCCATGGCCCGCACCACATCTGCGATATCGATCCGATGCGTGGACTCACCCTGGAGGGTGACGCCCGTGCCGGGATGCTCCTGCCCGCCCGTCATCGCCGTGGTGCGATTGTCGAGGATCATGGTGCAGACATTCCCCCGGTTGTAGATGGTGTTGGCCAGTTCGGGAAGTCCGGTGTGGAAGAAGGTCGAATCCCCGATGGTGGCCACGATGTCATCGGGACAGCCAGCCTGTTTCGCCCCGTGGGCCATTCCGATGCTAGCCCCCATGGAGATCAGCATATCCATCTCCTCGAAGGGCGGAAGCACACCGATGGCGTAGCAGCCGATGTCACCGGAGACCAGCAGCTTCAGCTTACGCAAGTTGAAGAACACGGAGCGGTGAGGACAGCCAGGACAGAGCGCGGGAGGACGCCCGGGAATCGTCAATCCTGGCTCGCCGTCCTTCTCCCCGCCGGGCCCGGCATCCACTGGCAGGCCCGCAGTCAGGGCGCCCTCGCGCACCCGGGCCAGGGTCAGCTCGCCCGTTGCGGGGAAGATGTCCTTGCCCCGCACCTCCAGCCCCATCTCCCGGACTTGCGCCTCGATGAAGGGATCCAGCTCCTCGACGACCACCAACGTCTCCACCTGGGCGGCGAAATCCCTGATCATCTGCTCCGGGAGGGGATGAACCATACCGAGCTTAAGGAAAGAAAAGCCAGCGAAGACCTCGCGAGCGTACTGATAGCCCATACCGTCAGCTACGACCCCAACCCGTCTGTCGCCCCATTCCACACGGTTGAGCGGGCAGGTGTCGGCGTACTCGGCGAGCGCCTCCATGCGCGCCTCCACCTCCGGGTGGCGCAGCCGGGCATGGGCTGGAATCATCACGTACTTCCGGGGGTCCCGCTGGAACGGAGGCAGCTCCTCCCACTCCCGTGGCGCGTCCGGCATCAGCACCTCCACCGGAGACTTGGAGTGGGAGACGCGGGTGGTGGAGCGCAGCATCACCGGCGTATCGAATCGCTCGCTCAGCTCGAAGGCGACGGCGGTGAAGTCCTTTGCCTCCTGGCTATCGGAGGGCTCGAGGCAGGGGAATTTCCCGAAGCGAGCATAATGCCTGTTGTCCTGCTCATTCTGCGAACTGAAGGCACCGGGATCATCGGCACTGACCAGCACCAGCCCGGCTCCCACCCCGGTGTAGGAAAGGGACATCAAGCTGTCGGAGGCGACGTTAACGCCGACATGCTTCATCACTGCCATCGCCCGCCCGCCAGCGAACGAGGCACCCACCACCGCGTCCAGAGCCACCTTCTCGTTGGACGCCCATTCCGCCCGGACGCCGGCGTACGTGGACAACGCCGGCAGAATCTCCGTGCTGGGAGTCCCCGGGTAGGCAGAAGCATAGCGTACGCCGGCCTCCCAGGCGCCGAGGGCGATGGCCTCGTTACCCGACAACAGCCGCTTCCGACCACGCGCCGAGACTTCTTCGTTCATAGCATTCGCTCCCTAGAGCTAACTTGATGGACTGTACCTAGTCCCGGAGCCGCCCGCCTGAGAGGGATGATTCACGCGCGGGCACGCGTTCCGGACCCCCTATTGCCCCCAAGAGGGAGCAATTGCACCATTCTCCCAGTGAGTGTACTCCAAGAGCTGGAAGATGACAACCAACGAGCGGTACCCCGGTCAACAGCGCCACCCTCTGCAACCACTTGCGGCGATGATCTACGACAACGGCCGGAGGATAGAACTTGGGCAGGGGTACTCAGAGCGGAAAGTGGTAGGAGGTGGCAGGGGCACCCAAAGAACTGGAGCCGGTGGACAGACGAGAGAACGGGGGTGGATGGCGAAGCGACTCCGGAGCCAGTCGCGGTTCCAGGCCGCATTCATTGCATCCGAAGGGGGATAGCACGGGCACTTCCACTTCCCGACCCCGCCCCCGAAGGGTGTTGATTTACACAGAGCTGGCAAGCGGCTAGCGCCCTCGCAGACGGCGGCGCGCCTCCCGACAGCGCGGGCAGTGCGTGCCCTGGTACTCCCTCCCGCACGTCCGGCATACCTTCGTGGGCATCGGGCTCTCCTCGTCCAAGGACGTGGCGATCAGGACGATCTCCTCATCACCGTAGCGCTCCAACCATGTGTCGAGCCGCGTCTCCCCCACCATCCACACGCCGCTATCGGGGTCGCGATGAAGCTGCCCCTGCAGCACACCCGAGTGCAACTCGTAGGCGTCCGCAGCCAACTCTCGGATGCTGGCCTTACGGTGCGCTGGCATACGCTCTCCTTTCTCCCAGCCAAACGTGGCGCGCTAATACCCGGCAGAGGCAAACCACTCCGCTTGACCCACTGGGACGCGGAGCTACCCTCGGCGCTTTCCATCCCCTCAGACCACGGGCAGGCGCGCCCGACTCTGAGCGGCTAGTCTGTGGCACTCTGCACCTCTCCCCGCAGCACCCGGAACCGATCCAGATCCCGGGCCACCGTCGTGTTCGGCATGATGGCCTGCGCCTCCTCAAGGATGTCGGACTCTCGGTACCGACGTGAGATATGCGTCAGGATGAGGCGATGGACGCCGGCCTCCCGGGCCAAGCGTGCCGCCTGCGCCGCGGTCAAATGATCGAACTGCTCAGCCAGATCCCCGTGCTCCTCCAGGTACGTCGCCTCGATGACCAACAGGTCAGCCCCCCGAACCGGTTCCACCAGATCACGCGTCTCACCCGCGTCGCCCACGTGGGCCAGCACCGCGCGTCGCTCGGGGGGCCCGAGGACATCGTCGGGGGCAATGACCCGGCCGTCTGAGAGCGTCACCTTCTCGCCGGCCACCAATCTACTGCGCTCGGGTCCCGCAGGAACGCCGAGGGCCTCGGCGCGTTCGTTCAAGAACGGACGGCGCGACTTCTCCCGAAATAGATACCCCAAGCAGGGCCCGCGGTGCGACACGGGGAAGGCGACCACCTCAAACTCGCTATCCTCCAAAATTACCCCTGGCTCCACCTCGATGAAATCGATCTCGAGCGGGGGCCGGGCGCCCCGAAGGACCACGCCGTAGATGAGGTCATACACCCGCTCCAGGGCCCAGCGCCCGCCATAGATCTCCAGCCGCTCCATCGCCTCCCAGCGGGCGAAGGTGGAGACCAGACCGCCCAGGCCAAGGATGTGATCGAGGTGGCCGTGAGTCAGCAAGATGCGGTTCAGGCGCTTGAATCCCAGGCCACTGCGAAGGATCTGGCGTTGGGTGCCCTCCCCGCAATCGACGAGGAAGCGATATTCCTTGTGCAGCACAACCTGGGCGGAGAGCCCCCGATGAATGGAGGGTGCGGAAGCCGACGTGCCCAAGAAGACCACTTCAATCATTGATAGCTCCTCGCTTCATCCCCGCCAGGCTTGAGGCCCCGCTGTCTCTGCTGGAAACTCCCCCTCCCTCGCAACAGCCCCTTCACGCGCCCTCGCGGCCGGAAGAGGGGGACAGGCAGCACCCTTCCATCCTCATCCGACCGGGTTCTCCCTCCCGGCCCTCGAGCTCCACAACTACGTCCAGAAACTGCTGCACAACCCAGATGTTGGTCAGGAGATGGGGCGTGATCTTGGAGGTGACCAGGGATGATTCGCCATCAGCCAACGCCATGGGCAGAGCCAATTGATCCGCCAGATGTGGATCAACGGGAGCGCCGGCCGCGTGATGGGCCAGCAGCTCCTCACAGGCGGCCTCGGCCACCCGCTCCGCCGGCAATCCCTTACGCCCATAGGATGTGAATCCGGCCACGGCGTGCTCGTACTCCGCAAAGAGGAAGATGCCGGCACCAGGACCGTCGCCCCGAAGCCGCCGCGGCTCGACACGAGCTTCCAGCCCCCGCTCCGTCAGGACGTTGTGCGCACGATTCGCCATGCGCTGAGGAATATGCGAGGGGAGATTGGTCACCGCCGCAATGCCCCAGACCCGCTCGAGCTCCCCCCGCTCCGTCAGACGGAGAGGCTCCAGCGTTCCCCCGCCCCCGCTGATGGAGGCCTCAGCGACGCCCCCGCCCACCGGATAGAAGCCCCACTGCGCCGCCTCGATGTCGGCATCGATGCCCATCGTCGCGGCGGTAGGAAGGAAGACGTGTTGGAGGTAGGATACAGAAGGCGCCCAGGCGGCGTGGGTTCCGCCGTGCAGGGTAAGCTGCGAATCGCCATCAGCCAGCGCCAGCGGAAGGAGCACGGTCTGCAGGACCAGACCTACGGATCCGGCGCTGCCGCCTTGAGCAGCTGCCGCAACGTCGAAGGCATAGGCGCCCGAGTTCACCCGTCCCCCAGGGCTGAGGATGATCTCCTGCGAGCCGAGGTGATCACCCTGCAGATCACCATCGCAGATCGCCGCCGCTGCTCGGACGGCCGTAAGGTGCTGAGGCCGCAATCCGGGCTGCCGCCGACCCTCGCGAATGCTCTCCACCCGGGTCGGGCGCTGAGTGAGCAACGCCAGCGTAAGGGCAGTGCGCAGGATCTGCCCACCCCCCTCACCGTAGGAGCCGTCGATCACAATGGAGGCCGGGGCGGGCTTGCCGCACCGGTCCTGACGCTCGCCACACTCGCCCTTCATTTCTCCATCTCCCGCAGGGCCAGGTAGGCAGGCCGAACGATGGTCTCCGGCCAGGATGGCTCCGTGATCGCCCACCAATACTGCTCATCCTCCTCCGTCCATTTTGGATCGGGAATGGAGAGCACGTTCATGACTCCAATCCAGGGGCTCCAGTGCTCCTCAGCGTACTCAAAAGCCCGCACCAAGTAATCGGCCTTCTGCTCCGGGCTGACGGCGTGCCAGTGGTAGGGTGAATCGGGACGTGGGTCGGTCGTCCATCCCATCTCCAGGACCACCACCTGCTTCCGTTCATCGCCGTGGGCGACCATGATATCGCGCATGTCCTCCACGTGTCGAAAACAGAAGAAGCGCTGCCCTCCGTAGGCCGGGGAGGCGGCCGCATCGGCGGGCGCCAGCTCGGGCGGCGCCTTGTAGCCGGGGGCATTGAGGCCCAACGCGTCGAAGTACGGTGCAGCGCCGGCTTCGTACATCTGGGTCAGGTAGTCTATGTCCGGCACGGCCTCAGGCAACCCGGTACCGGTAGGCGCCAACCCGGCGGACACGACCAGAGCCCGGGGGTCAGCGCTCTTCACACCCACGTAGCAGGCCCTCAGCAGCTCGACGTAGCCCTCGGCATCCGGCGGATACCCGCCCCACTCGCGGGCCAGGTTTGGCTCATTCCAGACCTGGTATGCCTGGACGCGCCCAGTGTATCGCTCGGCCAGCGCGCGGCAGAAATCGCCGAAATCCTGAGGGTGCTCGGGAGGACCGTTGTCAGAAAGGACGCCCCGGGGAGGCACAGCCCAGGCCGGCTCGCTGTCCAGCCGAAAGAGCACTTTCAGGCCACGCTCCTCAGCATCGGCGACGATGCGGTCGGTGAAGTACCAGTTGAAGGCGCCCTTAGCTGCTCCCTCCACGTCCCGCCACCCCACGTTCTCCTTAACCCAGCCGAAGCCGGCATCTCGAATCAGGTCCATGTCCCGACGGGCTATGTCCTCATCCCACCAGAGATGAGCCTGCATCCCATACTCCGGCGAAGCCATGGGAGGGAAGGGCCAAGAGGTCGGCGTGGGGGCGCCATCTGCCCGGCCGAGCAAGAAGCCGCGAAAGCACAGGGCAAGGCAGATTCCACCCGCTATGACAACAGCTGCCAACAGAAGGGCAGGGTGCCGCGAGAGTGCCTCTGATCGTCGTAGGAAGTCCATGGCCTATGGCCTGGCTACGGAGAACGGGTTACGCACCGTCGACCTTTCCCAGACGCCGGTCCGACTGGAGCGACGCCGAGCGCGCGCTCCAGCCCTCTTCCCGTCCCAGGCGGATGGGAGTGCATCTCGAGTACGATACATTACAGGGGCGCCACCGGCAGCTACGGCTTGTCCATCTCCCCAATTGCCTCGAAGGCGGGCCTAGGCGCACCTTCAAAGTCAATCAGGGCGTAGGGCGCGTTGGGGTCCCGGGATCCCCATCCCAACTGTGAGTAGTTCAGGTTCCACAAGAAGGCCAGACGCACGAAGCCCCACTCCCGCATCAGCTCGAAGGCCTGAACGTCCCACTCAGCCTGCTCCTCCAACGAGTTGTCCAGGGCGAACTCGAAACCTGGCGGATAGCCATCGAATCCCTCAGCCGATGCCCATCCGAACTCAGTGACGCAAAGGGGCTTATCGCCTCCAGCGGCCTCGATCCGCTCGTGGTAGCCCCACAGCGTAGACTTGAAGGACCAGCTGTGATGTGGATTGTCGAACGGCCCACGGAACTGAGCTGTGGGATCGTCGTAGCCCTCATCCCAGGCCACGTCCGGCGGCAGATTGATGCCATTGTGATGGGCCCCAACGCAGTCACAGTAATCCAAGGCTCCGAAGCCAATCATGCGCTCCATGTAGTCAAAATCGTCCATCCAGATGACCCGATCGGGGTCATTGGGGTCGGTCTGTCGGCCGGCCGTGGGGGAGAGGGCCCCGCTGACGACCATGATATTCGGATCGCGGCTCTTGATAGCCTGGTAGGAGAGTTGCAGCATCTCCACGTAGCGCTCTGCATCGACGCCCTCGGCGGTGTCCCACTCCCGGTCCAGGTTCTGCTCGTTCCAGACCTCAATGGCGTGGATTCGTCCTTTGTAGCGATCAACCACGCGTCCCATGAAGTCAGCGACCAGCTCGAAGTTGTCCGGAGGCGCTCCCTCGGGATTCTGGTCCGTATAGCTGCGAGACCAGTCCGGGCCGTCAACGATGGAGAACATAACCTTAAGATCGCGCCGATTCGCCTCGTCGACCACGGCGTCGAACCCAGTCCAGTCCATCTCCCCCGGCGTATGCTCGAAATCGCCCCAGCGCAACTGCTGCTTAACCCAGCCCAGGCCCAGGCTCTGCACCTGTCCCATCCAGTAGGCGGGATCTCCACCGCCGACACCGTTCATGGCAATGCCATAGCCAAAGGTCTCCTCGTCCTCAGAGCCGTCGGGGGTTGACCCGTCACCATCATCCGAGCCAGCCGGATCGGGCGTGGACTCGGTCCCCGGCGTGGCAGATGCCTCCGGCAGTGAGGTAGTCGGCTCGTCTGAAGGCCCCTGTTCACCGGACCCTTCGCTCTCAGACGCCGTCGTTGGTCCAGCCGTCGGCCTCTCCTTGGGAAGGGATGCGCTCTCCCGACCTTCGGCGCCCAGCCAACCGTACCACGTACAGAGCCCGCCAGCGATTGCAAGAACTAGCCAGGCAGCTATGGCGATGTACAGTCCCCTACCGCTCAGGCTTGGTCCACGTGACGAAGATTCGGACATATTGACATCCTCCCATACAGGCAAAGAGGTTCGGCTCAATCGACCAGCGACAACGACCTGACTGCAGCCGAACCTCTGCTGTTCAAGCTATCATGCAACGATTCGCGCGACAGATGCGTCAGAGCAGAATCCCGCGCTCCACATCTGTGGAATGGAGTATATCACGGTCAAATGCGCCAGTCAACAAATCGGCTATCGCGTCCCGAGAACGCTGTGCAGCGCCTCGCAGGCGGGGCAAGACCCACCGGGACGGATGATCGCATAGCCATCCTGCGGGTCGTAGCCGTAGCGCACGTAGTCGATGTTCCACACGATAATGCAGCGCACCATCCCCGTGTTGATGCTCAGCCGCACAGCCTCCGCAAGCCAGGCGGCCTGCTGAGCGTTGTTGGTTCCCCGCGCCCAGGCGAAGTGATCGGAGAACGGCGGCACCCCCTCCTGGGAGGCGTAGCCCATCTCGGTGTAGAAGACCTTGCGCGTGCCTCCAAACGCATTGTAGTACAGCTCCGTCTGCGGCAGGAAATACCAAGAATGGTGACGACCGCCCCCATCAGCCGGGTGCCCGCTCCGCGCCGAAGGGGAGGTTGCACCCGAGTTGTGGTGTGCGCCAATGTAGTCCATGCACTGCGCGGCTCCGGCGTTGTACATTCCCCGGAGGAACGGAAGATCATCGCAGTTGCCGCCGTTAGGCTGACATCCACCGCCAAACGACCCTGTAGGAGCCGGGGCGCCGCTGATGACGGCGGTGTTTCGATTCGCATTCTTGATGGCGCGATAGGAGGTGCAGAGGAGGTTGGTATAGGCTTGGGGACTGATGTGCCCGATCTGCCATTCGCGATCGATGTTGGGCTCGTTCCAGATCTCGATAGCGTCGGCCCCCGCCGCTGCTATGCCCGCGACCCAGTCGGCGATCTTCTGCTCAAAGCCGCTCTGCGTCACCATGTTGGCAGGGCCCAGCGCGCTAATCTGAATCTTGAACCCATTGGCGTGGGCCGCCCCAATGATGCCGGACGCGTCCTGGGGATACTGAACCTGGACCTTGGCCCAGTTCATCCCTGCGTAGTGCATCTGGTTCGCGTAGGGAAAGCCCCAGTCCCTGATGTGGCCGCCCAACTCAAACGCGCCTCCGCCTGTGGGCGCTGGGGCCGGCCCTGGGGCCGCCTGCGTAGGCTCACCCACGACGATGGTCACCCAGAACTGCCCGCCGAAGGGGCCATCTGCTGAGCTGAGCTGCCACTTACCGGTATAGGTCCCATCCTCCGCGGGGGCCTCCATCTGCACTGTGATGTCCTTCTTGCCGCCGGGCTCGACGACTGGGACCTCGACGCTGTCCGGGGCGCCCATCTGCTCCCCCCCAATGAAGGACAGCACGGTGTCCTCCGGCCAGGGGCAGGACCCGTTGTTCTCTACCTGCCATGTCTTCTCAAAGGCCTCCCCAGGTTCCATTCGAGTATTATCGGGAATGGTCACATCGGCCAGGTATCTGCCGCTGGGACAGGGCGCTTCGGGATCGACGTCGGCTTCCTCATCCTCCTCTTCCGAGGCCTCAGCGCTGGCCGCCGTCCCCGTGATCGTCTCGGTGGCGGTGATCGACTGGGTCACCGGCTGCGTCGCAGCTGGCTCCGACACGGTGATGTCCACAGATCCGTGGTCGAATCCAACAACCGATGCACTGACGGTATAGACGCCGGGCGTCTCAGGAGCCGTCCAGGTGTAGCTCGGATTGGTGAGGGAGCCCTGCTCATTGGTGACGTCCCTTGTGCCGCGGGTTACGTTCCAAAGGATCCCCAGGTCGTCGAGACCGGGCATGTTGAGACCGTCGATCTCCGGATAGGCAGCTATGACGTCTGTGACACCGTCCATGTTCCCAGGATGGAGCGCATCAGCCACAGCGACCCCGCCCAGGTTGTACCGTTTCGCCCAAGACAGCTTGTTCGCCAAGTTCGCTGCCGTGCCTAACCAGGCCGTGTAGACACCGCCGTCGTCCCCTCGGTACCGCACTGAATACGTGCCCGCGGTCTGGTGGGCCGAGGTGCTCAGCAGCGGTCCGGAGAGACCGAGTGAGACCTCAGATTCTGGATCTACCTCATCATCCTCGCCCAGAAGCGCCGCCTGCCCAAAGGGGCTGAGTGCATCCTCCGCCGATAGATGGTGATAGAGGGCCGTTTCCTCGGAGACGGTTGTACTCAGGGAGGAGACACGCATCACGAGACGGTGCCGCGGCACCTGCGCCTTGACCCAGTCAAGGAGACGGTGTGCCTCGCCACCCTCAGCGTAGGCCTCGGGGTCTGAGGGGAACGGCACTTGCACCCTGTCAGCCAGCCTGCCCAGCGCGGCCAAATCATAGCCCCCGCTATCCCAGCCGCCGTCGACTCGCTGCAATTGCTCAACCGTGACATCAAGCTGCAGATCTGCCTCGTCGAAGGCCTCGGCGAGGGCACCAACAAAGGAGACGAAGGCCTCACTCTGCTCCTCGACCACGCCTCGATAGTCCACGGCAACGCCGTCAAACCCTCGCTCTGCACACATCTCCACAATGGCGTTGATGTGAGCCTGCTGAGCATCAGGGTCGTTCAAGAAATCACGCAACAGACCCTGATTGACGCTGCCGCCGGGAGCCCAATTTCGAAGTGCTGGAAGAACAGCGCATCCCGCATCCTCATCCGGCAATAGAAGGCCATCGATGTTCCCCGCGAAGCCTCCCATGGTCCCCATCAGCAAACCCGTGGGATGGACGGCGTCGAACAGGTCGGCCTGCGCCAAGGCATCCTCTGAACCGAGATCGGTGGCCACCCATCTGCCGACCGGCGCACTCTGTGCCACCACGATCGAGGCCGGGACCTCCTTCACGGACGCCCGCACGAATTCCTCACCGGAGGTCTCGGTGTGGAGGTCGCTGCCGACCCAGGTCCACGCCTCGCCGTCCCAGCTATAGAGATCAAGCGTCTCCCACGGCTCGGCATCATTGGGGATCGCCACTTCCACCCAGACCGGTTCCGAAGGCGTACCCTGCACATCAATCTCGTAGTAGGGGCTCTTGACCTCCAGGTACTCGGGCAACGCCTGCGCCGCGTCCCTCAATCGAGAGCCCGCCGAGCCCTCAAGAAAGGTAAGCTGAGGCACTGAGCCCAGCCTGACTCGCAAGCGATCGGTGAAGACCTCAGGATCGACCCGCAGTGTCAACCCATCAGGATGTGACACGGCCGCGCTATTCGCACTGAGGGTCTCGAAACCAACAATACCCAATCGATGCAGGGCCGACACCGGAGGCAGGAGCCCAACTGCGACGACCAACAGGGCAACGGCCCCCAAGACCAGATTCCTCAACCCATTCGGTCCCAGCCCTCGGCCGAAAGGTCTCTTTGCACCTATCATCATAACCCTCCACTGTCGTCATTCATTGCGGACGCGCTAGTGAACATCGAGCTGCCGTTGGACAGCTTCCTCGGAGTGAACTCAGTCGGTGGTGAAAGCGCGAAGTGTCCCACATTAGGCCATACCCAATCGCCCTTCGGTCGAGGGGCTCTCAAGGCATAACCTCAGATCATCATCTCTATTCGATACCGGCTTGCGGTCCGTCTCGCAGGACGAGACCTTGCCCCACCCACGACGCGGCATGTAGTTGACCCCGTCCATTCAGCCGTGAGTTGGAACCCAGGGGAGCCCTTGACCAGGTCCGCGAACCCCGGGGAGCAGCTCCACAAACGGCGCGTATTCTAACACGCCCGGGTTCTTTTGACAAACCTTGGGTCACTGGGTCCGTTGCAGCCCCTCTCATCGCGATGCGGAGACGATGGGCCTGGTGAACCGACAGGGTGCGGTGCGCGCCTCGCGAGCCACTCAGGTGATGTTGAAAGTGGGTTGTGCTCATCGGACCCGTCGCAGACTGGATCCGCCGTGGGGAAGCAGATGAGAAATCGACGCCGTCCCATGGCACGACGAGGGCTTTCAGCCTGCATTCTGTAACAAGGCACGATCGACCGAACTAACCGCTGTTTCTGTCAAGCGACGACGAACTGCGCGGAGTTGCCGGCCAACGGCGTTCTGTTAAAATACTTCAATATGATGAGGGAAATCAGACCAGCGCTTCAGATGAGGGCAGACGCCCCTATCCTCCCGTGGCTGTCGGAGGAAACGAGATGAGGCTCAGCACAGGGTCAAGGGTCGCGTTAGCCCTGTTGCTGGGGGCCCTTGTGGTAATCGGTGCGACTGTCCTTTCTGGCAGGGAGAACTCACCTATGCACGTTGCGAAATCAACACCGGCGTCCAAACCCGCGCCCCCACCCTTGGACCAGAACGTCACAGCGGATACGCGAACGGCGACGTTCGCTCTGGGCTGATTCTGGGGCCCCGACTCCCGGTTCGGGAGCCTGCCCGGGGTCGTTCGTACGCGCGTGGGCTACGCTGGGGGCTCCAAGGAGAACCCGACCTACCGCAGCCTGGGTGACCACACCGAGTCCATCCAAGTCGCGTACGATCCCGGGGTGATCAGCTACGAGGAGTTGCTCGATGTCTTCTGGGACAGTCACAATCCTGTAGGCCGCTCTGTCTCGGTCCAGTATGCATCGATCATCTTCTATCACGACGAAGCACAGAGGGAACTGGCCGAGAAGACACTGGAGCGCGAAGAGGCCCTGAGCGGGAGAGAGATAACCACAGAGATCGTGCCGTACACTGAGTTCTGGCTGGCGGAGGATTACCACCAGAAATACTATCTCCGAGGAACAAGGCCTCTGATGGCGGCATTGAACGGGTTGTACCCCGATGCTGCAGCGCTGCGCGACTCGACGGCTGCGGCCCGTCTCAACGGTTATGTTGGGGGTCACGGTACGCTGGAACAGTTGGATAGGGAGATCAACCAGCTGGGCCTCTCACAAGAGGCGCAGGAGCAGCTCATGGAGATCGTGCGTCCGCGTCTCGGCCAGTAGGAACGCCCCAGCGACGCTTGATCATCCTCGCCACCAGAAGGACGGGCAACGATAGGCAGGGGGAGGACATGCTATGTTCTATCCATCGGATCGCGTCCTAGTTGGGATCATGAACAGCCACCGCGACTTCGCGCGGGCACGGGACGAGGGCTGGTACCGGATCCCAAAGCAACACGCCCCGGAGAGCGCGACGGAGGCCGTGATCCTGGCCTTCTATTTCACGCGGGCGTTCAAGGATGAGAAGTGGGCCATCCACTACTACGCCCCGGTGGAAGGACACGAGTTAGTGCGTCGCCGCGACCTGCTCCCCGGTCAGCCGGATCACCCGCGGGCTGACGATGCCTACTACAAACTCCAGCTGGGCCCATTGGTGAGGCTTGAGCAGCCCATCCCCAGCCTCCGTTGGCGCCGGATCACCTTCATCGAGTCCACTTGGGACCGCTTCCTAGCGGCTGAGGAGATCAACGACCTCTACGCCACGGGGGCTGACGGTCTCTACGTGACCCTCAAGGAGCATGCTCTCCACCCGGAGCGCGAATTCATCTTCCGTGAATCGGACGAGGCGTATACAGTGGATATGGCCCTACCCTGCCGGGATGGCACGCTGTGCATCACGCTGGGCGATCGTCCCGGACCCCAAGGCGCCTTGCGGGACCCTGATGCGGACGCGGTGCGGGACGCCGTACGGGCGCTGGGCGGCGAGCGGTCACCCGTGTAGAAAACAGGACAGCGTCGATCCGACATCGGCGCGCTCGTCTCGCTGCGAAGGATTAGAGCCCGCACCCGCCTCTCATTGCGGGCTGTGAGACTTCGTCTACGCAGCCAGGTCGGCCTCGGGTTGGAACTGCGTGCGATAGAGCTCTGCGTATATGCCATCCTGGGCCAGCAACTCAGTGTGCGTCCCCTGCTCCACCAACCGACCGCCATCCATCACAAGGATCAGGTCAGCCGACAGAATCGTGCTGAGCCGATGGGCAATCACCAAGCTGGTGCGCCCCTTCATGACTCTCTCCAGAGCCTCCTGGATCAAGGCCTCGCTGCGGGAGTCCAGGTGGCTGGTCGCCTCATCGAGGATGAGGATCTGGGGGTCATTGAGGATGACACGCGCGATGGCCACTCGCTGCTTCTCGCCGCCTGAGAGGCGGTAACCCCGTTCACCCACGACCGTCTCATAGCCCTCAGGCAGGCTAACGATGAACTCATGGATGTTGGCCGCGCGGCAAGCGGACTCCAGCTCTTCGTAGGTGGCGTCAGGTTTGGCATAGAGGAGGTTGGCCCGGATCGTGTCGTGAAACAGGTAGGTCTCCTGAGTGACCATGCCCACAACGTCGGCCAGGGAGGCCAGTTTCACGTCGCGCAGGTCGAGCCCATCTAGAATGATACGGCCTGCGGTCGGATCGTACAAGCGAGGGAGGAGGTACGTGATCGTTGTCTTTCCGGCGCCGCTGGGACCCACCAGGGCCACCAATTGGCCCGGATGAATCTCAAAGGTCACATCCTTCAGCGCCCAGCGCAGTTCCCGCTCCCCTTCGGCGGCGAGCTGTTCAGAATCCTGCGGCGTCGTCCCCGTCCCGTCCCTGTCCTGGTCGCCCTTGCTAAGGGGGCGTGGGGCTGCGCTCTGCCTCCAGCCAAAGCGAGGCACATCCTCCAGCCCCATCCCCCCTGCGCCGTTCCCGTCTTCGGCGGTGGGGACGTAGCTGAAGGAGACATTCTCGAACCGCACGTGTCCGTGCGGTCGCTCCAGCGGCCGCGCTCCAGGCTGGTCCTTGATCTCTCTCGGCAAGTCCAGCACTTCGAAGACACGCTCGAAACTGACGAGGCTGGTGGCGAACTCGACGCGGGCATTGGTGAGCGCGGAGAGGGGGCGGTACATCTGACCAAGATACGTGCCGAAGGCGATGATCGTGCCGGCGGTGAATGCGCCGCGCAGAACCAAGTGACCGCCGGCCCAGAAGACCAGGGCCGTACCGACCGCGCCGGCTAAGCTCAGACCAAACGAGAACCAGCGTCCAATGAGCGCCTGACGGACGCCTGTATCCCGGACTCGGACGGCGCGGCGCGTGAATCGAGCCATCTCATTGGGCTCGCGCCCAAAGATCTTGACCAGAAGGGCGCCGCTGACGTTTAGAGTCTCGTTCATCAAGGCGTTCATGTCCGCGTTATACTCCATGCGCTCGCGGGTGACGCGCCGAAGAAGCCGGCCCGCCCGCCGCGCCGGCAGGATAAACAAGGGCAGGATGGCAACACCGAGTAGCGTCAGCCGCCACTCCAATGAGACCATGATGATCAGGGTGGAGACTAGCGAGATGACATTGGTGACGATGTTGACCAACGTGCTGGTAATGGCCCGCTGTGCGCCGACGACATCGTTGTTGAGCCGCGACATCAGCTCACCGGTGCGCGTGTTGGTGAAGAAGTGGAGACTCATCCTCTGGACGTGGCCGTAGATCGCTCGACGTAAGTCGAAGATGATCCCCTCGCCGATAATAGCACTGAGATACCGTTCGGCCACGCCGATCAATCCGGTCAGAAGGGGCACGCCGATGATACCCAACGCCAGCCAATTGAGCCGGGCTGCGTCATGGTTGGGCAACGCGTTGTCGAGGAGATCACGATAGAGCAACGGCGGTATCAGCCTGAGAAGTGAGGCCAAGGTGATCAACCCAATCATCAAAGCCACCCGCATCCAGTACGGGCGCGCGTAGGCTGCGACACGACGCAGCAATGTCCGGTTGATCGACGGCCGATCGTGCTCTTCATCGTAACGAATATACGCTCGCCATCCAGCCCAGTGCATTTGCCCGCTCCCCGGAGTGTCAGTCACATCGGCCTGTCGGCCTGGAGTGCCCCCTGATCGAATCTCCCTGCGGCGTCACGCTGGTATCATGTCGCGTGCAAGGTGTGAGCGAGGCATGGGTAAGCCCGTGCCGATCGCTCAGCTGATGCTCATTGTAACCGACCTCGCCTGGTCGGCAACCATTGGCTGGTTCGCGGGCCGCTATGCAACGGAGCTTAGGGGCGTGAGGACAGTCGCAAGGAGAGTCCGTTCGTCGTCTAGCCAAGGGGGTATTACGCCAAGAACGTCTACGAACTGGTCATGAGGAATTGTGATTTGCTCTGCAGATCTTGAGATCAGTACCACACGATGGCACTCCGAGGAGACAGAGATGGGAGAGGAAACTTCAGCGAAGTTGAGTTGTGAGCTGGTCAGGAAGCGCTTGACGGGAGACGAGGCAGTCGCGGGCACAGCCCGGGTGAACTCGCCTGAGGGCGATGGTAACATCGAATCCTGCCACGGCCGACTGGAGCGGGCCCGCCGTTTGACGCCCGCCTGCCTGCGTCGCCACACCCCGCACCCACGCTGGTTGACAATTCCTCTGAGGCGTGGTAATCTACATACCAACCGGTCGGTTTGTCAGTTTGGGAGGTTACGGGCGAAGCCATGGCAGATCATAATCGAGGCGATGACACGCGGGCACGTCTCCTGGACGCGGCAGCGGAACAGTTTACGCAGACTGGGTACCACGCCACCAGCGTCAACGAGATCTGCGCTGCCGCAGGCGTCAGCAAGGGAGCCTTCTACCACCACTTCGCCAGCAAGCAGGCTGCCTTTCTGGCGCTCTTTGATCAGTGGTTGCAGGAACTGCAGGCCTCCCTACAGGCTATGGAGGTACCCGGCGAGACCGTGGTGCAACGCCTCGAGGGATATGGCAGTGTGATGCGGCACGTTTTCGAGGTGGCAGAAGGTCGTCTCCCTATGTTTCTCGAATTTTGGCACCAGGCGACGAAGGACCCGGAGGTCTGGCGCGCAACGATTGAGCCATACCGACGATTTCGTGAACTCTTCGCCCTGGTGGTGAGAGAAGGGATCGCCGAGGGCAGCATCCGGCCCGTTGATCCGCAGTTGGCCGCCCACGTGCTGGTCTCCTGGGCCGTGGGCTGGGTACTTCAAGGTGTCTTGGAACCGGAGGCGGTAGCGTGGCGTGACGAGGCTGAGGATGCGGTGCGGCTGCTGCTAGACGGGTTGAGTGTGGAGGGATCATCGTGACAACGAGAGATATTCTGGGCGCGGGGCTATTGCTACTCTACTATGTGGTCGCTGTCTTCTTGCTGCCCACCCTGCTCAAGCTGTGGAAGAGAGTTCCCCGCGAGTTGGTGCGCAAGCTCCAACACGTTGGCTACAGTCTGTCGATATTCCCCCTGCTGCATCTCTTTAGCGAATGGTACGTTGCCATCGCGGCGGCCTTCCTGCTGGTCGTGGTCGCGTATCCAGCTTTGCTGGTGGTTGAGAGATTCCCGTGGTATCGGCGCGTGTTCGTCGACCGGAGTCGCGGTGGGGAGTTGCGCAGACAGCTGCTCTATGTTCAGCTGTCTTTCGCCATGCTGATCCTCGTCTTCTGGGGCCTGCTGGGCGTGCGCTGGCACTACATCACGGCGGTGGCCGTCATGGGGTGGGGCTTTGGCGACGCCGCTGCAGCCCTGGTGGGCAAGGCCTGGGGACG
>CAZGSX010000021.1:0-24864 GCA_964528475.1 uncultured Anaerolineales bacterium
TGATGGAGACCGGCATCTGTATGGCAGGAGGTTGCTCGCAGCTAAGAGGGCTGTCCAACCGCATCTCGGATGAGGTCAACATCAACGCTTGGGTCGCCCAGGATTCGATGACGTGTGTGGCGCGGGGCGCGGGCTTGGTCTTGGAGGAGCTTGACACGCTTCGCGAGGTGCTGGTTAGCGCGGATGATCGCCGACCTGGCCTATTCGGTGGCCTGTGAGTGGTCTGCTGTCGACTCCAACCCATGTGCCCGGTGATGGTCGCATCTCTACGACTGCGACATGGCTCAGGGCTGGACTTCAGACGGCGACCAACGGGGCGCATGCTCCCTGTTGACCTGCTACTTAACGGGTGCTCTGGCGTCTGATCTTAACAAAGGGGATATCTCGCCTTTCAGCGACTTACGCCTCCTTGATGGAAGTGTCGCGAGGTAGCTTATGAAGCAAACTAAGCGCTCGTCTGTCTCGATTCGGCGGCAGGGCGAGCGATCCTGGCTGCCTCTGGTTCTCCTCATCCTCGGTTTGCTCCTGCTCGTCTTCCACGAATCCGGTCTGCTTGCCCCTGTGGAGCATGCTGCCCATTACGTCTTGGATCCCCTGCAGCGCGCCCTTTCCGGTGTGGCCGAAGGCACCGGCGGCGTGTTCCAGGCCTTCCGAGAGGTGCAGGATCTGCGCGGCGAGATTCAAGAACTGCGCGACCAGGTGGATGCCTTACAGGTGGAGAATATCCGCTTGCGGGAGCACGAGGCCGAGGCCCGGGAGCTCCGCGCCCTGCTGAACTTCACCAGCGACTACCCTATCTCCACCTATCTGGGGGCTGAGGTCGTCAGTCGCGATGCTTGCGAGGATTTCCCTTGCGGCGAAACCGTGGGTTCGGACCCCAATCCCTATCTGCGGTATGTGACCATCAATGTCGGCGGCCGGCAGGGGGTGGAGCCTGGGATGTCGGTCGTCGGCGGGGGCGCTGCGCTTGTGGGGCGGGTTTCTGAGGTCGGCCCTCGCACTGCCAAGGTGCGACTCCTTACCGACTCTGAGAGCGGCGTCGCTGCCCTGTTGCAGACCACTCGCGCCACTGGTCTGGTCGTCGGACAACCAGACGGGACACTCCAGATGCAGTTCATCCCTCAGGAGGCCGAGGTGCGAGTGGGGGACGTCGTGCTCACATCTGGCCTAGGGGGCGTGTTGCCGAAGGGCTTGGTCATTGGTCAGGTGACCGCTGTGGAGGAGAAGCCTTACGAGACCTTCCAGACAGCTGCTGTCCGACCGGCGGTCGATTTCGCGCGGCTGGAGCTGGCTTTGGTTTTGGCTGATTTCGAGCAGGTGCCTCTTGACGAGGTGGACCTCGAATGAATGTGATGACTCGGAGCTTGTGGCGATGGCCCCGGGGTATGGCACACCGGGCCAGCTGACATGAATCCCTATGTGATGCTTCCGCTTCTCACTGCCGTGGCCTTGATTCAGAGCACGATCCTGTCTCGAATTGGGGCGCTCGGCGCACCGCCTAACCTGATGCTGCTTGTGGTTCTGGTGTGGACGGTGCTGCGCGGAGTTGACGAGGGACTGTTGTGGGCGTTTCTTGGGGGGCTAATGCTTGATCTGCTTTCGGGGGGCCCACTGGCGCACATAGCGCTGGGTTTGCTTGCCGCCACGTTTGTTGCCGGACGGTCCGTCGCGGAGCAAGTGGGTTCGCAAGCGGTGAGGCTGGTGATCTTGACCTTGCTGGGGGCAATGGCCTATCATCTGGTGCTCTTGATCATTCTCAACTGGTCTGGGCACGAGATCGATTGGGCATTCGCGCTCGTGCAAGTCGCTGGTCCTTCCGTGCTTGTGAACGCCGCCCTTGCGCCCCTCGTCCTCCCGCCGCTGAGGTGGCTTGAGCAGGCGACGGCGGAGGAAGGGATGGTACTGTGAGAGTCAATATCCAATCAGATAGGGCTCCGTCTCGGCCCATCCAGGGGCCTCTCCAGCATAGCGGGGCTGTTCGTCTCCTCAGAAGTGAGGGAGTTCTTCGCGTAGCCTTTATAGCCCTCCTGATCCTAAGCCTGTTTGGAGTCTTCACCCATCGTCTCTGGCGCTTTCAGTTTGTTGAGGGGCAGGCATTTCGTCAGGAGGCCGAAGAACAGAGCACCAGACTGATAAGGGTCCCTCCATCGCGAGGCGTCATCTTTGACCGCACGGGCGAGCGGCTGGTGCGGAACGTGCCTGGCTTCTACGTGGACGTCGTCCCTGGGTACCTCCCTGACGATGCAGAGGCGGCCGAGGATGTGCTCATCCGCCTCGCCGACCTGTTGGATATGCCGTACGATGGAGAGGACGGTCTTCGCGAGATTGTTCTCAGCAGGCTGGCGTACTGGCTCGTCGACTTCTCCTACGAGGAGTCCCCGGCAGACGCTCTCCGTCGGGGGTTGAGCGAGATTCGGAGCGTGGCTCCTTATCGCCCGATCGTCATTGAACGAAATCTGAGTCATGAGCACGCCCTGCTGGTGGGTCAAGAGGCTAGTTACTTGCCCGGTGTGTCTATGGAGGCGCACTCCGTCCGCGACTATCCCTATGAGGAATTGCTGTCTCAGGTCTTGGGATATCTATTGCCCGTATCGGATGAGCAGGAGGAGACGCTTCGTCAACAGGGTTATGATCCGGCCACCGATCGAATCGGCGTTGCCGGTGTGGAGGCGACGCAGGAGGAGGTCCTCAGAGGCACCAAAGGCGAGCAGATCGTGGAGGTGGATGTGCTGGGCCACGTGTTGCGCGTGGTGGAGGAACGCGCCGAGCCTGTGCCAGGACAGAACGTCTATCTGACCCTTGACCTGCATCTTCAGAGGGCAACCGAGGAAGCGTTGCAGCGAGGCATGGGCGAGGCGGTTTCCCCTCGCGGGGCTGCCGTTGCCATGGATCCTGGGACGGGCGAGATTCTGTCCATTGTCAGCCTACCCACCTATGACAACAATGTCTTCGTGCGCGGCGTGTCAGCTCGCGACCTGGAGCGCTGGGAGAATGTGCATCGGCCGCTGTACAATCATGCCATCCAGGTCGGTGTGCCACCTGGATCGCTGTTCAAGGTCGTCGTGGCCTCGGCTGCCCTCCAGGAGGGGGTTCTGGGGCACCAGACAACGCTCAGTTGTCCCGGTCGAATTGTCGTCCCCAATAAGTACTACCCTAATGATCCAGGCTACGACCAGCCCTTCTATTGCTGGAATGAGGCTGGTCACGGGGCCCTGGACGTTGTTGGAGGAATCGCCAACTCATGCAACATCTTCTTCTACAAGACAGGGGGTGGTTTTGAGGAGACCGGTTTCCAGGGTCTGGGCGTGAGTCGGATCGCCGACTATGCGCGCTCATTTGGCTTTGGTGAGCTCACGGGTGTGGAATTGCCCGCCGAGAGTCCAGGGTTGGTTCCCAGTGCCGACTGGAAGCGACATACGTACGGTGAGAGCTGGTCGACGGGCGATACCTACAATCTTTCCATCGGTCAGGGATTTCTGGAGGTGACGCCCCTCCAGATGCTCAACGCCGTCAATGCCATCGCGAACGGCGGAACTCTTTATCGGCCGCAGATCGTGCACCATGTGACGGACTCCGAAGGCGAGATGACCGAGCCCTTTGATCCAGACATCATCCGCGAGCTGCCTGTCGATGGGGCGTACCTGGCCTTGGTTCGCGAGGGGATGGAAGGTACCGTCCAGTACGGAACGGCGGCCCGACGTGGGCAGATCGAGGGGCTGAGCATTGGGGGTAAGACGGGCACCGCACACTTCTGTGACGACATCATGTGCGGTGTCGGGTACGAACAGCCAGAGCATTCGTGGTTCGTTGCCTTTGCGCCCGTGGATGAGCCCGAGATATCCGTCATTGTCTTCCTCTACAACGGGGGTGAAGGATCGGTGACCGCGGTGCCGGTCGCGCGGGACATCTTGAGCCACTACTTCGGCGTTGAGGAGGAGGGCGACAGCTCGTCCTGACCTCGGTAGTGACTGCCAATTTTCCTGAGGAGAGTGCGAGCCGAGGGGGTCGGCAGGGTCCCCTGCATCGAAGTTGGCCCGTCTTGGTGGTTGGCACGGCGGGGGGAGCTTGGGGACTGGGACTGGCCCGCTTTTTGGCGGAGGCCACCCTTTGGCGTTTACCCTGCACCTCCCCGCTGCTGGTCGGCGCTCTTGTGATCACCGGTGCTATTGGGACCATTCTTCTTTATCGTCTGGCCCCGGCGTTGTTCGCATCAACAGCCTTTACATGCTGGTCCTGGTTCGTCCCCCTTGTCTTGCCACTCCTGTACGCTTTCGGGGTGATCTCTCGGCCTCTGGGTGGGGCTGTGCTGTTGGCCGGGAGTGCCGTTCTAGTCGCACTCCTCCACTGGCACGCTAGGCCCCGTTGGGCCTTGCCCGTTCTTCTGGGCCTGGTGGTTTTCTTCCTCTATCTGCGCACGTTACTGCCCTCGGTGGGCGAGTCCGACACGTTCGAGTTCCAGGTCGTAGCGCCTAAGCTCGGGGTGGCCCATCCCACCGGCTATCCGCTCTACGTGTTGCTTGCCAAGGCTTTCACCTTCCTGCCGCTGCGGAATGTGGCGTGGCGTGTGAATCTGGCCTCTGCGGTGTTTGGTGCTCTGGCGGTAGTCGCGGTCTATGGGGTGACGTCTTCCTTGACCCGACGGCAGACCAGGAGCGGTCGAGCCCTCGAAGCCGGGGCAGTCGCTGATGCCTCCTCGACTAAGCGCCCGGATCCATACCGTGATTGGCCTGCTCTCCTCTCCGCATTGGCCTTCGGTGTCTCTGCCACCTTCTGGTCCCAGGCTGTTGCAGCCGAGGTCTATACCCTTCATAACCTCCTGCTGGCAACGATTATGTATCTGGTTCTCCGGGAAGGACGCCCAGTGGGGACGCGCCTTCAGGAACCCCGCTGGCGTTGGCCTGCTGTGTGCTTCCTTCTCGGTCTGAGCCTGGCCAATCACCTGACCACAGCGCTTCTCATGCCTGGCCTCCTGCTTTCCTTCATCTGGGATCGGCCGGCATGGCGAGTCAGAGATTGGCTGGTGGCGGTTGCCTGTTTCCTCGCTGGCCTCTTACCCTATCTCTTCATCCCCCTCCGCTGGCCGGCGCTCCACGATGGCCAGTGGATGACAGCTGGCGAGTTTCTCCGCTACATCACCGGTGGGCAGTTCCACGGAGCCCTGCGTCTCGATGGCTGGCAAGATCCGACCCGGTGGCGAATTGTGGCTCGATTGATCTACCAACCCTTCGGTTGGCCAGGGCTTGCTCTCGCCGCAATTGGTCTGTCTGCTCTCGCTCACCGTCAGCGTCGTGCCGCTGCGCTGACTGGGGCCACCTTCTTGGCCTTTGTGGCCTACGGTCTCAACTACTACGTGGCGGATATAGCGGTCTTCCTCCTTCCCGGCCATCTCATCCTGGCGGTCTGGATGGGGGTTGGGATGGGGTACCTTATCCACATGCTTGGCAGCCCAAGCCGGCTTGCCTTCCCTCTCTGGCGGCCACTGCTTGTAGCCTGCATAGCTCTGATTCCCTTGACTGCGATACCATCCAATCTTCCCGCCGTCGATCGGAGTGGAGATCAAGGGGGCCGTGCCTGGGGGCAGTATGTGCTCAGCCAGCCGCTGGAATCGGGGAGTGCCATCTTGGCGGACACGAAGAAGTTCGCTCCCTTGTACTATCTCCAGCAGGTCGAGGGTCTGCGGCCAGACCTTGACATCGTGCTCTTGGGCACAGAGGCCCTCTATCAGGCTGACCTCCGACGCAGGCTCGCGGCCGGACAGACCGTCTATCTGGCTCGGTATCTCCCAGGCCTCGATGACCTGCACCTCAGCTCAATGGGGCCAGTGGTCAGAGTGGACCGCAAGGACTCCGCTGCAGTTGACACCTCCCGCGACCCCATGGCTCGCCTCGGCGATGCAGTTGAACTCCTGGCTGCCCAGGTGGAGAAGGACCCCTTGGAGCGCGATTTGTATCACGTCACCCTCAACTGGCGGGCGAGCGATCCTGTAAGCGCAGACTTCCTCGTCCACCTTCGCCTCGTCGACGCGCAGGAGTCTGTGGCCTGGGAGAGCGACGGTGTGCGGCCTGTGAATCAACTGTACCCTATGACTGCCTGGCCCCTCGGCGTTCCCATCGCCGACTACCACGAGCTGCCCATCGCCCCCTGGCTGCCTCCGGGCACTTACTCGCTTCAGGTCGGGCTCTTCCCCTCACCAGGTGATCCGGCGCTTGAGGGCGGCGAGGAGGCGGAAGCTTGGGCGTCCATTGGCGATCTCGACGTACAACTGGTCCAAGACGACACGCCGCTCGGCCGCGGAGAGCTTCTTGCGTTTGAGGGCGGGGTCTGGCTGACGGGTGCGGATCTTCCGGATGAGGGCGTTGCCAACGGGTGTATCACCCTCGATCTGGCATGGCGGGGCAACAGCGCCGACGAGGCCGTTCGGTTCGTCTGGCGCGATGGCGACGGCGGGGGCATCGAAGCCGGCACGTTTTCTCTGATCAGCGGTATGGCACGAAGTCGGCACCGGCTGGCTCTGCCCGCTGCGCCCGGGGTCTACACCCTCCACATCGGGTTGGAGGGGCGGACGGCTCACTGTGGCTGGCTTGGCTCGCCGCAGATTATGTGCGCCCTCGGGGATGTGCGAGCCGCCGCTGGCGATGACGAGCTGGCCAACTTCGGCGGTCGCATCGTACTTAGCGAGGCGAGCATCGATCGAGACGAAATGACACCTGGCGATGTCATGCGCGTGACGCTGCGCTGGCGGGGAATTCGCACCGTGGACGTAGACTACACCGTCTTTGTGCATCTCGTCGGGCCCGACGGCCGGTTGCACGGTCAGGATGACAGCTGGCCAGTGCACGGAACCCTCCCCACTAGCGAGTGGGTTCCGGGCCGCGAGGTGATCGATGTTCATGACGTGCGGTTGGAGGCGGACGCACCGCCTGGCCCCTATCGTGTCGTCGTGGGATTCTATCGGCTGGAGACGATGGGCCGTCTCCGGATTCTGGATCCGGGAGGGGACCCCCTCGGCGACTCGTTCATTGTGGGAGAGTTTGAGGTCCCGTAGTAGCCTGAAGCAATAGGCTCTGCGGACGGTCACCCGGGCTCACGGGGCTGGCCGAGGCTCTACCAAGAGCGTTCGCTCCTGCCTGTACGTGACCATCCCGGGCCGTCCGCCCGGGGCTCGTTTCACGAAGCGTTGCTCCGTCACGTCGACGTCCGCCCGATCCTTCTGTCTTGCCGATGAGTAGTAGGCGGCGAGGCTAGCTGCCTCTCGAACGACATCTTCTGGTACCGTCCTCCCGCCGCTCTTGATGATCACGTGAGCGCCTGGCAGCCCGCGGACATGCAACCAGATGTCGTCTGAGGCGCCCCTTCGGAATGTGACCTGGTCGTTCTGCCGTGCATTTCGACCCAAGAAGACCGGGAAGTCTCCGATGTCAAACCGGCGAGGCGTGCGGGCCATGGCGCTGCTGCTCTGCCTCGGCTTGCTTCCTGTCCAACCAGCCTCTGCGAGAGCCTCATGCACCGCGTCGATCTCCGGTCGCGATTCAGCAAGCGTGAGGTCGGCGCTCAACTGCTCCAGGTAGGAGAGGTCTGCCTCCAGCGCGTTGATGCGCTTGGGGATCCGTTTCGCCGCTCGCGCGGCCTTCCGATAGCGTCTGAAGTGAGCCTGAGCGTTCTCGACGGGCGTGAGCCGAGGATCCAAATCGATGGAGCATGGCTCCCCGTCATAGCCGGGCACTGTGACTCGGTCGTCACCGCGGTTCACACGATGTTGGTAAGTGAGCAGCAGCTCGCCCATCTCGCGCAGTGCCCGGACCTCTCCCTCCTCGACCAGCTGCTCACGCACTTGGTCCAAGGCGTGTTCCACACTGTCTATCGCCCTGTCGATGATGTCATCGACCCGCTGTCGAGCAGCGGCGTAGGCATCGCTGTCAAGCTGTTGCCGGAAATAGCGCCACATAGCTTGACTGATCGTCGGGACGGGCTCCGATTTCTCAAATTGCTGCAACTCGTACGGTGCGAAGGCGATCACCCGCCCTCTTCTGTCCAGCGCCACGTGCGGCGCCCAAGAGCCGTCATCCAAGGGCGAGAACAAGTGGTGGACAGCAGCCGCCAGCTTCTCGGGAGAAGCCTCGCGTGCCTCAATGTCCGGTGATCCTCCCACTCGGGCTGCCACTTCTCGGCCCGCGGTGGGGCTCACCCCAAAGAGCTGGCCCGTCAGGACACGGTGGAGCGGGCGGTCGCCCTCCACCGACGAAAGCAGGAGCCGCCACTCGGCCGGGGTAATGTCCGTGGGTGGACGGCGGCCGGGTGGCTGGGGCGGTGGCTGATACGGATGGGCGGGTAGAGTGACCCGATAGCGGTTCATATCTGGCCCCACGTGCTTGCTGGCCTCCAGTACGTCCCCGTCAGGTCCCACCAGAATCAGATTGCTGTATCGGCCAATCAGCTCTGCCACGAGTTGACAGGGACCGGCTTCTCCATGGAAGTGGAGGCAGAGGATCCGTTCCCAGGGTGGCTGGTCGATGTTGGTGAGCCTGCTGCCGCGCACCCACTTGCGGAGCAATAGCAGAAGAGGAGTAGCCGTCTCGATCCCACGCCGACTCTTCTTCGGCACCAAAAGCATCCGCGGGTGTTGGGGGTGGGCGGACAGGAGTAGGTGGAACCGGTCGCCTGCATATAGCTCCAGACCAACGGAATGCTGGTTGGGCAGCACCACGCGCTGTACGCGCGCACCGAGAAAGGCATCTAGGCGGTCACGAAGACAGGCTAGCGTGAGATGATCAACGTGCATCCAGGTCCTCTAACAACAGAAAACGTCGTTGCGGGACGCAACGACGCTCTGACAGCTAATCCACGGTGTCGCCCGGTGGCTACGCTTGTTCTTCCAGTGCGTTCAGCTGTTCCATGAGGCGCGACTTCCGTCGCGCGGCCTTGTTCTGATGGATAACGCCCTTCTGGGCGGCCTTGTCAAAGGCTGCCTGTGCCTCCCGGACGGCCTCGCGGGCTTCTTCCAGGCGTCCTTCTTCGATCAGATGTCGAGCTCTCTTGTCGGCTGTGCGTGCTCGACCGCGGTGGACTCTATTGACCGCAGCCTTCCGCCTGGAGCTGCGAACGCGTTTCTCAGCTGATGGCTTGTTAGGCAAAGCTACTACCTCCTGATAATCTGTCGACAGTTGACTCGTGGCGGACTCACGATCCGCCAATCGCGGCCGCTCGCCCCTATATGGTCTCTCGGCGCCACGGTCGCACAGCTTGATTTCGATCGTATTCTACACTGACTCGGCGGATTTGTAAAGGAGAGCGCCTCGTTCTATAATCAGTTGCGGGACCTCTGCCTCCTGATCGTCAGTCCCTGTCGATCTGCGGACCGCGCTCGATCCCTTGCGCGACGGGGAGCCCACTGGGCTCGCGGCGGATCAGCGCTCGTGAGGTCCGCTGTTGTCAGGAAAGAGCCTCAAGAATCGGATGGTTGGAGAGGACAGCTATGGCGAGGAGCACGATTGTGGTAGTCTCTGGATTGCCCCGCTCAGGGACGTCGATGATGATGAAGATGTTGGAGAGGGGCGGGCTCGAAGTGCTGACGGATGAGATCAGAGAGCCAGATGCCGACAACCCGAGGGGCTACTACGAGTTTGAACGGGTGAAGCAGCTGGAGCACGATAGGTCCTGGCTACCTGATGCACAGGGCAAGGCCGTCAAGGTCATCTCCCAGCTGTTGCAGCACCTTCCTGCTGATTGCTCCTACAAGGTCATCTTCATGCGACGCGAGATGGACGAAATCCTTGCCTCCCAGAAGAGGATGCTCGTGCGACGGGGCGAAGCGCCAGACAGGGTGGAGGATGACAAGCTGGCCGTGCTCTTCCAGCGGCACGTGAAACGAGTGCACAGGTGGCTTGACAGACAGCCCAACTTCGAGGTGATGGAAATGAGCTACAATCAGATCCTCGAAAGGCCATGTCAAGCGGCGGAGCGTCTCGATGGTTTTCTCGAACAGGATCTCGATGTCGAGGCCATGGCTGAGGTGGTCGATCCCTCTCTCTATCGACACCGTGTGTGAGGGATCGCCGACTCATTTGGCTCCCTTGCGGCCCTGGACTTGAGATTAGGTAGAGGAGTGTCGTGGTCCCTGAGGGCACCTGACCGGCTGACGCATTTTCAACCATTGCGCGAGTCGAGGGCCTGTCAATGATTATGGGGACTGCGTTGCGCGGCGAGAGTCTTCACCGCGACGCGAGGACCTGAAGCCTTAAAGAACGATGGCCCAGGTGCAGGTAGCACGTCCGGCCGCTGCGGGCGGCTCCTTGTGGTCGCCCCAGAATGGGGATATCCGACGGAAGACGTACCCGGTGTCCGACCAGGCATCTTGATGCGCTTGGCAGCTTTGATGGCGACGATGCTCAGACCCGGGGCTGAGGAGGAGTATGAGGTGCCGTGTGGTGTCTAGATCTGTCACGCGCTAGGAGTCACCACTTGACGAAAACGGTGGAGGAATACGTGGCGGCGGGGGGCGTTGTCGTCGACGGAGATCAAGTCCTGGTCCTGCGCTGGCCGAGACGTGGCGAGGTCCGGTTGCCAAAGGGGCACGTCGAACCGGGCGAAACGGTTCAGGAGGCAGCACTGCGCGAGACGACGGAGGAGAGTGGCTACCGCAGCGTCCGAATCGTCGCCGACCTGGGCAGCCAACAGGTCAACTTCGAAGACGGACGACGTCGCGTGGCCCGTTTGGAGCGCTACTTCTTGATGGTGCTTGATAGGCGTTCGCGCAGTCCCGACGGGCAGGGCGAGGCGAAGTTTGACCCACAGTGGATGACCTGGCGTCAGGCACTGCAGAATATGACGTTTCCCGCTGAGCGAGAATGGATACGAAGGGCAAGGCGCTTGACGAATGAGCTTGATGAAGGGGAGGAACAACGTGGAAGCATCTGATTTCAAGCAGACCGGCTGGTCGCTGGACGACCTGTTGCCGGCGCACCAAGGGAAGCCACTGGAGCAGCTTCTGGCGGAGCTCGAGGAGCAGGTCTCCGCATTTGAACAGTGGCGGGATCGGCTATCGCCGGACATCAGCACGGAGGAGTTCCTGGAGCTGATGGCGCTCGCTGAGTCGATCCGTACGATAGGGACTCGACTGGGCGGTTACGCGCGCCTCTGGTTTGCGGAGGACACTCAGTCGCAGGATGCCCTGGCTTTCCTCGGCAGAATGGAGCAACTCATCACCGACGTCGGCAATCGGTTGCTCTTCTTCGAACTCTGGTGGAAAGGGCTCGAGGAGAACGCCGCGCAGCGGCTGTTGGCCGCGAGCGGCGACTACGCCTACTACCTTGAGACGCTCCGCCGCTTCCGGCCCCATACCCTGTCCGAGTCCGAGGAGAAGATAATTAACCTCAAGGACGTGAACGGCCCGGATGCGCTGGTCAATCTCTACCAGATGATCACCAATCGCCTGTCTTTCGAACTCGAGGTCGATGGCGAGCTCCGGGAGATGACCCGTGCTGAGCTCTCGACGTACTTCCGCGATCCATCCGCGGACATGCGGGCTGCAGCCTATCAGGAGCTGTACGCTGTGTACAGTGACCAGGCCAACGTGTTGAGTCAGGTGTACAGCCATCTGGTGCGCGACTGGGCGAATGAGAACATCACATTGCGCGCGTTTGAGACACCGATTGCGGTCCGCAATCTGGCCAATGACATCCCCGACTCGGTTGTCGAGACGCTGCTCCAGGTGTGCCGCGATAACATGTCTCTGTTCCACCGTTACTTCCGCTTCAAAGCTCAGGAGCTTTGTCGGCGGAAGCTCAGACGCTACGACATCTATGCTCCGCTGGAGGCTTCGGAGAAGACGTACCCGTTTTCGGACGCAGCTGATATGGTGCTTGACAGTATGAGTCGCTTCTCAGTGGGCTTAGGGGAGCGTGCTCATCGCGTCTTTGCGGAGGTCCATCTGGACTCGGAGATTCGGCCAGGGAAGCAGGGCGGAGCTTTCTGCGCCGGTGTGCTTCCCGGTGTGACCCCCTGGGTCCTGGTCAACTACGTCGGCAAAATCAGCGATGTGACCACCTTGGCCCACGAACTCGGCCACGCCGTGCATGCTATGATGGCCGAGGCCCATTCCATCTTCACGTTCCATTCAGCTCTCCCCATGGCGGAGACCGCGTCAGTGTTCTCGGAGATGCTGCTGACCGACCGCTTGCTGCGGGAGGAAGAGGATCCCGCCGTGAGGCGCGAGCTTCTGGTGACTGTGTTGGACGACGCCTACGCCACTATCGCGCGCCAGGCATACTTCGTGCTGTTCGAGAGGGAGGCTCATCAGGCGGCCCGCGATGGCGCTACCGTGGACGACCTGAGTAGTCTCTACCTGGAGAACCTCGAGGAGCAATTTGGTGATGCCGTTGATGTAAGCGAGGACTTCCGCTGGGAGTGGATGGCCATTCCTCACATCTACCACACGCCATTCTACTGCTATGCTTACAGCTTCGGGCAGTTGTTGGTGCTTTCGCTCTATCAGCAGTACCAGGAGGAGGGGGAGGCCTTTGTGCCCCGGTTCCTGAAGATTCTGGCCTATGGAGGCTCCCAAAGCCCGGATGAGATCATCAGCGAGGTTGGATTCGACATGGCTTCGCCGGATTTCTGGCAGGGCGGGTTCGACGCCCTCCAGGGCTGGCTGGACGAGTTGACCGCAAGGTAGGGTTCTGCAGACCGCGAATGGAGGTGACATATGCCCACTGAAGACAGGCCACGGAATATCCTGGTTGAGGAAGTACCTAATTTGCCCATGGAGGAGCAACCAACCGAGCTGGTGGAGCGAAAGGGAGTGGGCCACCCCGACTCCATCTGTGACGCGATCGCGGAGGCGGTGAGTGTTGAGCTGTCGAGCGCCTATCTGGACCGCTTCGGAAGGGTGTTGCATCACAATGTCGACAAGGGGCTCCTGGTGGCAGGGCGTGCCACGCCTGCGCTAGGCGGCGGCACCGTGGACGAACCTATGCGGCTGATCTTTGGTGACCGTGCCACGTATGAGTACCAGGGCGTGAGGATCCCGGTTGGGGACATTGCGGAGGCCGCAGCCAAGGGATGGCTGCGCGGACATCTCCGGTTTGTGAACCCGGATCAGCACGTGGTGTTTCAGAATGAGATTAAGCCCGGCTCCCCGGAGCTGACCGACATCTTCGAACGAGAGGAGGTCGGTGCCAATGATACCTCGGCCGGGGTGGGCTATGCACCTCTCTCGGAGACCGAGAAGCTAGTGCTTGCCGTGGAGCGGCATCTGAACTCCACCGCCTTCAAGGCCGCCCATCCGGAGGCTGGTGAGGATATCAAGGTAATGGGCTACCGGTTTGGACGCGAATTAACGCTAACTGTGGCCCTCGCCTTCGTGGATCGCTTCATCGTAGACGAAAGCACCTATTTCGAGCGCAAAGCGACCATCCACGATGAACTACAGGCCTTTGTCGCCCGACAGCCGCAGCCGATGCAGAAAGTGTCGGTGGATATCAATACCCTCGATGATCCGAGCCGAGGCACCGGAGGCATGTACTTGACCGTGCTGGGTACCTCGGCGGAGGGCGGCGACTGTGGCCAGGTCGGCCGCGGGAATCGAGTCAATGGCGTGATTGCATTCAACCGTCCGGCCACGACGGAGGCGGCGGCGGGCAAGAACCCTGTCAGCCACGTTGGGAAGATCTACAACCTGCTCAGCCACGAGATAGCTGAGCAGATCTATCTGGAGGTGGATGGCCTGCGAGAGGTGACGGTCTATCTTTGCAGCCAGATTGGCCATCCGATCGATCGACCTCTAGTAGCGGCCGCCCAGGTGATCGTTGCCGATGGCGCGGCGTTGCCTGACGTGAAATCCTCGATCCGTGAAGTCATCGACCGTGAGCTGGCTACCATCGACCGCTTCGTGGAGAAGCTGATTCAGGGCGAGCTCCAGGTGTGGTGAGGGAGCTGTCTGGGAGAGCCCTTGATATGGGGGCTGTCCATTTTGTGAAGCTCGGTGGATCGCTGATCACCGACAAATCGCGAGCCTACACGTCCCGACCGCGGGTTATGGCGCGTTTGGCCAGGGAGGTGCGCGCTTGCCTGGATGCCCAGCCCCATCTGAAGCTCCTTCTCGGCCACGGCGCTGGTTCCTTCGGCCACCGTGCTGCGCAGCCCTACGCCACCCAGGACGGGGTCGCCACCCCGGCGGAGTGGCGCGGATTCGCCGAGGTCGCCGCGGCGGCCGGTCGTTTGAACCGCATAGTTTCCGACGCCTTCCTCAATGCCGGTGTCCCGGTGCTCAGTCTGCAGCCTTCAGCGTCCGCTCGGTGTCATGATGGGGAGCTCGTGCATCTGTGCGCGGAACCGATTCATCGGGCGCTGCAGAACGGGCTTGTGCCCTTGATCTACGGCGATGTGGCGCTGGACGACGTGCGAGGCGGAACGATTGCCTCCACCGAGGACCTGTTCGTCTACTTGGCCCGGTTGCTGCGCCCGAGTCGTATCCTCCTGCTGGGTCGAGTTCCCGGTGTTCTGGACGAGGACGACCGGGTAATCCCCCTCATCACCCCGACGACCCATCATCGCTGGAGTGATGCTCTCTCCTCCTCTAAGGCCGTCGACGTGACCGGGGGGATGGCTGACAAGGTCGAGCGTATGGTTCACCTGGTGAGTCAGTTTCCACGGACAAGTGTGCACATCCTCACCGGTAGCGAGCCCGGTTTGCTGACTCGAGCCCTGTTGGGGGAAGCGCCCGATGTCGGCACGACGATTCGGAGCCGCGGGTAGCTTCCGAGCCATCGGGGAAGGGCGCGCCAGCACTGCGCGATGAGTTGCTGTCGGTACAACAAGATGCCCAATTGTCGGCTTAACCCTGGGACCTGCCACGGGCGATTGCCAGTGCTGGCGCGTTGAAGGGGCAGCTGCCCTTCCTGGCTGTCCGAAAGCCTCAGCCGTTGACGGCCGCCGCGGGCTGGGCTCCCACCAAAACAGGGTTCAGATATTGGCGCCAGGTGGCTTTCTGTGCCGCCGGTTGCCGTGTCGTGCCTGATTGACATGCGGGCCCGGGATGCTATAATTTGGAACTCACGGTCATGTCAAGAGGGGGCTGTTGATCTCGCCCCCAGGATGGCTAGTTGATCACAATGGAATAGTCGTCTGCCTAGCCCCCAAGTCTGGGGGCGAGTTTACGAAAGGGCGGGTGACCGTCCTTGAGTGGCAGCCACCCTGAGCGCATCCTCTACGGTGGTTGATGCTCTGCATGTCACGAATTGTGGAAAGGACTTCGCATGAGCCAATCTGAAACACGGCGCCTCGTCGTTATCGTCCTTGTCGCCCTCCTGGCGTTGTTCGTTGCGCTAGATATCGATCACCCTGCTTGGGTGGAGAGCGTGCTCTTCTGGCAACCGGAGGGCCACCGCGATATCAAGCTACAACTGGGCCTCGATCTTCAGGGCGGACTCAAAGTGTTGCTGGCGGCCGATCCCGCAGAGGGCCAGGAGTTTGAACCGGCGTCTATGGAGACCGCTCGGCGGATTGTCGAGAGCCGTGTCAACAGCCTCGGTCTCACAGAGCCGGTGGTCCAGGCACAGGGTGAGCGGCGCATTATTGTGGAGCTGCCGGGCATTGAGAATCCGGAACAAGCGGTTGACACGGTCAAGGGCACCGCATTGCTGGAGTTTGTCGATGCCGGCTATAATCCACTTCCCCCTGACACCGTGATTACCACCACGCTCGGTGCTCCTGAGCAAGTGCAGAGCGAGGCCCCTGGTGAGGCATCAACGCTCGATTCAGAGGAGAGCGATAGCGAGACCCAGGCGCCGGCCCAGCAGGGATCGGACGAGGTCTACGAGACGATTCTCACAGGAGCGGCATTGGCAAATGTCGGCCTCGATCGGACGGAGCAGAACGAATACGTCATCCCCTTTGAACTGAATGAGGACGGGGCGGAGACATTTGCGCAGTACACAGCGTCTCACGTGGGGCAGTACCTCTGCATCGTCCTAGATAAGAAGGTGGTCTCCTGTCCGACCATCAGGGAGCCTATTCCTGGCGGAAGGGGCTCGATCTCCGGTGCCTTCACGCTGGAGGAGGCCCGGCAGCTGGCAATCCAGCTGCGCTACGGCGCTCTGCCCATGCCGCTGCGGGTGGAGAGCTTCAATCGAGTCGGTGCCTCGCTCGGCCAGCAGTCAGTAGAGAGCTCTATACGTGCCGGGGCCATCGGCCTGACTGTCGTCTTCCTCTTCATGCTTGTCTATTACCGGCTACCCGGCGTCCTGGCTGACCTGGCCCTGGGGATCTATGTCCTGCTCAATCTGGCGCTCTACAAGCTGGTGCCCATCACTCTCACCCTTCCCGGTATCGCCGGGTTTATCCTTTCAGCAGGGATGGCTGTGGATGCCAATATCCTTATCTTTGAGCGCATGAAGGAGGAGATTCGCGGGGGGCGAACGCTGATCCGGGCCGTAGAGGTGGGTTTTGACCGTGCCTGGCCTTCGATTCGGGACTCTCAGCTCTCGACGCTCATCATCACCGCCATTCTCTTCTTCTTTGGCACGAACTTCGGGGCGAGCATTGTGAAGGGGTTTGCCATCACTCTGGCGCTCGGCGTCTCGATCAATCTGTTCACGGCTGTCTTTGCTACGCGGACGTTTATGCGCTACGTGGCACATCTGGGGGAGCATTGGCTGTCAGCGCGCAAGTGGGTAATGGGAGTCTAGGTATGTTCAATATCGTCGAGAAACATCGCTGGTACTACGCCTTCTCAGGAGTGCTCATCATCTTGAGCGTGATGATGATGGTCCTGTCGTATACTCGGTATGGGCAGCCCTTGCGGATCGGCATTGACTTCACCGGTGGAAGCATCTTCGTCCTGGAGTTCGAAGAACCTGTCTCAGAGGATCAGATCCGTGAGGTGCTCGCCGACCGTGGTCTGGAGAGTGCTATTGTGCAGGCGCTGGGCGCCCCGGATGAGTATCGCTGGCAGGTGCGGACCCGCGAGGTGACGGCGAATGAGGTGGGGGAATTGCTGACGGCCCTTGAGGAGCGCGTCGGGAGCCTTGATCGCGATAGGTTGACCTTCGATACGGTGGAGCCGGCCGTGGGGACGGAGGTGGCTCGCGCTGCCGGACTGGCCATCCTGGTGGCCTCTCTTGTAATCGTGGTCTTCATGTGGTTTTCATTCAGGCGGGTTCCGAACGCGTTCCGCTATGGTGTGGCCGTGGTCGCTGGCATGGCCCATAACCTGATCATCACGCTGGGCTTCTATGCGCTGATGGGGATGGTGGCTGGCTGGGAGGTCGATGCGCTCTTCCTCACGGCTGTCCTGACGGTGATTGGGTTCTCCGTGGAGGACAAGATCGTGGTCTTTGATCGGATTCGCGAGAACATCCCCAAGTATCACAGTGAGCCCTACGCTACAGTCGTCAATCGTTCCCTTCTGGAGACCCTTCACCGATCCTTGGCCACGCAGCTCAACGCGATGTTCGTGATGATCGCCATTATTCTCTTCGGCGGTGCCACGCTGAAGCCCTTCATGTCTGTTCTGCTGGTGGGCATGATCAGCGAGACGTACTCGGCCATCTTCATCGCTCCCCCTCTTCTGGTGCTGTGGGAGCGCACAGCTCAGGGGGGACGCCGTACTGCTCAAGCCGCGGCCTGAGGGCCGACGGGTCGAATCCGGCTCTAGTGGATGACAGGCCTGACGAATCTGGGTTAGGGTCGAGTGCTGGCGGACCCCACGTTGCCACGTCAGCTGGATGCTGCTTGACCTCGGCTAAACGAAGTGGAACCGGACGGTGTGGGGGACGCTTGACGCCGCTCGCCTATGGGCAGACGGGCCGTTTCGGGCCGGGCAGCTGAGCGAGGACCATGCCGGCCAGCATGAGCCCGCACCCCACCAGCTGCTGCAGGGAGAGCGTCTCTCCTAGCATCATCCAACCAAATAGCACGGCGAAGGCGGATTCCGAGCTGAGGATGATCGCTGCGTGAGTGGCCTTCGCGCTCTGTTGTGCAACTATCTGTCCCGTGTATCCCAGTCCGATCGATAGCAGGCCGGCGTAGAGGACAGCAGGCGTTGCCATTGGCAACCCCGACCAAGTTCCTCTCTCCAGGGTCAATGCCATCGCGAAGCTGAGTATGGAGCAGACCGCGAACTGAAACATTGCAAGCCGCAGCGGGTCAGACCCGGGGGCTAGCACGCCTATGGCGATGACGTGCAGGGCCCACACGACCGCACTCCCCAGTACCCACCCATCCCCCGCCGCCAATCGAAAGCCGGGGCGGACGCTCAGCAGGAACAGCCCGACCACCGCCAGCCCCGCGCCCAGCCAAATCTCCCAGCCACTCTGCTCGCGCCACACGAGCGCGAGCAGGACCGGCACCAGGACCACGTATAGGCCGGTGATGAAACCCGCCTTGCCCGCGCTGGTCCACATCAGGCCAATTTGCTGAAGTGAGGCGGCAGCGAAGAGCACGCCCCCCAGGGCCGCGCCGCGGGCTAGCTCGCTCTGTGGCACCGTGCGCAGTCGCTGCCAGCCCAAGACTGGAACTAGGGTTAGCGTGCCGATCGCAAACCGGGTGGCGTTGAAGACGAACGGACCAACGTGATCCATTCCCAGCCGCTGTGCCACGAACGCGCTTCCCCACACCAGCGCAACCACCAATAGCAATAGATTGGCCCGCAGGTTATCTCTCGGATGGGGGAGAGCGCCGCCAGCTCTACTCATAGCGGAGCGCGTCTATGGGATTGAGGAGCGAAGCGCGTCGCGCCGGATAGACGCCGAAGATCAGACCTACAGCCGCTGAGAACGTGGTTGCCAGCACCACGGCCTGAGCCGTAACGATCGCCTCAAAGCCGTCCACCAAACTGGAGATGATCGAGGCTCCCAGGGCTCCCAAGCCGATCCCGGTCAAGCCGCCGACGATCGCGAGCACCATGGCTTCCAGAAGGAACTGCCACAGGATGTCAGTGCGTCGCGCCCCGACGGCCTTGCGGAGGCCGATCTCGCGGGTCCGCTCCGTGACGGAGACCAGCATGATGTTCATGATGCCGATACCACCAACCAGGAGGCTGATTCCTGCGATGACGGCCAGAAACGTAGTGAGGACGTTTGTGATATTACCAAAGATGCTGATAACGTCCTCTTGGCTGATGATCGTGAAATCGTCCTCGTCGCTGAAAGCAATCTCGTGCTGGTCCCTCAGGATCGCGGCTACCTGCTCCGAGGCTGCATCGATGCGGTCCTTGTCGGCGGCCTCGACGATGATCTGTGACACCTGGTACTCGCCTGACTGGCTGCGCATCGAGACGAGGCGAGTCTGCATGGTCGTCAGCGGCACGAAGACTGCGTCATCCTCGCTTCCGAACGATGACCCACCCTTCTTCTCCATAACACCGATGACGCGGAAAAGGACGTCGTTGACCCTCAGTGTCTCTCCCAGGGGATAGGGATTATCTGGATAGAGCTTGTCGATGATGTCCTGTCCCAGGACGGCCACCCGCGAGCGGGCCTCCATATCCGTGTCCCGGATGAACTCCCCAGCTGCCGGAAACCACTTGCGGACCGTAGCGTAGTCGGGGGCCACGCCCTGTACCCTGCCCACCGCGTCGTACTTGGCCGTGGCGACGATCGTCGTGCGCATCACTGCCGGCGAGACCGCCAGCACGTCGGGAGCTCGCATCGGATCTCGCAGAGCATCGACATCATCGTTTGTCAGCTCACCGCCCCCCACGAAAGTGCCAGGCTGTCCCGCCATGGCTTGTTCCGCGCTGCCGGGAACCACGAAGAGCAGATTCGAGCCAAAACCGCGGAATTGCTCTTCCACGAAGAGGGTGACGCCCTCTCCAGCCGACATAAGGGCGATAACCGCGCCAACGCCGATGATAATCCCCAACATCGTCAGGGCGGACCGCAGTTTGTTGGCCGCTAGAGCGCGCAGCGCTATTCGAATGCTCTCCAGGAAGCTCATCCTAGCCTCTCCTTCGACGTAGCCGCGCTCTCTCGAGCGATGCCCTGAGTCCCTTCCCTTTGGCTGTCCGGGTCGGTCTCACCCACCTCGTCCAGATCCGAGACGTCCGTCACGGGGCCTTCAACTGTAGCTGCCAGAGGATTCTCGACGATCTCATTATGCGTGACCATCCCATCGTGCAAGTGCAGGATGCGCTCCGTGTGACGTGCAATGGCTCGGTCGTGAGTCACAAGAACGACCGTCATGCCGCGCTCACGATTCAGCCCTTGCAACAATGCCATAATCTCGGCGCCAGACTTGCTGTCCAGGTTTCCTGTGGGCTCGTCGGCCAAAATGATGGAGGGCCTGTTGACCAACGCCCGCGCAATCGCCACGCGTTGCTGCTGGCCTCCGGATAGCTCCGTAGGGAGATGCTGGAGCCGGTGGCCCAGCCCGACAGATTTCAGCGCTTCCTCCGCCTTTGTCTGCCGCTCGGACCGTCCGACGCCCGCGTATATGAGCGGCAGAGACACATTCTGCAGCGCCGAGTTCCGGGCCAAGAGGTTGAATGTCTGGAATACGAAGCCGATGCGACGGTTACGGATGTCCGCCAGGGCGTCGTCATCCAGGTGACTCACGTCGTCGCCCTCCAGGAGATACGTCCCCGCCGTCGGTTGGTCCAGACAACCGATGATGTTCATGATGGTTGACTTGCCTGATCCCGACGGGCCCATGATGGTCAAGATCTCTCCTCGTCTCACCTCCAGCGAAACACCTCGCAGGGCATGGACCTCCACCTCTCCCATCTGGTAGACCTTGGTAATAGTCTGAAGCGCTATAACGGGTGACTGTCTATCGTTCATTCGGCCACTACCGATCTCAAATCGAACTGGGACGATTCGGCAGCTCGCACGACCTCATCGCCTAACGAAAGGCCCTCCAGGATCTGGGCAACGCCTTCCTGTCTAGCGCCTAGCCTCACATCCACGCGCTCAATGCCGTCGGCGGTCCGTCTCCGAACGTAGTACTGTCCTGTGTTGCTATCTATGTGCACCGCCCACGCCGGGATCTTCAGTGCTTCGCTGATCTCTTCCACAATCACGTTGGCGCTGACCGTCATGTCAGCCCTTGTGGGGGCGTCCGTTGGTACCAGGTCAATCCGTACTTCGTAGGTGATGACCCCGCCGTCGACTGTCGCTGCTTCACCAATGTGCTTAACCGTACCGCTGACGACTGTGTTCGGAAGCGCCTCAAACGTGAGGTCTGCTCTCTGTCCCACCGCCAGTTGACCGACCTCCAGTTCATCTACAGCGATAGTCACGCAATAGCGCGAAGGATCGAGGACCGTGATGATCGGAAGGCCTGCCGTAGCTTGTTCCCCTACGGAGGTGTTAACGGCTGCCACAGTCCCCTCGAAGGGAGCTACCAGCTCTGCCTGGGCCAGGGCGAGCTCTGCTTGCCTCGCAGAGCTCCGCGCTTGGTCGACGCTAGCCTGGGCTGCCGCCAGTTGCTCTCTTGTCGCCCCTTCAAGCAGCAGATCCAGCTGAGCCTGCGCACCGTCGCGCTGGGCCACGGCAGCTTCCACATTGGATTGGACCGCCCTTAGCTGATCTCGGTCGGCGCCAGCCTTGACCTGCTCCAAGCGTGCCCGTGCTGCCTCCAGTGCCTCGTTCGCAGCCTCGAGCCGATAGCGAGCTTGCTCTTCGGGGACGCCCAGTAGCGGACAGACGGTTCTTTCGAAGCCCTCCGTCAACGTGATGACCTGACCCCCTCCAATGTCAATTACGTCGCCGGCGGACTTGGTGATCGTGATGCACTCTAGTGTTGCATCGTGCCAATCCTGGGCCTTCTTCTGCTGGGTGACCGCTGAGGCGAGTTCAGCCTCAGCAGCAGCGATATCCGCCTCCCCTGCAGCTCGGGCCACCTGGTCTCGCTCAGCGGCAGCCGCGTCCACCTGGGCTTCCGCGGCTCTCAGATTGGCTGCGCTTGCCTCTGCTTCCCCGGAACGTGCCCCTGCCTCGAGCTTTGCCAGCTGGGCCTCGGCCGCCGCCACGTTTGCCTCTGCCTGATCCAACTGCAGGCTTAATCGCTCTGCGTCCAGGCTGGCCAACAAACGGCCTGCCTCAACCCGATCGCCTACTTCGACCGTTACCTCGGCGACCTGCCCGCTGGTTTCAAAGGCCAGGTCGACGCGCTGCACCGGCCTGATGCTGCCGCTGCCGGAGACGGCGACCTGCATACTCCCCTGTTCAACCCTCGCTGAGCGTAGTTCCTCCTGAGTCTGCGCTGCCGTCCGTCGCTGCCACCAGGCCAGCCCCCCGGCGAGCGCAGCGACGATCACCAGGCCCAAGATCACGTAAAACGTCCTTCTATTCATCAGTCTCTAGCCTTCCGCCGCCAACCGAACTCAAAAGGCCGCTGTCTTCCAGGCGCACAAGCTCATCACCTGCGGAGACACCGCTGATGACTTGCGCAATACCCTCAGATCGCGCCCCAAGCTCCACGTCGACGCGTTCGATCTCGTCCCCTGTTCGTCGCTGTACGTACGTCGCTCCTGTATCCCGATCAATCCTCACGACCCAAATTGGGATCTTCAGTATGTCGGTTAGTTCCCCCACGATGATTGTAGCGTTCGCTGTCATATCCGCACGCAGTGGCGCAGAAGTAGGATTCAGTTCAATGGTGACCTCGTAGGCAACCACACCACTCTCCAGCGTGGCGATCGGGCTGATGGTACTGACAGTGCCGCCGAGGCTGGCTCCTGGCAGGGCCTCAACCGTTATCTCGACGTCTTGCCCTTCCTGCACATCTGATATGTCCAGCTCATCGACCGCAACAGTGATGTGGAATCTTGAGTCGTCCAGCAGGACGAAAGAGGCCTCCCGGGTTGGCGGCAGCTCTCCGGGCGTCGCGTTGATCTGCGTCACCAGCCCCTGAAAGGGCGCGCGCAGAGTCGCTCTCTTCAGGGTATGCTCCGCCAACTGCAGTGCTATTCGTGCTTGTTCGACTTGAGCCTCCACCTCAGCGATATCTTCCTCAGTGGCTCCCGAGAGCAACTCGTCGAGCTGTGCCTGAGCAGCGTCGCGTTGCGCCAGCGACGCGGCGACATTCGCCCGGGCGGCCCGCATCTCAGCGTCAGCTGGACCCCCACGCACGTCCTCCAACCTGGCTTCTGCGGCGGCCACTTCCTGCTTGGCAGTATAGAGATCGTAGTTGGCCTGCTCTTTCTGCTTGCCTTCTTCCTCAATCAGGTCGTAGTTGTCTTGGGCGATCTCCTGGCTGACGTTGGCCTGCGCCAACTGGGCCTCCACGGAGGCAATCTCAGCCTGAGAGGGTCCGTCCAGAAGTTGATTGCGATTGGCCTCGGCCGCGCTCAACCGTGCTTCAGCCCCTCGAACGTTCGCCTTGGCTTGCTCAATCTCGCCCTGCCTCGGCGTCGCGCGTACCGCGGCTAGCTGGGACTGGGCGGCAGTCAGTGCTGCCTCGGCTTGCGCCACCTGTTCCTCCAATTGATCCGTGACGAGGCGAGCCAGCTCATCTCCGACTGCTACCCGATCCCCTTCCACGACGAACACCTCGGCCACCGTGCCCGGGGTCTCGAAGGTCAACCCAACTCGGCTCGCGGGCTGGATCCTGCCACTGGCCGTGACCGTGACCTCCATGGAACCACGCTCCACCATGGTAGATCGAGTGACTTTGATGCCGCTGTCTCGCGCCGCCCTTACACGCCACACCACCACGCCGGCTGCTGCGAGCAGCACCAGGCCCAGCACCACGTAAGTCCAACGTCGCCTCACGCCACCCCCTTGCTGACTGCATTCCTGGGGAAGCCCCGCAAAGTCGGCGAACCTCCCATAAATATGACCAAAGCACAAACTTGACCGGAGTCAGAATTATAGCGCAGGCCGACGTGCTGTCAAGGATCTGACGCGGATGGCGTCGATCGATAGCCGTCCTGCAACATCTTCCGTTAGGGTACTTGGAGGCGTTTACGGAATCCGAGAGAGACGCGACGGTAGCTTCCCCGTCTGCTTGGTCCTTCTCTTAAGACGTGACCCGCGACGGAGTAGTTGCGGCACGCTCTCTCTCAGCCGATCACTCCCCTACACAGCTCTTGAGAGTTAACGCTTCAGCGACTCCACCGTCGCTCCCGCGAGCGATTTCGACTGCGGTCGAATCAACAAAGCGGCTATGCCGTGCACTGAAGCTGACGCATGCCCGTTTGCCTGCCAAACACAACCCTGTATAATCGTTCTAGAGCGATATCACACGTTGGCTTCGAGTGAGGCGCGGGACCATACTTGGTGGAGACGAGCTTGCGGAGTCTTCATCCCGCAAGTGAGCGGTGGAAAGGCGTGAGGGCGTCGGGTGCCCCAGGGCATCGCCCCGTCGAGACCGGGTTTGTTCCTGCGTGACCGGCTGAGTGGAAGGACGGGCGCAGGTGAGGACAAGATGACATATGAACCGACAGGACGATAGGAAGCGATCAGGCAGGGATGGGGAGCAGGAGCCGCTGGAGAGGCGATTTGGGCCTGTTGGGTGCGGTACGAGAGGGTTGGTAGTTTGGCTGCTTCTCGGGCTCGCCCTGGCCTCCGTCCTCTGGGGGCCGCTGAGCACATATCTTATTGGCAGCACCACTCAGATCACCTACAGCGACTTTCGTCAACAGGTGCGGGCCGGAAACGTAGAGCGCGTCACCGTGGTGGGCCAGCAGATAGAGGGGCAGCTGAAGGAATCGGCCGAGAGGACAGCTCCCACAGGGGAGACGGAGACGTACGATACGTTCACCACCTATCTCCCATCCTTTGGCGATGATGAACTACTGTCGCTGCTGGAGTCGGAGGGCGTCGAGGTGGACAGCCAGCCTGAATCCGAGGTCTCCTTCCTCGATTTGCTCATCAATTTCCTGCCCCTTGTGGCGGTCATTGGATTTGGCTACCTGCTGTTCAGCCA
>CAZGSX010000021.1:24964-34401 GCA_964528475.1 uncultured Anaerolineales bacterium
GCTGTCGCCGGCGAGGCGGAGGTTCCCTTTTTCAGTATCACCGGCTCGAATTTCATGGAGATGTTTGTCGGAGTGGGGGCATCTCGCGTTCGGGATCTGTTTGAGGAGGCCAAGAAGGCCTCGCCCAGCATTATCTTCATTGATGAGTTGGACTCTATCGGTCGCCGGCGTGGAGCAGGCGTCGGTGGTGGCCACGATGAGCGGGAACAGACGCTGAACCAGCTCCTGGCAGAGATGGATGGCTTTGATCCGCACGAGGACGTGATCGTCATGGCTGCCACGAACCGGCCGGACATTCTTGATCAGGCCCTCCTCCGGCCCGGGCGCTTCGACCGCCGCATCACGGTCGAACTTCCGACGCTGCCTGACCGGAACAAGATCCTCGAAATCCACGCACGCGGCAAGATCCTGGCCGAGGAGGTGGACCTGGAGCGCGTGGCTCGAGGTACGCCCGGCTTCAGCGGGGCGGATCTTGAGAATCTGCTGAACGAGGCCGCCTTGCTCGCCGCCCGAAAGGATAAGGATGCCATTGAATCAGAGGATATCGAGGAAGCGCGCGATAAGGTCATGATGGGCTTGGAGCGGGAGAGCGTGGCATTGACCGACCAGGAATGCGAGTTGCTCGCCTATCACGAAGGCGGGCACGCGGTCCTGGCTGCGGTGCTGCCCCACGCGGATCCCATCCATAAGGTGACCATCGTGCCCCGCGGCCGGGCGATGGGCGTGACTCAGCAGCTGCCTGAGCGCGAGCGCTACGTCTATCATCGCGATTACATGCTCGATCGGCTGGCCGTGATGATGGGGGGCAGGGCCTCTGAGGACCTGGTGTTGAATACCAAGACCAGTGGTGCTGAGGAGGACCTCCGCCAGGCGACCAATCTAGCTCGGAAGATGGTCCTCAGCTGGGGGATGAGCGAGAAGCTTGGCCATCTCGCTTTCGGGGGCCGGCAGGAGCAGGTGTTCTTGGGTGAGGAGATCGCCCAACGGCGGGAGTACAGCGAGCAGACCGCGCGGGAGGTTGATGAGGAGGTCAAAGCCATCCTCGACCGGGCGTACGAGCGAGCTGTCAGCACGCTCAAAGAGCACAGGGACGCCTTGGATCGGCTGGCCACCGCCCTCCTGGAGCAGGAGGAGATAGCGGGCAAGCAGGTGCTGGAGATCGTTGGGGTGGAGGGCAAGACCGAGGACCCGGGAGCGGCGGGGTGCAGATCGGCCCGCCAGGGAGATGACAGTGATGGCCACAGCTGAAGTGCCGCTGGAGGCGAGTCTTCAGGACCAGGTGGCCGTCGTCACGGGTGGCGGTCGGGGGATTGGACGTGCCACGGCGATCAGCCTGGCCGGGGCCGGAGCGAGTGTGGTGGTGACGGCCCGGACGGCGTCTGAGATCGAAGACACCGCAGAGCAGATCAGGGGAGACGGTGGCACAGCCACCGCCTATCCGGCCGACGTGTCCGACTGGAGGGCGTTGGAGGAGCTGGCCGCGGAGACCGAACGGCGGCTTGGGGTGCCTGATGTCGTGGTCGCGAACGCCGGCGTCATTGAGCCAGTGGGCCACGTGTGGATGGTGGCGCCCGAGACTTGGGCCGCGAACCTGGAGATCAACCTGACTGGCGCCTTCTACACGGTCCGGGCGTTCCTGCCCGCCATAGTCCATCGCGGGTCGGGCGTTCTGATCTTCACTTCGAGCGGTGCTGCCACTCATCCTGTTCCGGGCTGGAGTGCCTACTGTGCCGCGAAGGCTGGGCTCGATCATTTCGTCCGCAACCTCGCAGCGGAGCTTGACGAGCAGGATGTCGCTGTCCGTGTTCACGCTTTCTACCCGGGAGTTGTCGACACCTCCATGCAGGGGCGAATCCGGGACAAGTCGGAAGAGGAATTCCCCCGAGTTGATCAGTTTAGGGGATACCACGAGGAGAATGTGCTTCGCCCTCCGGAGGAACCCGCCGCCCTGGTCTGGTGGCTGGCCACACCGATGGCGGCCGAATACCATGGACGGGCGGTGAGCATAGATGATGCTTCTATTCGCCGGCGGCTTGCTCAGGATCTCGGGCTGCCCCGGTTCTCTGGGCGCAGCGCCTGAACTGACACCAACTTCTGCCGTGACAGAAGTCCAACCCTTTCTTGCTGAGTTCTGCTTCAACACCATACTCTGCCGTCGTCTGGCTGGTCTCTGCTGTGGTACACTGACAAACCTGGAGGAGGTTATCTATCCGTTCAGAGACGGTTGCGCGTAGGAGGTGCGTATGTGCGATAGATCGGGTCTGGCGTTCTGGATCGTCATCAGTCTCATCACAGTTCTCACTGGCGCAGCAACAGCGTGTATCCCGTCCGGGGCGCCGTCGCCCACGCCATCCCCATCATCGGTGGAGGGCGCAGCCACCGCCGCGCCGAGCGATTCGCCGCCGGGAGAGACCCCATCGGTGATGACTTCATCCTCGCCCTCCCCAACGTCAACGCCCCCGCCCGAGACGTCCTCAGAACGGCAGGGCAACGCCGACGTCGTCCACGTGCGGGCCGTGCAGACCGCCGGTCCTGAGCCCGGTGAGGGCGAGGGCACCTGGACTTTTCGCGTCACTGTCGAGCACCCCGACACCGGGTGGGACGACTATGCCGATGGATGGGATGTGGTCACCCCTGATGGCAACGTGTTGAAGCCCGACCCCGATGCCGATTTCACCCGGACACTGCTTCACCCGCACGTGGATGAACAACCGTTCACGCGTGGTCAGAGCGGCATCGTCATTCCAGAAGAGGTCACTGAAGTGCGCGTCCGCGCCCACGACATTGTGGATGGATATGGGGGCAAGGAGGTCATCGTGCATCTGACGGAGTCATCAGGGCCAGGTTTTGAGGTAGAGCGCGATTAGGAGAGTCTTCGCGTTTCTCGCTGCTGGAATCGTAAGGAGACACCGTGTCAAGCGATCACCGTGGCCTACGCCTACAGTGCCCTGGTTGTGCTCGGACTCAGCGGCAAGGTCTTCTTCGGGGAGCTGGCCACCCTGATTGACGTGATGCTTCTCGGGCACTGGATTGAGATGCGGTCCGTGATGGGGGCCTCTCGAGCCTTGGAGGAGCTGGCCGACCTGATGCCGTCTGAGGCACACCTGCTGATGGAGGACGGAAGGCTCCAGGACGTATCTGTCAGCGAGCTAAGGGCAGGAGACAGGGTTGTCGTCAAGCCAGGGGAGAAGATCCCGGCCGATGGCCAGGTGGTCGAGGGCCAGACATCTGTCAACCAATCCATGCTCACTGGTGAATCGCAGCCAGTGCCCAAGGACGAGGGTGCAGAGGTGATTGGGGGGTCAATCAACGGCGAAGGCTCCATCCCCCTCCGGGTCAAAAACACGGGTCAGGATTCCTACCTCTCCCAGGCCATCTCGCTGGTGGAGGAGGCTCAGAGGAGTAAGTCTAGGACCCAGAGCCTGGCAGACCGTGCTGCCATGTGGCTGACCCTCATCTCCCTTGCCGTGGGTCTGGCGACCTTGCTGGGCTGGCTGTTTGGGTCGGAACAGGACTTCGTCTTTGCCCTCGAGCGCGGTGTCACCGTGATGGTCATTACCTGTCCCCACGCCTGGGGTTTGGCGATCCCACTGGTTGTCGCTGTCTCCACCGCGATCTCCGCCAGGAACCGTCTGCTGATCCGCAATCGGACCGCTTTCGAGAGGGCAAGGACTATCGACGCCATCACCTTCGATAAGACCGGGACGCTGACCAAGGGGGAGTTCGGCGTGACCGACACGCTGGTCTTCCTCGACGAGCTGGATGAGCGGGAGCTGCTGGCGTATGCGGCCTCCGTGGAGTCTCGCAGTGAACACCCGATGGCCCAGGGGATCACGAAAGCTGCCGAAGAGCGGTTCGACGTGAAGGGCTTTCAGGCTGTCCCCGGCAAGGGGCGCAGGCGACCGTTGAGGGTCGCCAGGTTATGACCGTGAGCGGGGGCTATCTACGGGAACACGGTATCGCCTCCAAAGATGGGCGCATAGACGCGCTCTCCTCCCCGGGCAAGACCATGGCGTACGTGTTGATTGATGGTGACTTGAGGGGCGCCGTTGCATTGGCTGACATCATCCGCCCCGAGTCGTCGAGAGCCATCTCCAGGCTCAAGGAGATGGGTGTCCAAACCATGATGCTCACGGGGGACAACGAGCGAGTAGCCCGCTGGGTGGCCGAGGAGGTGGGTCTCGACGACTACTTTGCCCAGGTGCTGCCCGACGAAAAGGCTGAGAAGGTGAAGGAAGTGCAGCGCCGAGGGTTGGTCGTGGCCGTGACGAGCGACGGTGTGAACGCTGCCCCGCTCTGGCGACCGCCGACGTTGGCATTGCCATTGGAGCCGGGACCGATGTCGCTGTCGAGACGGCCGATATCATTCTTGTGCGGAGCAATCCGCTGGACGCAGTGGCGATCATCAACCTATCCAGGTCCACATACCGCAAGATGGTCCAGAACTTGGCCTGGGCTAGTGGATACAACGTCTTCGCCATCCCACTGGCGGCCGGCGGTCTCTACAACTACGGCATCGTGCTCAGCCCGGCGGTGGGAGCCCTCGTCCTGTCGCTCAGCACCGTCATCGTGGCGGTCAACGCCGGGTTCCTGAATGTGGAAAGCGAGCGAGTTGACGGCCCGGAAGCGCGAGATTCAGCAGCGTCGTTCGGGTGGAATACGATAGCACTGCACGGAGGTAGGAACCAGTCTGGGCGTCTGCGAGTTGACCAGGAACCAGATCAGGGACTCTAGCCTGGTTGCACGGACTGCTGGTCTTCCCAGTCCTAGCATCCTGCAGAGCTCCCCCGCTGACGGGCGCTGGGTCAGGGGTGGGGAGGCCGAGGGGAGAGGAGGACGTGCACGTCCTGGTCTCGATCATCAGTCGGCCCGTTCGGGATCGCTACCACGAGTTGGTTAGGGAAGATCGTGGTCGCGGTCGCAGGAGGCGCTGTCTTGGCGCTTGCTGGACGCACCTTGGGGCGCGGTTGACAGAAGGGAGAATTGCAGCGACGATGTCAGTGGAAGAGGTGGTGAACGGTGGTCGCGCGTTTCTCAGCAAGGTGCTTTTTCCTCTGCCGAGGATCGCGCGGGTTCAGCGTGGGAGGTCCGAGAGGTGATAAGACTGGAGCGATATCTGAATGCCCTCTATCATCGCGTCAACGATCTCAGCGGCGGGTGGATCGCTACGGTCCAGGATGCCTTTGAGCAATTTGGAGAGGCCGGCGCGTCGCATGTGGCGGCCGCCCTCGCCTACTACACCCTCTTCTCTCTCTTTCCCCTGCTTCTGGCGCTGACTGCGACGGGGAGTTTCTTCGCCGAGGGCGAACTGGTTCAGCAGCAGGTGGTCAGAATCGTCATGCAGATCGTGCCCGTCTCAGAGGAGGTCATCCTCAGAAATCTCCAGCAGGTTCTTGACCGACGCGGGACGGTCGGCCTGATAGGTCTCGTGGGTCTCCTCTGGTCTGGGACCGGGGTGTTTACCGTCCTGGTCAACCACGTCAACCGGGCCTGGACCGAGGCGGAAAGGCGGGGCTTTCTGGAACAGCGCCTCCTGGGGCTGGGCATTGGGATGGTGGGCTTGTTCGTGACCTTGCTCTCCCTCTTCCTGCTTTCGACGCCGGTGCTGAACGTTCTTCCGCGCCTGGAGAGGGCGCTGAATGGCGGGGAGAGTATCTTGGACTCACCACTCTGGACGTTGATCGCCAGCGGCGTGCCGCTGCTTGGTGTCTTCTTGCTGTTCCTCAACCTCTATCGCTGGATTCCGAACACCACGGTGCGCTGGTCGGAGGCGGCTTGGGGAGCTGGCTTTGTGTCACTGGCTTGGGAGGTCGCCAAGCGCGTATTCGCCTGGTACGTGAGCAGTGACCTGGTCGAGTATCGGCTGGTGTACGGGTCTCTGGGAGCCGTTGTCGCGCTTCTGCTGTGGATCTACCTCAGTAGCTGGCTGGTGCTGTTTGGCGCACACCTGAGCGCGGCCACGGCGCGCCATCGCAGATAAGAGACACCTGAGGTGACCGTGCGATCACGGCCAACTTGGTCATAGCGGTAGCCATTCTCGGGCAGGACGCGAGGAGATCGTCGTGCCGTCGAGGCTGCCCTTTGAGGGCGATCGGCTCGGGTCTCCCGCACAACAGACTTCTCAGTCCTCGACATATCTTGAACGGCGTTCGGTGCTTGTTCGGCCCCTTGAGTTAGGCGGTGATCCCCTCGCAGCAATGCTCGTCAGGCTCGAGAAGCGCGATCTGTCCCTCATTGGCGCAGTCTTCTGGACCGACACGTCTCAGGGACTGCATGTATTCGAGCGCTGAAGCGCCGATGGTCGCGCGACGAGCGTTGACAGCTTCATTCTTTCACTGTATACTGCACGTCCGGACGAGGTTTGTGCCCGTTGTCTGTTGCCCGGGAGTGCCCACGTCCCACCGATTAGGGGCGGGCCTGGGCGGACAAGTCAGCCGTATCCGCCAGACGCAGGTCGACCAGCCCTCTGGACCGCGGGGGCTGGCTTTTTTGTGTGATGTGCCGATGCCAAAGACGATTCAGGAACTGACCGACGAGATGAACCGCTTCGTGGAGGCCATGGGCTGGTACCGAGAGGACTCGCCCGCTCCGCAGACGTCCCGTAACATCGCCATCTCCCTCGTGCTGGAGGCGGCGGAGGTGCTGGAGCATTTCCAGTGGGATGAGGATGCGGATCGGTCGGGCCTCTCGGCGGAGCTCGCCGATGTGACCCTCTATCTTCTTCAGCTGGCCTACCTGGAGGGAATCGACCTGGAGCAGGCTATTCTGGACAAGCTCAGGGCGAACTACGAACGCACCTGGCCGAAGGAGTAGATGGGTGAAGATTCTGGCCGTCAGCGACCGGGTGGTCGACGCGGTCTATAGCAGATGCATCCGTGAACGTTTCGGCGACGTCGATTTGGCCGTATCCTGCGGTGATCTGCCCTATTCCTATCTTGAGTACATCGTGACCATCTTGGATGTGCCCTGTTTCTATGTCCACGGCAATCACGATCATCCCGAGTATACCTCAAGCGGCGTCGTGCTCAGCGAGCCCGGAGGATGGACCGACCTGGATGGGAGATGTGTGGCGGCTGAAGGCCTGCTGCTGGCTGGTCTGGAGGGCTCGATTCGCTATAAGCCTGAGGCCCCCTATCAGTACACCGAGCCTGAGATGGCTTGGAAGGCGTGGCGCCTGGTGCCGACCTTGCTGATGAATCGCCTCCGACATGGTAGGTACCTGGATGTCTTGATCACCCATTCGCCGCCGCGCGGCATTCATGACGGCAAAGATCTCGCACACAGGGGCTTTGAGACGTTTCTGGGCTTCATGGATTGGTTCAAGCCCCGCTACCTGTTGCACGGACACAAACACGTCTACGGGACGGAGCGGACAAGGACGCGCTATGCCGACACGGAAGTAGTGAACATCTATCCGTATCGGCTGATTAGTTATTAATATCACCTGATGGACCATGGGTTAATCGACGCCCGGTGGTGCGCGACCGCTCGCCCGTGAGGGCCGGATGAAGGAGGACACTCAGGCCATCCTGCGCTGAACTCTCCCTGATCAGGAACTGCGGGGAGGGGTGCTGCTTCGTCGTGGCGAGGAGGTGCGCGAGAAGGACATCTTCGCCAGAGCTTACTGGACACCGCTGCTAAGGAGCATGATCTATGGAAACGGTTCACCTGGGCACTGACTGGCTTCGCCTCGTGGGTCTAGCCGCGCTACTTGCTCTTGGCGTTGCGACGGGATGTGATGCCCCTAGCCCGCCGGCCCCTACTTCATCGCCGGCGTCGGCGACTCCTACGGCATTGCCCTCGCCTACCTTAGTGCCCACCATCACGCCGACTGCCACGCCGCCACCCCCCAAGGAGCTCGTCGTCTGCCTGGCGGAGGAACCGGATACCCTCTTCATCTACGGGGGGCCCTCCCGGGCTGCCCATACCGTCCTGGCTGCTCTCTACGATGGGCCCATCGACACTCGAGACTATGACTTTCAGCCGGTTATCCTCGAGCGGGTCCCAAGCGTCGCGACGGATGATGTGAGGGTCCACACTGTGACTGCCCTCGAGGGTGAGAGGGTGCTTGACACGCAGGGGAGGGTGGTCGAGTTGCGGCCCGGTGTCGCCGTGCGGGATTCGGACGGCGCACCGGTGACCTTTGATGGCACCCCGATCGGCATGACGCAGATTGTGGTAACGTTCACGTTGCGTTCGGACGTGACCTGGTCCGATGGCGAGCCGTTGACCGCTGAGGACTCCCGCTTCTCCTACGAAGTCGCCCAGCAGGTCGAGGACGTTGCGCTTCGCAGGCGCGTCGACCGGACCGCCAGCTACGAGGTGTCCGATGCTCAAACCCTGGTCTGGACCGGCGTCCCGGGCTACCGGGATACCTACTCCTTCCTCAAGCTCTATCACCCCCTCCCCAGGCATATCCTTGGCGATGCGACCATTGATCAGCTGCTCGAGATGGACGTGGTTCGCCAGCGACCCCTTGGGTGGGGCCCCTTCGTAGTCGACGCCTGGGAGCAGGGGGAGCACATCTCCCTCGTCCCGAATTCACGCTACTTCCGTGCTTCCGAGGGCTTGCCCTATCTGGACCGTCTCCTGTTCCGCTTCTTGGACGATCCAGCGCAAGCCCTTGCGGAGCTGTCGTCGGGTGGATGCCATGTCGTCTCTGAGGACCTCCTCGCCGGCGCGCCGACCGAGTTGCTGTTGGAGGCATCGGATGCTCAGGAACTGCGTCTCATCTCGGAGCCCAGCGGCGAGTGGGAGCATCTGGATTTCGCGATTGAGCCCGCCCCGTGGGCCCAGCGTGTTCCTCTCTTTGCAGATCCCCGGGTGCGGCAGGCCGTCGCTCATTGCGCGGATCGGGAGCGGATCGCCGAGGAGGCATTCGTTCTTGGTGACGCCCTCGTCGCGGACAGCTATGTCCTCCCGCAGCATCCTCTGCACGCCGGCGACGCCGTTGCCGTCTGGCCCTACGACCCTGCCGCTGGCCGCGCCATGCTCTTCGAGGCAGGATGGCGGGATGTGAACGATGATGGCGTCCGCGAGGCACAGGAGGTCCCAGGCGTGGCTTCTGGGACCGCCCTGTCGGCGACCCTCCTGACAACGCAGTGGGACCCCGTTCGTGAGCGCGTGGCGGAGATCCTCCATGAGAATCTGGCGGATTGCGGCGTCGCTCTGACCTTGGAGTATTTGCCGCCCGACGTGTTCTATGCCGACGGCCCGGATGGGCCTATCTTCGGCCGTCAGTTCGATCTGGCCCTCTTCTCTTGGCTGAATGGCCTGGGCGCCCCCTGCAATCTCTACTTATCGTCGCAGATTCCCAATGAGGATAACTGGTGGGCCACCAGTAACAATCCCGGCTATGCTAGCGACGCGTTCGACGCCGCGTGCGAAACGGCACTCGACGCGCTATACGGGACCGAAGACCATCAACGCTTCCATCG
>CAZGSX010000022.1:0-33147 GCA_964528475.1 uncultured Anaerolineales bacterium
TGCTGCTTTTCAGCCTGGTTGCCCTTGCACTCACCGGGCTCACGGTATACACCCGCCTGAGCTACCTCTGGCTCGGGATCTTGGTGGTGAGCTGGGTCTGGTCGCAGCTATCACTGCGGGGCGTGGAGCTGGAACGGACCACACGGTCGCTACGCGGCCAGGTAGGGCAGGTCTTCGAGGAGCGGTTTGAGATCCGCAACGAGGGGCGGTTGCAGCGACTGTGGCTCCATATACGCGATCGCTCCGATCTCCCTGGCTCCCGGGGATCGCGGGTGATGACACGAATCGGAGCGGGCGAACAGCGGATGTACCGGGCCCGGACGCGCCTGGTGCAGCGTGGTATCTTCACCTTGGGACCCACCGACCTCGTATCCGGGGACTTGTTTGGACTCTTCCCGGCCCGTCGGACGCTGCCCTCCGCGGGCACCTTGCTGGTCTATCCCTTGATGGTGGAGGTGGAGGCGTTCGTCAGTCCCCCCGGACTGCTGCCCGGGGGCGAGGCGCTGCGCCTGCGGACGCATCAAGTGACACCGAACGCGGCCGGGGTGCGGGACTACGTGCCGGGCGATCCTTTGAATCGCATCCACTGGCTGAGCTCGGCACGCAGGAATAGGTTGGTCGTGAAGGAGTTCGAGCTGGATCCCCTGGCCGAGGTGTGGATCCTCCTAGACGCTCAGGCGAGCGTCCAGGCTCGACAGCCGTATTCTCCCCCCAGTCAGGCTGTGGAGGCGATCTGGACGCCCTGGAGGGAGGTCACGCTTCCCCCTGCGACGGAGGAATATGGGGTCACCATCGCCGCCTCGCTGGCGCAGTACTTCCTGCGCCGTGACCGAGCTGTGGGGCTGATCAGCTACCCTCAGGCCTCGCAGAAGGCGCCGGATGTGCTGCCGCCCGACCGCGGGGGGCGGCAGCTGGGCAAGGTGCTGGAGGCTCTGGCCCCTCTTGAAGCTCAGGGCGATCTCCCCATCTCGGCGCTGATGGCCGCTCACGCCCAGCACATGCCGCGGGGGAGCACCGTGATCGTGGTGACACCCTCCGTTGATCACGAGATGGCTGTGGCGGCGGATACGCTGGCGCGGCGGGGACTGCGGCCGGTGGTGGTCCTCATCGACGCCGCCTCGTTTGGAGGCGCGCCGGGCACAAAGGAGCTAGCCCAGGCGATCGCGGCGGTCAGGGTGCCGGTCTGCCAGGTCAGGAACGGGGCCGATCTCGTCACCGCGCTTAGCGTGGAGGCGGGTCTAGCGGGAAAACGGGAACCGGGGCTCCGTCAGGCCCAGATCTCGTCGCGGATGGGAAGGAGCTGAGGAACGTGGAAGCGGAGCGCTGGTGGGATGTCCCAGCTGTTCTGCTGCTGATTGCAGCGCTGCTGACAGCTGGCGGTCGACTGGTGGCGACGGGATGGGTCGAACACCTTACCCTGGTGCAGACGCTGGTGCTTCTTGGGACGGCAGCGGGGCTGGCCCTGGGGCAGAGCGAGTTCTCTCCAGGTCTGGCAGCCCTCTACGCCATCCTGTACGGGGTGTTTGCTGTGCCGTGGCAGCTGGGAGTCACCGCTGGGTACCTGTCGGACGAGGCCGCGTGGGCCGATCGACTGGTGGTGATGGCCGGTCGCTTAGGTCAGGCGTTCGTTCAGCTCGCGCGACAGGATCCGGTGCGGGATCCGATCCTCTTTCTGTCGGCGATGGCCGTGCTGGCGTGGGCGCTGAGCGTACACGCCGGGTACACGCTGACGCGCCGAGCGAGCCCCTGGCTCGTGGTGCTGCCCACAGGGTTGGCGCTACTGCTGATTCAGACATCCGATGTGTACAGACCGCGCGGTGTCTTCTACGTGGCCGCCTACGCCTTCTTCTCGCTTCTTATGGTGACTCGTCTCACGTTTATACGACTCCGCAAGGATTGGATGGAAGAGGATGCCCGCATACCGCCTCTTGTCGGCCTTGACCTAAGCACCGTCGTTGTGCTGTTGGTTGCGGGTTTGCTCTTCTTTGCGTGGACCCTGCCCAGCGCGGCCGATGCGCTCCCGACGGCGAGACGGATCTGGGATCAGGCTACTAGCCCCATTGAGGAGCGGGCAGACAAGCTGTTCGCATCTCTGCGGCGCCGGGGACCGACGGTGACCGCTACCTACTACGGGGAGGAATTCGCCCTGGGGCAGGGACGTCAGCTATCCGACAATCTGATCATGTCGGTTCAGGCGCCCGAGACCTCGCCGGGTGTGCGGTACTACTGGCGGGCAAGAGTGTACGATCGGTATGTCGAGGGTGGTTGGAGCACGGCGGCCCTGACGATAACGCGGCGGGTGCGAGAGGGCGAGCTGCCCTTCGATTTCCCAGATCTGAAGGGGCGACAGGTCCTGACCTTCACGTTTACGTCGCCTCGGCCTGTGTCCACGCTGTACACGGCACCGCAGCCGCAGTGGGTGAGTCGGGCGGTCGAGGTCGACTTCGCCGAGAACCCCGACGGAACGGTCGATGTGGCTTCGCTTCATGCTGTGCCTCCTATTGGCGCAGGGCAGACTTACGCCATGCGGTCATCGGTCGCCGATGTCACGGTCGCGGAGCTCCGCGAGGCGGGCACCGACTATCCGCAATGGGTCACGGACCGTTATCTGCAACTGTCGGACGGAGTGACCCCACGGACGCGAGAGCTGGCGGAGCGGATCGTGGAGGGGCGAGAGACGCCCTACGACAAGGCGGCAGCCATCACGCGCTATCTGCGCAACGCCATCGAGTATACGGAGACGTTGGAGCGCACCCCCGCCGAGGATCAGGATCCACTGGACTGGTTCCTGTTTGAGGAGCAGGCCGGTTTCTGTAACTACTATGCATCGGCCGAGGTCGTTTTGCTGCGTTCCCTAGGCATCCCGGCGCGGTTGGCCATCGGGTTCGGGCAGGGAGATCGTCAGCAGAGGACCAACACGTTCTTGGTGTATGAGCGGAACGCCCACGCGTGGCCGGAGGTGTATTTCCCGCGGTTTGGATGGGTCGAGTTCGAGCCGACCGTCTCCGAGGAGCCCATCACCCGACCTCTGGGGGACATCGGGGAGGACGAGGATGGTGCGCCGGCACCGATGGAGGGCGAGTCCGAGGAGCGCTGGCCGCAGCGGCTGGATGAGCTGGAGGAGCTCGACGAGCGCATCGCCGGCGAGGAAGCGTCGGAAGTGCCTCAGACGCCCTGGTACAGGCGCAGAGGCCTCTTGTGGGCACTGGCGATAGCGTTAGGCGCCACGCTGGTGGCGCTGACCTGGCGGGCCTGGCGACGGACTAACCCCGCGCCGGTTCCCGTGCTGCTGGATCGGGGAGTGCGGCGACTGGGTTGGCGCTCACCGGGACTGTTGCAGCGTTGGGCGGACTACGCGCTGTTGACGCCGCTGGAGCGTGCATACTCCGAGATCGACCGGGCGCGGGCGCGGCTCGGAATCCCATCTCGCCCGGCCGAGACTCCGGCTGAGCGTGTGGCAGCCCTGGCGGATCGATTGCCCCCGGCGTCGGAATCGGCCCTCTCCTTGCTCGGGGAGTATCAAGCCGCTGCCTACGGCCGTCATCGCTACACCTCGTATGTGGCCCAGGAGGCGTCTCGCAGCATCCGCCGGCTGTCGTGGCGGGCAAAGCTTCTGGAGCTGGTCGGGTGGAAACTCTCGGAGGGTTGAGGACCAGGTGCGCGCCTGGGGGCTGTGCACCGGACCGATGGTGCCGGCCCTTGACACCCACTGCTGCGATGGTTCGCCTTGAGGCCGTTGATGGAGGAACGGAGCTATGTACTGCGGGGGAGGAGGAGAGCAATTGCCTCCCGCAGCTGAGTTGCGGTCCTTGACGCAGGTGGCCTTTGTGGTAGAATAGTCTGCAGACGCCCCCATCGTCTAGCCTGGTTAGGACACGGGCCTTTCAAGCCCGCGACAGGGGTTCGAATCCCCTTGGGGGTACCATTGACTGCGGACCTGGGAGAACCGAATGCTACGGGCCGGAATGGATGATGGGCCGGACTGAGCGGCGACGGCTCCACCGACACCCCACCCATTGGTGGGGTTTTATTCTGTGGGGTGGAGATCCTTCGTCGCTGCGCTCCTCAGAAAGACACAGACGGGGAGGGACTCCTCGGAATGACAAGGGGAAGGGGGGCCTCGGGATTGGATGCTGCCGTTTAGACGACGGGATGAGGAAGCGGTTGGCGGACGGACACGGGCGTGTTGCTTGTCCGCTGGGTGGTGCCTGGGTGTTGTGGACTGGCTGAGGAGGATACAGGAGATCGACGGGGAGGTTTGACGATGCCGCCAAGGGAGAACGATGTGGAGGTCGTGGTGGGGCGACTGCTCAGGGCACGAGGCCTGACGCTCGCCGTGGCGGAATCGTGCACAGGCGGGCTGGTCGGTCACCGCATCACTGACGTGCCAGGCAGTTCGGACTACTTTCGTGGGTCCGTGACGGCATATGCGGACGACGTCAAGGAGAAGCTCCTGGCGGTGCGGAGGGAGACGCTGGCGGAGCACGGCGCCGTGAGCGCGGATGTGGCGCTTGAGATGGCGGCCGGGGTGCGGCAGGCGATGGTCGCGGACGTCAGCCTCTCCACGACCGGGATCGCCGGCCCGGGCGGGGGCACGGGGGAAAAACCAGTCGGCCTGGTGTATGTGGCGCTAGTGACTGGGGAGGGTGAGTGGGTCGAGCGGTACGTCTTCCCGGGGGGCCGGCGGAGCAACAAGGCGGACTCGGCACAAGCCGTCATCAACTTGCTGCGACGCTATCTGGAGAACGCATTGTGAGACGACAAGCAACGGCAGTGGAGGCACGCTTCACGGCGGAGGGCGAGATCGAGCCGAAGCAGTTCGAGTGGCACGGCACGCCGGTGGCGGTGGAGGGGTTGGGCAGGCGGTGGACCGAAGGCAGGGAGCGCTGCTTCACCGTCATCGCCCTGGGAGGGCGGCTCTTTGAACTGCGGCTCGATCAAGACACGCTTCGCTGGTCCGTCGTCGGAGGGCCGCACCCCCGGCTGATGGTTTGATCTGCCGCTGCTTCTGGCAAGGGCGGTGGCGGACGCGAGAGGCTTGGAGTGAACGGATCGCCGTCGCAGTGGAGTGGGGGTAAGCCTGGGTAGGAAAACGACTCGACCGGAGGGGGGTATCCGGGCTCTCGATCCGTTCCGCGACATGGAAGCTGTGGTGGACCTGATTGAGGTGGCGTTTGGAGACCGCCTGGATCCTGCCGGTAGGGCCACGCTGCAGCGCATGAGGCGTTTTGCTCGCCGGGGGCCGCTGCTGCAGTGGCTGTGGGCCCTCGCGGGCAAGGCCACGGTTGCGCCCGGTCTGGTGTGGGAGGCGGACGGACGCCTGGTGGGTAACGTCTCCCTGCGAAGGGCCCGGGCTGGAGGCGGATACCTGGTGGGCAACGTCGTCGTGGACCCTGACCACCAGCGGCAGGGCATCGGCACCGCGCTGATGAGAGAGGCGATCCGGGTGATCTCCAGACGTGATGCCCGGTGGGTGGGCCTGGAGGTGCGGGTTGACAACCGGGCGGCCAGGAGGTTGTACGAGCAATTGGGGTTCCGCGAGGTGGGCAAGACGGTTCACCTGCTGCGACCATCGGGCGAGGGGGACCCGGGCGGGGCACCGCCGCGGACGCTGATGCGTCGCGGCAGAGGTGAGGATGGCGAGGCTGTGGTCAACTTGATGCGAGCGGTGATCCGCGCCGAGTTGCGTCCCTTGCTCGAGGTCGAGGCGTCCGACTACCGTCCCGGGTGGGGACGGCGCATTGAACACTGGTTCCGAGGGGAGGACGAGCTCTGGTGGGTGTGCGGAGGGGAGGAGAACCTGCAGGGCGCGGTTCGGGCCGTGCGGAGACGGGGAGCTTTTCCTAATTGTATGGAGATCCTCATTCGGGAGGGGCACGAAGCGGGTCTCGAGGGTCACCTGGTCCGGCAGGGCATCGTGGGGCTGGGGGGTTCGCCGCGGAAGCCTGTTGAGATCTGCGTGCCGGACGCTAGGGGGTCTCTGTTGACGGCGCTGGAGGAAGAGGGCTTTCGACAATTGCGGGTCCTCGTGCAGATGAAGCGGATTCTCAAGCACCGCGTGCCCGTGCGGATGGGGGAGGAGGGGCCCTGGGGCATCTGGGCCAGCGCCAGTCTACGGGATGGGCTGAAGTGAGCGGCAGAGGAGGGGGCCGGCGGACGCGCGGGTGCGAGAGGGGGTGGAGAATGGCCCAAACCTTCTCCACACGGAGGACTTACATTAAGCGCCTGCCGGTGAGGAGGGGTGACGCAGGGGCTGATAGGGTTTTGTCAGGAGATGGTTTTGGCCGGCGTGGGAATGACGCGGCTGTGTTTGACAAGTTGCCTTTCTTTGGTAAAATAACTGGTCTGCAAATCATATTACATAGATTCTGGGGAGGAATAGGTTAAAGCATGTCCTATACGGCGAGTAAGTCCTATGCGCGGATAACAGACGCAGAGGCGCTGCCACCGCTGCTTCAGATCCAGTTCAAGTTCTTTAGCTGGTTGCAGGAAGAGGGTCTGGCTCAGCTGTTCGACGAGATTTCCCCCATTGAGAGCTACAGCGGCAATCTCAAGATGTACCTGCCGGGCACGGCTGCCCGGGAGGCGCAGTTCGACCTTAAATATCGTTTTCAGGGGCCGCGGTATTCGAGGGAGCAGTGCATCGTGCGTGACATCACGTTCGCTGCTCCGCTTTACGTGGATGTGGCGTTGAGCAACCGGGAGACCGGTGAGATCATTCAGTCGGAGGTCTTCTTCGGTGACTTCCCACTGATGACGGACAACGGTACGTTCATCATCAACGGTACCGAGCGCGTGGTCGTCAGTCAGCTGATTCGCTCCCCGGGGGTCTACTTCGACCTAGAGGAGGATCCATCCACGGCTCTGCGGCTCTGCACGGCAAAACTGATTCCCGACCGAGGGGCTTGGCTGGAGTTCGGATCGCGGAAGACTGGCTATCTCACTGTGCGCTTTAACCGTCAGCGCATCCTTCCCGTGACCATCTTGCTGCGAGCGCTCGCGGCGGTCGATGACGGGACCGGGGACGACCTCCTGGAGGACGCCAGCGATGAGACGCTCCTGCGTCTTTTTGAGGACGCCGACAGCAACCCCCAACATCAGTATATCCCGGCGACGTTCCGGCAGGAACCGGATTGGAACCCCAAGAACGGGCGCAGCCTGGCCGAGGAGGCCCTGCTGGAGTTCTATCGGCGCATGCGCCCCGGGGATCCGGCGACTCTGGATAACGCCCGCGAGTACTTGGAGGAGCAGCTGTTCGATCCGCGCCGGTACGATCTGAAGCGCGTCGGTCGGTACAAGCTGAATCAGCGGCTCAATTTCGATATCGATCTGGACCATCGAACGGTTACACAGAGGGATCTGGTGTCCATCGTGCGCCACATGATCCGCATCAACAACGGCGTCGAGGATGCCGATGATATCGATCACCTGGGGAACCGCCGGATCAAGACGGTCGGCGAGCTGGTGCAGAACAAGTTGCGTGTGGGCTTGCGTCGGATGGAGCGCATCGTGGTGGATCGCATGTCGAGTCGCGACTCGGAGTCGATGACGCCCGTCAATCTGATCAACATCCGTCCCTTTGTGGCCGCCATTCGGCAGTTCTTCGGATCCAGCCGTCTGTCACAGTTCATGGAGCAGACCAACCCGCTGGCCGAGTTGACCCACAAACGTACGTTGTCGGCCCTGGGCCCGGGAGGTCTGAGGCGCGAGTACGCCGGCTTCGAGGTCCGCGACGTCCATTACACGCACTACGGCCGCATCTGCCCTGTGGAGACCCCGGAGGGCCCCAACATCGGGTTGATTGTGCGGCTGGCCACCCACGCGCGCATTAATCCATTCGGATTTGTCGAGACGCCCTATCGGAAGGTAATCCGCCTGGTTGATCCCACTGTCGAAGCCCTGACGGGGCACACGCTGCGGGAGGATGTGGTGGATCCGGATAGCGGTGAGGTGGTGGGCGAGGCGGGAGTCGAGGTGGCGGAGGAGCTAGCCGAGCGGATCGCCGCGCTTGATTTGCGGCAGCAGGTGCCCGTGGAGCCTGTGGTGACCGACACGGTGGAGTTCTTGTCGGCCGACCGCGAGGATCGCTACATGATCGCTCAGTCGCACGTCAAGGTGGATCAGAAGGGGCATTTCCTGGATGATCGAGTGACCGTGCGTCACTCTGGCGACTTCCTGACGGTCTCTCCACGAAGGGTCGACTATCTGGATGTGGCACCAAACCAGGTGGTAGGTGTGTCGGCGGCGTTGATTCCCTTCCTGGAGCACGACGATGCGAACCGCGCTCTGATGGGATCCAACATGCAGCGACAGGCTGTGCCGCTCCTGGAGCCGGAGGTGCCCATCGTAGGCACGGGTGTGGAGGGGCCTGCAGCGCGTGACTCTGGCCAGATGGTGCTGGCCGAGGAGGATGGCGAGGTACTGAGCGTGTCGGGGCGGAGGATTGTGGTGCGCCACGGCGACGGGCTCAAAACGTACACCCTCCGCAAGTTTGAGCGGTCCAATCAGAGCTCGTGCATCAATCAGAGACCAGCAGTTGAGAAAGGTCAGCGCGTCAAGAGGGGCGACGTGCTTGCTGATAGTTCATCCACCAAGGATGGTAAGCTGAGCATGGGTCAGAATGTGTTGTGTGCCTTCCTCTCCTGGGAGGGTGGCAACTATGAGGACGCCATTCTGATCAGTGAACGGCTGGTTCACGACGACAAGTTCACCTCCATCCATATGGAGGAGTACGAGATTGAGGCGCGGAACACAAAGCTCGGTGCAGAGGAGATTACTCGGGATATCCCGCACGTAGGGGATACGGCCCTGCGAGATTTGGACGAGGAGGGGGTTATCCGGGTGGGGGCCGAGGTCGGACCCCTTGACATCTTGGTGGGCAAGATCACGCCGAAAGGTGAGAAGGAGCTCAGCCCAGAGGAGAAGCTGCTGCGCGCCATCTTTGGCGAGAAGGCTCGGGATGTGAAGGACTCGAGCTTGCGCATGCCCCACGGCGAGCGGGGGACGGTCGTCGATGTCCGGGCCTTCGACCGAGAGGAACACCGGGACCTGCCCACGGGTGTCGAGAAGAGGGTGCGGGTCAACGTGGCCCAGCTTCGCAAGCTGACCGAGGGCGACAAGATGGCCGGTCGGCACGGGAATAAGGGCGTGGTCTCCAAGGTTGTGCCGGTCGAGGATATGCCATTCCTCCCAGACGGCACACCGGTGGATATCCTGCTGAACCCGCTGGGCGTTCCGGGCCGGATGAATATCGGGCAGATACTGGAGACGCACCTCGGCTGGGCGGCGTCGCGACTCGGCTTCCAAGCGGTCTCGCCGGCGTTTGACGGCGCGAACGAGAGCCAGATCGAGGCTGACCTGGCGCGGGCCTGGCTGATGGATCGCGCCTGGGACGAGATCACGGAAAGGGCCTGGGCTTGGCTGAAGGCGCAGGAGTATCCGCTGGAGTCGTTGGAATCGGATCAGGAGGCCCGCTTGTTGTATGTCCTGGGCTGGATGGAGAACGAGGACTACAGCCCCGGGCGTTTGATGAGAGATGAGATTTACGCGCGCCGGACGGTGCTTCGAGAATGGCTTAAGGACCAGGGCTACGATCCAGATGACCTATTGGTCTTCGAGGAGGATGATCGGAGCGTGGTGGAGAAATCCGAGGCGGACAGCCGGGCACGTGCCGTATGTCTCCGCATCTGGCTGCAGGATCAGGGGCACGACGCGTCTGACCTGGACGCGGAGGAGGCAGAACGGCTGGCGAATGAGGTGAGTCTGGAGACGGGCGAGCCGTTGCCCATTTTGGGGAAGACGACGCTCTATGATGGGAAGACGGGTGAGCCGCTGGAGAGGTCGGTGACGGTTGGTTTCCGGCCGATTATGAAGCTCCATCACCTGGTCGAGGACAAGGCGCACGCGCGCTCGACGGGACCGTACAGCTTGGTGACTCAGCAGCCGCTGGGAGGGAAGGCCCGTTTCGGTGGTCAGCGATTTGGTGAGATGGAGGTCTGGGCACTGGAGGCTTACGGAGCTGCCCATTCCCTCCAGGAGATGCTCACGGTCAAGTCGGACGATGTGCAGGGGCGGGTCGAGGTCTACGAGGCGATCGTCAAGGGCGAGTCCGTCGATGAGGTGGGCGTTCCTGCCTCATTCAAAGTGCTGGTGAAGGAGATGCAGAGCCTGGGACTCGGCATAGAGGCCATCACCCGTGACGGAGATGTGCTGCGGTTTGGGAAGGACGAGGAGAAGACCAGGCCTCCGCGAATCGGTATGGGGCTTCTGGACCTGCGGCGGTAGTCAGTTGTAGTTAGGCGCCGCGCGGGGACGGAGGAGGCGGGCTGGTTGGCGTGGCCGGAGGACGGTTGAGGCGGCCATGGCTATTTGACTTCTCCACGGACTGTGGTAGAATATGCGCTCGTTAGATGGGCAGCAGCCTGAATGCCCTGTTGCCTTTTACAGCCTAATAGGCTGAACGATCACTAAGAGGGCCATCGATACGGGTGGATGGCCCTTTTCTCTGAGTCTGAAAGACGGTTAGAACAAGTAGCGATGGAAGACAAGTTGACGGAGGATGACAGTGCCCACGATTAATCAGTTGGTTCGGAACGGACGAGACGTAAAAGAGGACAAGCCGAGAGCACCAGCACTTCATTATCGGTTCAACTCTCTCAAGCAGACGCGCACCAAGCAGCCTGATGGCGCGCCCCAGAAGCGGGGTGTGTGCACTCAGGTGCGCACGATGACGCCGAAGAAGCCGAACTCGGCGTTGCGCAAGATTGCCCGTGTCCGTCTGACGAACGGGATAGAGGTGACTGCCTATATCCCGGGTGAGGGCCATTCGCTGCAGGAGCACTCCGTGGTACTCGTGCGGGGTGGACGCGTGAAGGACCTGCCCGGCGTCCGGTATCACATCGTGCGCGGCGTGCTGGATTCACAGGGTGTGGAGGGTCGCCAGCAGCAGCGGTCGAAGTACGGTAGCAAGAAGTCCGAGTAGTTGGAGAGGGTTAGTCATTATGCCTCGAAAGTATAAACCGCCCAAGCAGGAACCGCAGCCTGATGTTCGCTTCGACAGTATGGTGGTGTCCGATTTCATCAATAGGCTGATGATGGGGGGCAAGAAGAGCGTGGCGCAGCGCATTATGTATGACGCGCTGGACCGCATTGAGGAACGGACGGGCAAGCCCCCGCTGGAAGTGCTGGAGAAGGCGGTGGGGAATGTGCGGCCTGCGTTGGAGGTGAAGCCGCGACGGGTGGGAGGCTCCACGTATCAGATCCCGGTGGAGGTCCCCCGAGGACGGCAAGCTAGCCTCGCTATGCGTTGGCTTCTTGATGCTGCCCGAGCCCGACCAGGCCATTCCATGGCGGAGAAGTTGGCTGGTGAGTTGATGGACGCTGCCAACGAGACCGGCTTGGCCTATCGGAAGAAGGAAGAGACCCACAGGATGGCGCAGGCGAACCGTGCCTTTGCCCATTACCGTTGGTAGTCTTTCGCTCTTGGTGTTGTTAGCACATTAACAGAGATTGCGCGGTCAGTGAAGCCGAGTAGGGTCTGCGAGTAGAGAGTCGAATGATGGCGAAGCGATACCCACTGAACCGCGTGAGGAATATTGGAATCATTGCCCACATTGATGCGGGCAAGACGACGACGACCGAACGTATCCTGTTCTACACGGGCCGCACGCACCGGATGGGAAGCGTGGACGAGGGTACGACGGTCACCGACTGGATGGAACAGGAGCGGGAACGGGGCATCACGATTACGGCTGCCGCGGTGACTTGCTTCTGGAAGGACCATCAGATCAACATCGTCGACACCCCCGGACATATCGACTTCACGGCTGAGGTGCAGCGGAGTCTGCGTGTGCTGGACGGTGGCGTGGTGGTGCTCGACGCGATGGCCGGGGTGGAACCCCAGTCGGAGACGGTGTGGCGCCAGGCGCAGGAGTTCGGCGTCCCCCTGATCACATTCATCAACAAGATGGATCGGACGGGGGCGGACTTCTCGCATGCCGTGGAGACGATGCGGGAGAACTTGGGTGCCAATCCGGTGACCATTCAATGGCCGATCGGTCGTGAGGAAGCGTTCCGTGGGGCGGTGGATCTCATCGAGATGCGGGGCGTGACGTGGTCGGATGAATTGGGTGCCACGCCAGAGTACGTGGCTATCCCGCCGGAGCTGGAGGATGTCGTCCAGGAGGCTCGGGAGCGAGCGATAGAGCAGATCGTCGAGACGGACGATGAGTTGATGATGCTCTATCTGGACGGTGAGACGTTGTCGGCTGCCCAGTTGCAGGGCGCATTGCGGCGCGCGACTCTGTCCGGTCGAGTGCACCCCGTGCTATGTGGGTCCGCGCTGCGAAACAAGGGTGTTCAGCCCTTGATCGATGCCGTGGTGAACTACCTCCCATCGCCCGCGGATGTTCCCCCCGTGGAGGGCGTGAATCCTTACACGGAGAAGGTGGAAGCGCGTCCGGCCGACTCCGATGCGCCCCTGGCGGCTCTTGTGTTCAAGATTGCCGCTGATCCTTACGTGGGCAGGTTGGCGTATTTCCGAGTTTATTCGGGGAAGCTCGAGGCCGGGGCGCGGGTTTTCAACGCGGTGAAGGAGCGCAAGGAGCGTGTGGGGAAGCTGCTCCGCATGTTTGCCGATCGTCGGGAGGAGATCGACGTGTTGCGCGCAGGGGACATTGGCGCGACGTTGGGGCTGAAACACACATTCACGGGCGAGACCCTGTGTGCCTCCGACGCGCCGATCGTGCTGGAGTCGATCTCATTTCCGGAGCCGGTTATCTCAGTGGCGGTTGAGCCAAGGTCAGCGGCCGATGAGGAGCGTCTGAATGAGGGATTGAAACGTCTTGAGGAGGAGGATCCCACATTCGTCGTGGAGACGGACCCAGACACAGGTCAGACTCTGATCAAGGGTATGGGGGAGCTCCACCTGGAGATCCTGACGGATCGTCTTAAGCGGGAGTTTGGGGTTGAGGGTCGCATCAGTAGGCCTCGGGTCAGCTATCGAGAGACAGTGACCGAGTCAGCGATCGGCAAGGGACGCTTCGATCGCGAGACAGGTGGTCATGCTCATTTTGCGGAGGTGACGCTGGAGATACAGCCTCTGCCCCCAGGAGAGGGCTTCGAGTTCGGGACCACGCTCCCTGAGGAAGCCATGCCGCAGGTTCTCTTGGATGCTGTTCGGCAAGGCTGCCGGGAGGCGATGGAGAGCGGTGTTCTGGCAGGTTACTCGATGGTGGATGTAGGGGTTCGTCTACTGGAGGCGAAGGTCGTGGAGGAAAGCGCCTCCGAGCTGGCCTTCAAGGTGGCTGGCGCGAAGGCCTTCAACCAGGCAGTGGAGAAAGCGGAGCCAGTGCTCCTCGAACCGCTGATGGACCTGGAGGTTGTGGCGCCAGAGGAGTACACCGGGGACGTGATGTCGGACCTGAACGCGCGGGGCGCTGAGATCAGGAAGATGGCTTCACGAGCCGGAGATATTCGAGCGATACGTGCCTTTGTCCCGTTGGCCAAGATGTTTGGGTATGCGACCGGGCTGCGCAGCCTGACGCAGGGACGAGGAATGTTCACTATGGAGTTCGAGCGTTATGCGCAAGTCGACCAGCAGCGAATGGACGCACTTATTGACGGCGGAGGCTGGTAGGCAGTACTAGACACCACTAGTATATAAAAGGAGTGAGACATGGCGAAGGAAGTGTTTGAGCGAGAGAAGCCCCACGTAAACGTGGGTACGATCGGGCATATTGATCATGGTAAGACGACGCTGACGGCGGCTATCACCAAGGTCCTTGCCCTCAAGGGTCTGGCTGAATACAAGGGCTATGACCAAGTGGCTAAGGCTGACGCCAAGATGTTCCGCCGCGACGCGACGAAGATCCTGACGGTGGCTATTGCCCATGTGGAGTATGAGACCGAAAACCGGCACTATGCTCACATCGACTGCCCTGGTCACCGGGACTACATCAAGAACATGATCACCGGCGCGGCGCAGATGGATGGCTCGATTCTGGTCATCTCTGCGGCCGACGGGCCGATGCCTCAGACACGAGAGCACGTGCTGCTGGCCCGCCAGGTTGATGTGCCGGCCATCGTGGTCTTCCTGAACAAGGCTGACCTGATGGACGATCCTGAGCTGCTGGAGCTGGTCGAGCTCGAGACGCGAGAGCTGCTCGATGGCTATGGCTTCCCCGGCGACGAGATTCCCATCGTTCGCGGAAGTGCCCTGCATGCGCTTCAGAGCGAGAGCGAGGATCCGGACGCCCCGGAGTATCAGCCCATCTGGGAGCTGATGCACGCCATCGATGAGTACATTCCCACGCCAGTGCGTGACGAGGACAAGCCGTTCCTGATGCCGATTGAGGACATCTTCTCGATCAAGGGACGCGGCACGGTGGTGACCGGCCGGGTTACCCGCGGTTCGATGAAGCCCATGACAGAGGTTGAGATCGTTGGCCTCCAGGAGGAATCGATCAAGACCGTTGTCACCGATATGGAGATGTTCCACAAGAAGCTCGAGAGCGTGATCGCGGGCGACAACGCGGGGCTGCTGCTGCGCGGTGTCGATCGAGACGAGGTGCAGCGCGGTCAGGTTGTGGCGGCGCCGAATAGCATTCAGCCCCATGACCACTTCATGAGCGAGGTCTACGTGCTTCGCAAGGATGAGGGTGGGCGACACAAGGCGTTCTTCAGCGGCTATCGTCCTCAGTTCTACATCCGGACCATGGACGTGACGGGTGAGATCACACTTCCGGAGGGCGTTGAGATGGTGATGCCCGGTGATCGGGTGAACCTGGAAGTCAAATTGATCGAGCCGGTCGCTGTGGAGAGAGGGATGCGCTTTGCTGTGCGCGAGGGCGGGTTGACCGTGGGCGCAGGCGCTGTCTCCGAGATATTGGACTAGGTTAAAGCATGGCGACGCAGGAGAAGATCCGCATCCGGCTGAAAGCATATGATCACCGCGTTCTTGACGAATCCGCTAAGCGGATTGTCGAGACCGCTGAGCGGACGGGAGCGAGAGTATCGGGCCCCGTCCCCTTGCCGACGAGGATCGAACGGTTCACTGTTCGACGATCGACGTTTGTCCACAAGGACTCGCACGAACACTTCGAGATCCGCACGCATAAGCGGCTCATCGACGTGATCGAGCCAGATGATAAGACGATCGATTCGCTGATGCGGCTTAACTTGCCAGCCGGCGTCGATATCGAGATTAAGCTGTAGAGGGTCGAGGTAGAGCAGAGAGCAATGGAGGAGGGAGCGATGGGCTTGCTCCCTCCTCCAGGGCTGTAGTGCTGGTGCGCCCAGGCTGGATGAGCGCGGGCCGTGTTCTGGTGGCAATGGAGTGTTCGTCGACGACCGACCGCGGCTGACGAGTTTGAGCTTGATTGACAGGAAGGTAGTATCGTGAAGGCAATTCTGGGTAAGAAAGTCGGCATGACGCAGGTGTTCAATGAGCGCGGTGAGGCCGTGCCTGTGACGGTTATTGAGGCTGGGCCTTGCTATGTGACTCAGGTGAAGACCGTTGAAAACGATGGGTATCGCGCGGCTCAACTCGGGTTCGAGGAGGTTGAGGCACGGAAGCTGACGGGTGGCCAGAAGGGCCATCTGAACCGCAATGACGTGCCCCCGGTGCGCCATCTGCGGGAGGTCCCCCTGACCATTGATGACGAGGTGCAGGAGGGGGAGCGTATCCTGGTGGATGTCTTCGAGGTTGGCGACCACGTCGATGTCGTCGGCATCTCGAAGGGGCGCGGCTTTGCGGGTGGTGTCAAGCGGTACGGGTTCGCGGGGGGGCCGAAGACCCACGGTCAGTCGGACCGTCATCGAGCTCCCGGATCTATTGGCGGAACGACTCATACGTCCAAGGTGTGGAAGGGGCAACGCATGCCGGGGCGCATGGGGAACGAGCGGGTCGCGGCTCAGAACTTGCGGGTGGAGATGGTTGATCCCGAGCGGAACCTGCTGGCGGTGCGCGGGAGCATCCCGGGCGCGCGAGGTGGTCTGGTTGAGGTCAAGCGAGCGCGCAAGTCGACTGAGTTGAGCAAGATGCGCGGGTTGAGCTGACCCGAGAGTAGAGGCGAGGTTCATGATGCTACTACCGATCTATGATATGGACGGCGAGAAAACGGGGGATGTTGAGCTGCGGCCCGACATCTTCGAGGTGCCGATCAACGTGCCGCTGATGCATCAGGCATTTGAGCGGCAGAGGGCAAACGCTCGCCAGGGGACGCACAAGGCTCAGACGCGCAGCGAGGTGAACCGGACGACCCGCAAGTGGTACCGCCAGAAGGGGACCGGACGGGCGCGCCACGGTAGCCGGAGCGCAAACCTCTTTGTGGGTGGCGCGGTCGCCCACGGCCCGAAGGTGCGTGGCTATACTAAGAAGATGCCCCGCAAGATGCGGAGGGCTGCTCTTCGATCTGCACTGTCGATCAAGGCGAAGAATGAGGAGATCGTTTTGGTCAGGGGGCTGGAGATGGACGCTCCGAAGACGAAGCGGATGACCGCCACCTTGGAGGCTCTCGGAGCGGACGGCAGTGTCTTGATGTTGCTGCCAGAACGGAACGAGATGGTGGAAAGAAGTGCTCGCAACTTGCCGAATCTAAAGATACTCAACGCCAATTATCTCAATATCCGCGATCTATTATCGTGCGATAAGGTGTTGATGACGGAGGATTCGTTGCAGGTCATTGAGCGTATGCTGGGCAGGTAAGCGATGAATCCCTATGAAATCATCATCCGGCCGATAGACACGGAGAAGACTCGCTTTCAGGCTGCGGAGCTGAGGAAGTACACGTTCGAGGTACATCCCGGAGCCAATAAGGTAGAGATCGAGCGAGCCGTGGAGGCTATCTTCGAGGTTGAGGTCACGAACGTCAACACCATGATCATGCCGGCGAAGCGGACGTGGAATTCATACCGCGGTCCCTGGAAGAAGGCCATTGTGACGCTGGCTGAAGGGGAGCGTATGGACGTGTTTGAGGGAGCAGTGTAGTATGGCAGTTAAAGCATATAATCCGACCTCGCCAGGGCGACGGGGACGAACGGATCCTACGTTCGACGAGATCACGCGGACTGAGCCTGAGCGCAGCCTGCTGCGGCCGCTCCACAGGAGGGCCGGGCGGAATGTGCACGGGCGGATCACGGTGCGCCATCGCGGGGGAGGACACAAGCGGAAGTATCGGCTGATCGACTTCAAGCGCGATAAGAAGGGTGTCCCCGCTGTGGTGGACAGCATCGAGTACGATCCCAATCGCTCAGCCCGGATTGCCCTGGTGGTCTACAAGGACGGGGAGAAGCGGTACATCATTGCGCCACTGGGGCTGCAGGTGGGCGATCCCGTCATGAGTGGCGAGGACGCTGAGATCGAGATCGGGCATGCTTTGCCCCTGGAACGTATTCCGACGGGCACGATGGTGCATAATGTCGAGCTCACCCCGGGGAAGGGTGGTCAGATTGCGCGGTCCGCGGGGACCTCGGCGCAGGTGATCGCCAAGGAAGGGAAGTATGTCACTCTCCGTCTTCCCAGTGGGGAGATTCGGCGGTTTCAGCGCAGGTGCATGGCGACCGTTGGACAGGTGGGCAACGTCGAGCACGGCAACATCAAACTGGGTAAGGCGGGTCGCAAACGCTGGCGTGGCTGGCGTCCGACCGTGCGCGGTTCCGTCATGTCGCCACGGGATCATCCCCACGGTGGTGGCGAGGGGCGCACAGGCATCGGGATGCCAAGCCCCAAGACCCCTTGGGGACAGAAGACGATGGGCAAGAAGACCCGCAGTCGCAGTAAGCAGTCCGATAAGTATATTGTGCGGCGGCGTGGCAAGCGAAGACGGTAGGTTAGTGGACTGAGGCTGCAGGGAGGAATGGTATGGCACGTTATCCATATGTAGACGCGAAGCTTCTGGAGAAGATCGAGGAGATGAACCGACGGGGAGAGAAGAAGGTGATTCGTACCTGGTCCCGGTCCTCAACGATCTATCCCCAGATGGTGGGGCACACGATTGCTGTGCACGACGGCCGGCGGCACGTCCCGACCTATATCACAGAGGACATGGTTGGGCACAAGCTGGGCGAGTTCGCTCCCACGCGTACCTTTAGAGGGCATCGCAGGCGGGAGAAGAAGGGCCGAGTCATGACGAAGCGTAGGGAGTAGAGGGACGATGGGTACAGAAGTAGTCGCCCGCGCGAAGCATATTCATATGTCGCCGCGCAAAGTTCGCCGAGTGATTGATCAAGTGCGGGGATTGGATGTCGACGAGGCGCTGAATGTACTCCACTTTCTGCCCCAAGCTGCGGCGCGTCCTGTGACCAAGGTGATTCGCTCTGCTGTCGCGAACGCAGAGGAGAATCTGGGTATTCCACGCGATGAATTGTTCGTGGCGAAGATCGTGGCCGATGAGGGGCCTGGGGTGATGCCCGGCAAGGGGCGTCGGCGGAGCTATGGTGCACGGGGCCGCGTGAAGATGATCCGTAAGCGTTCTTCACACATCACCGTTGTGCTGGAAGAGAAAGAGTAAGGAGGAGGGATTTGGGGCGCAAAGTTCATCCTTATGGGTTCAGAATCGGAGTCATCCGCGATTGGAAGTCGCGGTGGTTTGCGGAGGGTGAAGAATACGCGGACCTTCTGCACGAGGACCTTGACATCCGGGATCATATTGAAGAGACCGCCACGCGACGCGCTGGCATCTCGCGGATCGAGATCGAACGTTTTCCTAACCAAGTCTCGATCACGATCTGGACGGCCAAGCCCGGCATTGTCATCGGGCGCCGGGGGTCCAATGTCAAACAGGTGCGGCGTGAGTTAGAGGATCTGACTGGCAAGAGTACCTCGATTGACGTGCAGGAGATCGAGCAGCCAGAACTGGATGCCAGGCTGGTGGCCAACAATATTGCCTCTCAGTTGGAGCGGCGGATCTATCATGGGCGCGCCATGCAGCGGGCGGTGAGCTCCGCGATGGACGCCGGCGCGCAGGGCGTCAAGGTGGAGTGCAAGGGACGCCTATCCGGATCTCAGATGGCTCGCCGGGAATGGCGCCACGAGGGCCAGGTGCCTCTGCAGACGCTGCGGGCCAACATTGATTTCGCCCGAGACGAGGCGGCCACGACGTACGGCAATATTGGGATCAAGGTTTGGATCTATAAGGGTGAGATTCTCTCCGAGGAAGAGGCAGAGGAACAGCCTTTCGTCGTCTAGGCGGCGAAGGATTGATTGGGAGTTGAGACGATGTTGATGCCAAAACGCGTGAAGTATCGAAAACAGTTTCGCGGTCGCATGAGGGGCAAGGCGACGCGGGGGAACGAGGTGGCGTTCGGTGAGTTCGGCCTCCAGGCGCTGGAACCGGCCTGGATTACCTCACGGCAGATTGAGGCCGCCCGTACGTCGATCGTCCGTCATGTTCGCCGTCGTGGGAAGTATTGGATTAGGATATTCCCGGACAAGCCGGTCACAGCGAAGCCAGCTGAGACACGGATGGGCAAAGGTAAGGGCGAGGTCGATCACTGGGTGGCCGTGGTGCGCCCTGGCCGGATTTTGTTTGAGCTTAGCGGGGTATCCGAGGATATGGCACGCGAGGCATTCCGTCTGGCTTCTCATAAGCTGCCCATTGACTGTCAGTTTGTGAAGCGCGAGGATCTTGTTGGTGGGGAGAGATAGATGGTAGAGGCACGAGAGATTCGAGATTGGACGAATGACGAGATTGATCATCGCCTTGATCAGGCTTATCGAGAGCTCTTCTCGCTGCGTCGCCAATTGGATCTGGGACGGCTTGAGGACTTCAATCAGATCAAGCGAGTGAAGCGAGATATTGCGCGCATGAAGACGATTCTTCGTGAGCGAGAGCTGATCGCCGAGATGACGGAGGAGGCACGGTGAAAGGGCAGCAGAAAGAACTGATAGGGAACGTCGTGAGCGCGAAGATGGACAAGACGGTGGTGGTGGAGGTAGAGCGGTTGGCTCGGCACCCCCTCTATGAGAAGGTCATGCGCTTGCGGAAGAAGTACAAGGCCCATGACGAGGAGAACGCCTGCCGTGCCGGCGACCTCGTGCGTATGGTGCAGTCCCGGCCCGTGAGCAGAGAGAAGCGCTGGCGGGTGACGGAGATTCTGGAGCGATCCGAAATTGGAGAGCTGGGGCGATGATCCAGCAAGAGAGCCAGATTCGCACCGCCGATAATACCGGCGTGCGTACTCTTAACGTGATTAGGGTGACGGGGGGATCGGCACGCCGCTACGGCGGGGTTGGAGATATCGTCGTGGCCAGCGTGAGGAACGCTGCTGCCCGAGCTCAGGTGGGTAAGGGCGAGATCGTCCGCGCGGTGATCGTCCGCACGGCGAAGGAGTACCGTCGGTCCGATGGGTCCAGCGTACGATTTGACGAGAACGCGGCTGTGATCCTGGAGGGATCGAGCAGCAACCCCCTGGGGACGCGCATCTTCGGGCCCGTGGCTCGGGAGTTACGAGAGGCGGGGTTCATGAAGATCGTCTCGCTGGCTCCTGAGGTGGTCTAGGTGCGAAGAAGAGCTAAGAGGTGTGACGGTGAATCGAATTAAGAAGGGCGATACGGTAGAGGTCATTTCCGGGGATGGCAAAGGCCTGCGGGGCAAGGTTCAAGAAGTGAAGCCCGGCAAGAAGCGGGTCGTGGTCTCCGGTGTGAATATTGTGAAGAAGCACCAGCGCCCGATGCGGGCCGGTCGGCGAAACGTCGAACCGGGGATCATCGAGTTCGAAGCTCCTATCCGCAGTTCGAACGTCATGCTCGTGTGCCCGGCGTGCAACGAGCGCACGCGAGTTGGATTCGAGATAGAGGGCGATCGCAAGGTGCGAGTCTGTAAGAAGTGCGGTGAGGTTATTCCAAGCTAGAGGGGTACATAGATGCAGCGATTGAAAGAGCGTTATCGCGATGAGATCCGGCCCGCCCTGATGGACGAGTTCGATTACGATACCATTATGGAAGTGCCCCGCCTGCAGAAGGTGGTGGTCAACGTGGGCGTCGGCGAGGGCGTGGACAATCCGAAGGCGCTGGATCACACTGTGCAGGACATTATGACGATCACAGGGCAGCGACCGGTCGTGACTCGGGCAAAGCGGTCGATCTCGGCGTTCAAGATCCGAGAAGGCGATCCTATCGGTGTTCGCGTGACGCTTCGTGGGGATCGAATGTGGGCCTTCGTGGATCGGCTGTGCAACGTGGCGCTGGCACGCCAGCGGGACTTCCGCGGGGTTAAGGACAAGCTTGATGGGCGTGGGAACTATACCTTAGGGCTCACGGAGCAGTTGGTCTTTCCCGAGATCGACGTTGAATCGATCGATCAGGTGCGCGGTATGGAGGTCAGTCTGGTTACGACCGCGCAGACGGATGAGGAAGGACGCCGGTTGCTAGAGTTGCTCGGGATGCCCTTCCGACGGTCGAGTCAGTAGGTTGAGAGCAGCAAAGAGGAGCAAGTATGGCTAGAAAAGCATTGATTGAGCGGGAGAAAGATCGCAAGTACGAAGTGCGCGAGGTGAATCGCTGCAAGCGTTGTGGACGCCCACGCGGCTACATGCGCCGCTTCCAGCTGTGTCGTATCTGCTTCCGGGAATTGGCCCTCAAGGGTGAGATACCTGGTGTGAGGAAGGCGAGCTGGTAGCTACGAGCGGCGCTTCATGCATCTGCCGCGGGGAGATTTTATCAATGACCATTTCTGATCCAATATCTGATATGTTAGCAAGAATCCGGAATGCCCTGACTGCGGGCCATCAGCGGGTCGCTATGCCCTCGTCGAAGATGAAGGCGGCGATCGCCGATATCCTCAAAGAGGAAGGATTCATCGAGGACTATCATGTGACGGACGATTACCCACAACCTAACCTGGTGATTGACATCAAGTATGTGGGTAAGAGGAAGGAACGGCACCCGGTGATCAGGGAGATGAAGCGCGTCAGTAAGCCTGGGCAGCGCATCTACCGCGGCAATGACACCCTGCCTTGGGTGAAGAGTGGCATGGGCATTGCCATCGTGACGACATCCAAGGGCGTGATGACGGCCCAGAAGGCCCGCCGCTTGGGCGTGGGCGGTGAAGTATTGTGTTACATCTGGTAGCTGGTTGGAGGAGGACATAGGATGTCACGAGTGGGAAGAGCACCTGTCCCCCTTTCTGAAGGGGTTCAGGTCGATATTGAGGGAAGCCGTGTTACCGTCTCCGGGCCGGAAGGCTCGGTGACGCGTGAGTTCCACCCTGACATGGAGATTGTGCAGGAGGACGAGCAGCTTTTGGTGCGCCGGCCGACGGATCAGCGCCGGCATCGGGAGTTGCACGGGCTGACGAGGTCCTTGCTGAACAACATGGTGGAGGGTGTCACCAAGGGTTACGAGAGGAAGTTGGAGATTCGGGGCGTCGGCTATCGGGTGGAGCAGGATAACGACGGGTCGCTGGATCTGCAATTGGGTTTCTCTCATCCGGTGCGGGTGAGCCCACCAGAGGGGATCACGTTTGAGGTGGAGCTCCGGAAGAAGATCATCACCGTCAAGGGTGTCAGCAAGGAAGTTGTGGGAAAGGTGGCCGCCGAGATTCGAGCCTGGCGCCCGCCGGAGCCGTATCAGGGGAAGGGCGTTCGGTATCTCGGAGAGCACGTGCCTCGCAAGGCCGGCAAAGCGGGCAAGATTGGTGCGGGCACTTACTAGAATGCGACATAGATAGGTTGAGGGTGAGATATGCCAGGAGTTGATCGCGAAGCAGCGCGACGCAGACGGCACGCGCGCATACGAAGAAAGGTTTCCGGCACGGCCGAGCGGCCGCGCTTGAACGTGTTTCGCAGCTTGGAGCATGTTTACGCGCAGGTCATTGACGACTGGGCCGGTCACACATTGGTGTCCGCCTCGACCATCGACGCGGAGATCAGACCGCGGGTCGATGGCCTTTCGAAGACCGAGCAGGCTCGGATAGTGGGAGAGGTCGTGGCAGAACGAGCGCTGGACAGGGGAATTGAGACAGTGGTCTTCGATCGCGGTGGGTATCAGTATCACGGCCGGGTGAAGGCTCTGGCGGAGGCCGCCCGCGAGCAGGGGCTCAAGTTCTAGCGTTACGTCTAAGTTTACGGAGGCAGAATGGCGAATCGAGAAGAACTGGATGAACACGTCGTAGACATTACGCGGGTTGCTAATGTCGTCAAGGGCGGGCGGCGCTTTGCGTTCCGTGTCGTGGCGGTGGTGGGTGACAATCGCGGACGGGTTGGGATGGGGATCGGCAAGGCTCGCGGCGTTCCGGATGCCATCCATAAGGCGATGGACCGGGCGCGCGATGATATGATCAGCGTGCCGCGCATGGGGAGTACGATACCGCATGAGGTGACCGGCATCTGTGGCGGTGCCAGGGTGTTGATGAAGCCCGCTGCCCCGGGTACGGGCGTCATCGCTGCTGGCAATGTGAGGGCTGTGATGAAGGCGGCTGGGGTGGATGATGTTCTCACCAAGTCCCTGAACAGCACGAACGCCCTCAGCGTGGTTCGCGCCACGATGGACGGTCTGCAGAGATTGCGCAGCGCTGAGGAGGTGGCCCGTGAACGTGGCGTACCCATTGAGCACGTGAAGCCGTTCTGGAGTCGGGGGCAATGACCGAGAGACTGCGGGTGACCCTTGTCAAGAGCCCGATTGGCTACCCACGTCCCCAGAAGGACACTGTGCGAGCGCTCGGGTTGCGGAAGTTGCACCAGACGGCGGAGTTCGGGAACACGCCGACCATTCGAGGGATGATTCAGAAGGTCGAGCATTTGGTGTCGGTTGAGGTAGTGAAGAGCCAGGAATAGGTGTTGGAGGCGGTCATGAAGCTGCATGAGTTGAAGCCAGCAAGAGGAGCCAAGAAGAGCCGAAAGCGTGTGGGCCGCGGCAGAGGATCGGGCTACGGGAAGACGGCTGGACGTGGTACCAAGGGACAGAATGCTCGGAGCGGTGGGGGCGTGCGACCGGGCTTCGAGGGCGGTCAGAATCCGCTGTGGAAGCGCGTGCCCAGTCCTCGCGGGACTGATTTCCGGGATCCCTGGCGGGTTGAATTCACGCCCGTCAATGTCAAGCGGCTGGTGCTGGCCGGGTTCGAAGAAGGTGACGAAGTGAGCCCAGAGAGGCTGGCGGAGGCGGGGGTGATCCAGGGCGCTGAGGAATTGGTGGCGATCCTGGGACGTGGCGAGATCGACTACGCGCTTACGGTGAAGGCCCACCGGTTCTCCGAGAGTGCTCGGGCTAAGATCGAGGAAGCCGGCGGCGTGGCGGAGGAGCTGCCATGGCAGCGCGGTGGGTACCGCACGCGGTAACCGACGGTTGGTTCGGCAAGGATGGACGGCCAGAATTAGGGACATAGAGGACTGAAACGATGATTGAAGCTCTCAAGAATGCCTTGACGTTGCCCGACTTGCGGCGCAAGCTGATCTATACGCTGCTGATCCTGATTGTTTTCCGGATGGCAGCGCACGTGCCGGTCCCTGGGGTGGATCAGGCTGCGTTGCAGCAGCTCCTGGCGGGTACAGGTGGGACGACGCGACTGTTTAACCTGCTCGACATGCTATCGGGCGGTGCGGTGGCCCGTTTCTCGGTCATGGCTAATGGTGTCTATCCCTACGTGACAGCGTCCATCATCCTGCAGTTGTTGATTCCCATTATCCCCAGCCTGGAACGGCTGGCGGAGGAGGGCGAGGCCGGTCAGGAGAAGATCAACCAGTGGACGTACTACATCACGGTGCCGCTGGGTCTGCTGCAGGCGCTGGGGCAGATCCGCCTCGTGAATGCCGGTAGCGCGACGCCGGTGTTGCCGAATTTCGGGTTTACCACACCGGAGAACATCGTCTCCACGATCGCCGTGCTGGTAGCCATGACGGCGGGGACGATGTTCGCGATCTGGCTGGGTGAGTTGATCTCGGAGCAGGGCATCGGGAATGGTCTGTCTTTGATCATCTTCAGTGGGATTGTGGCTAACGTGCCCTCGAACTTGCTGAGCACCTGGACGCAGGCCCAGACCATGGGGCCGGGTGGTGTCGGGATGGGCGTACTGATGATTGGGATCTTTCTCGTCATCACGGCGCTCACCATGTTCGTCATTGTTGTGATCCAGGAGGGAGAGCGACGCATTCCGGTCCAGTATGGCAAGCGGGTGCGCGGGATGAAGATGTACGGCGGCCAGAGCACCCACATCCCGCTGCGGGTCAACACGGCCGGGATGATCCCGCTGATCTTTGCTCAGTCGATTCTCACATTCCCGGCGGTGATTGCGCAGTTCTTCGTCGCTGCTGAGAGCTCTGTGGTGGCGAGTATCGCAACGGCGGCCATGGACTTCTTCAGCGCCCAGAGTCCGTATTACGGCATTTTGTACTTCCTGGCGGTCGTGGGGTTCACCTATTTCTACACCGATGTGATGGTGCAGCAACAGGATCTACCCGGCACTTTGAAGCGGCAGGGCGGGTTCATACCGGGTGTCCGACCGGGTCGGAGGACGGCGGAGTATATCAACAGCATCTACCGGCGGATCACGCTGGTCGGTGCGCTTTTCTTGGGTGGGGTGGCGGTGTTGCCCTACATTGTGGATTTGTTCTTCCAGACGCGACTGCTCATCACCTCGTCTGGCCTGCTCATCGTGGTCGGTACGGTCTTGGATACGATACGGCAGCTGGAGGCTCAGTTGCTGATGCGACACTATGAAGGGTTCATCAAGTAGGTGAGGCTTCGTGGGATGGGTACAGCGACTGGTGTGTGAGGCAGTATGATGAGTGGTGTGATTGTCCTGTTGGGGCCTCCTGGTTCAGGCAAAGGAACGCAGGCCAAACGTCTGGTCGAGGTGTTGGGGATTCCCCACGTCTCGAGCGGGGACCTGTTTCGAGATCATCTGAGCGAGGGGACGGAGCTGGGTCTATTGGCTCAGTCGTACATGGAGGCAGGCGAACTCGTGCCTGACGACGTGACCGTCAAGATGGTGGTGGAGCGCCTGGGTGAACCTGGCTGTGAGGAGGGCGTGATCCTGGACGGGTTTCCGCGCACGCTGACGCAGGCGGAGGCACTACAGAGGGCGCTGGCGGAGCGGGGACAGCGGGTTGAGTTGGTGCCGCTCATCAAGGTGAGCGATGAAGAGGTCATGCGGCGATTGACCGCACGGCGGGTGTGCGAGGATTGCGGAGCGGTCTACAATCTCGTGTTCGACCCACCTGAGGTCGAGGGCGTCTGCGATGTCTGTGGTGGCGATCTATACCAGCGGGAGGACGACAATCCGGAGACCGTGCGGCACAGATTGTACACTTATTATAAGGAGACGTCGCCCCTTATCGGTTACTACTTTGCAAAGGATGTTCTGGTGGAGATCGACGGGGAGCAGGCCGTTTCTGAGGTCGGCAAGGACCTGCGCGAGGCAGTGGAGACCGGAGCGGATCAAGGATGATCGCCCTGAAGTCAGAGAGCGAGCTTGAGAAGATGCGCCGGGCCAACAGTATCGTCGCCGAGGTCCTGACAAGGATGCGAGAGTGGGTGAGGCCTGGGGCGACGACGGCGGAGTTGGACCGTAGGGCAGAGGCCTTGATCCGGAGCCACGATGCTATTCCGTCCTTCAAGGGTTATCCGCCGGGTAGCGCGCATCCGTTCCCAGGGAGCATCTGTGCGTCGGTCAATGACGAGCTGGTGCACGGGATCCCCGGCCCCCGGGTGTTGGAGGAGGGCGACATCATCAGCATTGATGTGGGCTCTATTTTGGATGGCTATCACGGGGATGGCGCTGTAACGCTTGCCGTGGGGCAGGTGAGTGAGGAGACCAGAGACCTGATGGCCGTGACGGAGGGCTCGCTCGAGGCGGGGATAGATGCAGCCCGCGGGGGCGGTCGCTCTGGCGATATCTCGTCAGCGATCCAGAGGTATGTGGAGGATCACGGGTATGAGGTGGTGCGCGAGTATACAGGTCACGGGATAGGGCGGAGTATGCACGAGGATCCGCAGGTGCCCAATCACGGGCAGCCGGGGCAGGGCATCTCTCTGCGTAAGGGGATGACAATCGCTCTTGAGCCTATGGTGTTGATTGAGGATCCTCGCGTGCGAGTGTTGGATGATCATTGGACAGTGGCGTCTCTCAACGGCAAGTTGACGGCGCACTTTGAGCGTACGATCGCTATTACGAACGGGGAGGCAGAGATTCTGACGCGGTGGTGACGGTGCGGCGGGCGTATGGGACGGTCGAGAGACCGATTTCCAGGGCCCGGCCGACCAGAATCACCTCGGTGAGGCAGGTGATGCCCGCCGACCGGCGTTAGTGTAGTGGGCAGGAGGATGGGCGATGAAGGTAAGAGCGTCTGTGAAGAAGATGTGTCCTAAATGCAAGATTGTGCGCAGGAAGGGCACGGTGTATGTCATTTGTGAGAATCCCAAACATAAGCAGCGCCAGGGGTAGCATGAGGTGGCTGCGAGTTGCGGCTACCTGTCCCTCGCTGGTCATCATAGATTTTTGACGGAGGAGGAGTCATGGCACGTATTGCAGGTGTAGACTTGCCCAGGGACAAGCGAGTCGAAATCGGGTTGACCTATATCTATGGCATTGGGCGCCCCCGAAGCAATGAGATCCTGGACAAGGTCGGTATCGACCCGGACAAGCGGGTCAGGGATCTCACCGAATCCGAGGTAAGTGGGCTGCGTCAGACGATCGATAGGGAGTATCAGGTGGAAGGCGACCTGCGGCGTCGGGTGCAACAGAACATTCGTCGTCTGAAGGATATCCGTTGTTACCGCGGCATTCGGCACATTCGCGGTTTGCCTGTGCGCGGTCAGCGGACGCGTACGAATGCTCGTACGCGCAAGGGTCCGAAGAAGACAGTGGCCGGTCAGGGACGCCGAAGGGGTCTCAAGAAGACGTAATCGGGGGTAGGTATGGCAAGAAAGCGGTTTACAAGAAGGGTCGCACAAGGTCAGGCTCACATTCACTCGACGTTCAATAACACCATTGTGACGCTGACTGACCAACAGGGAAATGTCCTGACGTGGGCCAGCGGTGGTTCAGTGGGGTTCAAAGGAGCCAGACGAAGCACGTCTTTTGCGGCACGCCAGGCGGGGAGGACGGCTGCTGGAGAGGCAGTTGACAATGGTATGACGCAGGTCGACGTCTTTGTCAAAGGGCCAGGGCCAGGGCGTGAGGCGGCTATTCGGGCGATTCAGGCGGCCGGGATCGAGGTGACGTCCATCACGGACGTGACACCGATTCCACACAACGGTTGCCGCCCGCCCAAGAGACGACGAACGTAGTATTCGGAAGTGGAATTACGGAGGATCTAGAAGTATGGCAAGATATACCGGCCCGGTCTGCAAGCTGTGCCGTCGTGAAGGTGAAAAGCTATTTCTTAAGGGGACGCGCTGTTTCTCCCCTAAGTGCCCGTTTGAGCGGAAGCGGGGGTATCCCCCTGGTGAGCACGGGTGGGTGGCCCGCTTCCGGCGCAGTCGCCAGTCCGACTACGCGCATCAGCTGCGCGAGAAGCAGAAGGCGAAGAGAATCTACGGGGTGCTTGAGCGGCAGATGAGGCGCTTCTACGGCGAGGCGGAACGCCGTTCTGGGGTCACGGGAGAGAACTTGATGGCTCTGTTGGAGCGGCGCCTTGACAACGTGGTCTATCGTCTAGGTTTCGCCGATTCGCGAGCACAGGCCCGGCAGCTGGTCGCGCATGGGCATTTCTCCGTCAACGGCAAGCGCGTCAAGGCCCCCTCGTACTTGGTCAAGCCGGAGGACACCATCTCCGTGCGGGAGGCGAGCCGCAAGCGCACGTACTTCAAAGAGCGCGCCCAGCAGTTGGATGATGGAGGCGTGGTTGATTGGCTGACACTGGATGTGGATGCCCTGTCGGGACGCATGCTCCGGGAGCCGTCGCGCGATGACATCGATACGACGGTGGATCAGCAGCTGATTGTCGAGTATTACTCGCGGTAGGGAATCGGGCTCTGGGAGTTGGTTTTCCTTCCGCTTTGACGGAACTCTCTGACCGGAGGATGGGCACAGTAGGTTCAGGCGGCCAGGGATTGAGCTCTTGTTTGCTGACGACGTTGGGGTTGCACATTGTACAACCAAGGCTGCACAACGCGACGTTGTTGTCTTTGAACAAGTACTAGATAGCAAGGAGGCGCCGCTTGTCAGTTCAGGTGCTGCCGAAAATTGAGACGGATGTGATCTCCGAGGAGTACGGTCGATTCGTGATCGGCCCCTTGGAGAGAGGCTTTGGCGTTACGATAGGTAACGCGCTTCGGCGCGTGCTGCTGTCGTCTCTGGGCGGCGCGGCTGTGACCAGGATTCACATTTCCGATGTCCCGCACGAGTTCACAACGATTCCGGGCACGCGGGAGGATGTTCTGGATTTTATTCTCCGGGTGAAGCAGCTCAAATTGACGATGGAGGGCGATGAGACGATGCATATGTCCCTCCACGCGCAGGGCGGGGGCACGGTCACGGCAGGGGATATCGCTGCGCCACCGGAGATCGAGATTCTTAACCCGGATCTCGCTCTGATGACCGTGGATGACGAGGACGCGACGATAGATGTCGACTTCACGGTCGATCAAGGGTGGGGCTACAAGCCTGTGGAGAACGAAGAGGGTGGCATCATTGGCGAGATGCCCATTGATGCGGTGTTCAGTCCCATTCGACGCGTCTCGTACGATGTGGATCGCGCTCGCGTCGGGCAGGTCACAAACTACGATCGTCTGACGCTGGAAGTTTGGAGTGACGGCCGGATGGAGCCATTCGATGCCGTGAAAGAGGCAGCGCGCATCTTGCTGAAGCATCTGCGTTTGATCGCCGGCTTCACGCTGGAGGAGGAACCGGAGGTCTTGGAGGAGGAAGAAGCGGTCGAGGAGGGGCTGCCCAGCGAGGTCTACGATATGCCCCTGGATCAGCTAGGTCTGAGCACGCGAGTCTTCAACGCTCTCCGCCGTGCTGGGGTGAAGAATGTGGGCGAGGTGATGGAGATGTTGGATGAAGGGGGCGAGGACGCCTTGCTTGCTGTGCGGAATGTGGGATCCAAGTCGTTGGACGAGATCAAGGAATCCCTCGAGGAAGCTGATCTGCTAGGTGAGATTGGAGGATTCTAATGCGCCATCGTGTGGCGGGAAAGAAACTAGGCCGTTCGAGTGCGCACCGCAGGGCGTTGCGCCGCAACCTAGTCACATCGTTATTCTACAATGGGTACGTGGAGACTACGGAGGCCAAGGCGAAGGCCGTTCGTGGACATGCAGAGAAGGTGATCTCGCTGGCGAAGCGAGGGCTGGTTGCGGCCGAGGAGGATCCAAGCCGCGGCGTGCACGCCCGTCGGCTTGCCGAGAGGCGTATTCACCGCTGGGTGAAGGATGAGGAAGGATACTGGGTTGACGTGCTGGCCATCCTGTTTGAGGAGATCGCGCTCCGTTATATGGAGAGGCCAGGCGGGTATACTCGGATCTATAAGCTGGGGCATCGCAAGGGCGATGCGGCTCCTATGGCTCTGTTGGAGCTGGTGTAAGGCTGAAGCGCATCGACTGAGGCGATGCGGATACGGGCGATTGTCTCCTATGATGGGACGGACTATGCTGGATTTCAGCGGCAAGCGGATGTCATCACGGTCCAGGAGGCCCTTGAGGACTCCCTATTGGAGGTGACCCAGGAGCAGACAACCGTCTTGGCGGCTGGGCGAACGGACGCCGGAGTCCACGCCGTGGGCCAGGTCATTGCGTTTGACACGGCATGGGGACACGGGACGCTCGATCTACACCGGGCCTTGAACGCCGTGCTCCCGCAGGATATTGCGGTGAGAGCGCTGGATCGGACGGAGGACGATTTCCATCCACGGTTTGAGGCGCGACGGCGGTGGTACAGGTATCGGGTGCTCAATGGCCCAATACGAGCACCATTGGCCCGGCGATACAGCCTGCACGTCCCCTATCCTCTGGACGTGGAGGTGATGGGCGGGGCGGCACGGTTGTTGGTGGGGGAGCAGGACTTCGCCACGTTCGGCCAGCCACCCCAGGGGGACGCGACGGTGCGGGAAGTGTTCCGAGCCAAGTGGGAGGTAGAGTCCGCGCCAGGTGGTCCGTTTGAGTCAGCCACGGGCGAGGATAGGTTTCTGAGGTTTGATGTGGAGGCGAACGCGTTCCTATACCGCATGGTGAGGAGCATTGTGGGTACGTTGCTCGAGGTGGGGCAGGGCAGGATGAGTATGGGGACGTTTGAGAGCGCGTTTAGGTCCCGGGAGCGCGGGCAGGCTGGCAAGACCGCTGCCCCCGAGGGGTTGTGTCTGATGAGGGTCGGTTATTAGACCGGCGTGATAATCAGGCGGCGGTTCAGCATCCAGAGTGGCTGCAATCGTTGGGCGCCGGATGCGGGAGCCCAAGGGGCAGCCAGCGGTGTGGAGAATTGCCGCTGATGAGCATTTATGTGATTTAGTGGGAGTTATGAGACTGTGAAGAGAACCTACGTGACGAAGCCGGAGGATGTCCAACGGGACTGGTATGTGGTCGATGCGGATGGCCAGACCCTGGGTCGCCTGGCGAGTAAGGTGGCGCAGATCGTGCGCGGGAAGCACAAGCCGATCTATTCACCGTCTGCGGATGTCGGGGATTATGTGATCGTCGTCAATGCAGAGAAGATCCGGGTGACGGGGAGCAAACTGGACGATAAGATCTACTATCGGCATTCAGGCTATCCGGGCGGGCTTAAGGAGATGACGTTGCGGAGGATGCTGGACGAGCATCCGACACGGGTGATCAAGCACGCTGTGCGCGGTATGTTGCCCAAGAATCGCTTGGGTCGCCGGATGTTCAAGAAGTTGAAGGTTTACGCGGGAGCAGAGCATCCCCACGAGGCTCAGCAGCCTGAGCCCCTGGAGTTGTAGTTAGGAGGAGATTGGTTATGGCGATGAAGTATTACGAAGGCGTTGGCCGGCGGAAGGCGGCGACGGCCCGGGTGCGGCTCTATCCCGGCGGTGAAGGGAACATCATTGTTAACGATCGGCCGCTGGATGGGTATTTTTGCCGCATGATGGATGTGATTTTGCTGCGGAAGCCCCTGGAGGTGACGGACACCGCGGGTCAGTTCGACGTGAGTGTGTTGGTCGAGGGAGGGGGCATCAGGGGGCAGGCGGGCGCGGTTCAGCTTGGTATCGCCCGCGCGCTGTTGGAAGCGGATCCTGAGTACCGTCCTGTACTGCGGCAGGGTGGCTACCTGACACGCGATGCCCGCGTGAAGGAGCGGAAGAAGCCAGGGCTCAAGAAGGCGCGGAAGGCTCCGCAGTACACCAAGCGGTAGGCTAGGCAGGTCTGTTGGCCCGCTCTCGCCAGGTGGCGCAGGTGGGCTGGTGAGATGAGGACGCTAAGACGCGTTGGCGAGGCCGACAGAGCGGTATGAACTGCCGGGTGTCATCATGCATTCGGAAAGGGGCAGGGCAGCGGTGCCTTGCCCCTTTTTGCTTGTCATCATATTGGTGGAGGAGGAAGGCGATTGGGAACCATCACCGTCGTAGGCCTCGGGCCCGGCGAGGCGGGTCAACTGACCCGCGAGGCGTGGGAGTTACTTGAGTCGGCCGGGGAGATCTGGCTACGCACCGAGCGTCATCCCACCGTCCCCAGCTTGCCTCACGACCTGGTCATCCACACATTTGACGACCTGTATGAGCAGGCTCACGATTTCTCGGCAGTCTACAGGGCGATCGCCGAGAGGGTGGCGGAGCTCGGGCAACGGCCTGAAGGCGTGATCTACGCCGTTCCCGGTCATCCGCTGGTGGGTGAGGCTACGGTGGCTATGTTGCTGGCGGAGGTGAAACCGACGGGGGTGCCGGTCCGGCTGATCCAGGGGCTGAGCTTCGTGGAGGTGACTCTGGTTGCGTTGGGGCTGGACGCGTTGGATGGGCTGCAGGTGTTTGACGCTTTGGAGGTCGCGGATCTGCATCATCCTCCTCTGAATCCGGACTATCCGGCACTGCTGGGACAGCTGCACAGCCGCCGCCTGGCCAGTGCCGTCAAGCTGACCTTGATGAACGAGTATCCGGACGAGCACGAGGTGGCCCTGGTCCACGCGGCGGGGACGGGCGACGAAGTCGTGGTGCGCTGTCTCCTCTACCAGCTGGATCGGGACAGCGAGGCCGTGCGCCCACCGGGCCATTTGACGACGCTGTATGTTCCGCCGCTCAGGGAGGTGACCAGCTTCGAGGGTTTAC
>CAZGSX010000023.1:0-31904 GCA_964528475.1 uncultured Anaerolineales bacterium
CCTCCAGAGTTCCCCGATGGTCGCCCAGGGCGGAGTCGGCGTTCACTGCCTCCTCGCGGATACTGATCACGTGGTTGCCCATGGCCACGATGCCGGCCTGGACCTCGGCGAGACTGGCGCCTGCTTGCTCCAAGCCAGCGCCCATGATCCGCAGGCTCTTGGGCACCGGCTCAAGCCCTTCATGGGCGGCGGCAACGGCCTCATCGAGTGGCATTTCTGGGTCATAGTTGCCAATCCCGAAGCGTTGTAGTCCCCGGAGCAGTTGGTCAATCACCCCCGCTGTCTCCTCCAGGGCCTCAAGAGCCGCCAGCGATGATTCAATGCTCCGTGGCAGGTCGTCCTGGGTCAGCCCGGCCATCTCGTCCACCGTCACCCGCGTACTGCTCAGGATGAGGCTCACATCCAGCGAGGTGGCGTATAGCCCATCTATCGCGATCGTAGCCTCGTCCATGGTCGCGTCAGCCACCTGCAGTGAGCGGTCGATCTCGGCTAAGGAGTTCGATATCAGGAGCAGGCTATCGTCGGCCGCGAGGGTGATCTCCTCCGCTGCCCGCCACGTATACACCACTCCCAAGGCGCAGAGTGCGATGCCTAGGACGCCGACAGCGATCACAACCGAACCCACCAGGCGACGGGTCATGTTTCTCTCTCCTCGCGCCCGACACCATGCTTTCGGGGAAGAACCTCTGTGATGCCCAGATAGATTACCAGTGCGCCAATAGCAATCCACGTCTCGATGGCGTACAGGCGCCGCCTTAGGATGACTTCCACAGGTGTGTCGACTGCCCGCATGAATAGCGGCCACCTTGAGCCCCCGATGACGAAAAAGACCATGTAGAAGCCGTACAATCCCTGCGCCAGGAGGATTCCGATCAAGAACCAGTGCACCACCTTCGTGAAGTCTAACCTCACCCTATCTCCTTCCCAGCTAGGACTGACTTCCGTCGCTTCGGCGGCTCCGCCTAGCCAACCGCTTGGTTCGAAGCGAGTTATACGTGGCCAGGATGATAGGGGCGAAGATCACTAGATTCAGGATGTCCGTTGCTGCCGAGGGCGCAAACTCACCAATCACGGCCGTGCTAAGCCTGTACTCATAGATCCAGATGTGGCTCAGGGACGCGAAGAGGTGACCTGCCAGAATGCCTAACGTGCCGTAGAGATTGAGGGCGGCCAGGTGGACGCTGGTTTCCTCGAGCAGGACACTGTTGGCGATCATCACAGCTCCGCCCACCAGAAGGATCCATGCCCAGAAGCGGAAGCTCTGCACCTCGCCCGTCCACGGCTCAGGAGCCTGTGGATGGACCAGGATGACGGCCGCCGTAACGGTTATGGTCCCGATCACAAGGGCTGAGACGAAGGACGTGTCGTGCTCCTCCTCACTCAGGGCGGCTATTAGCCCGGGAATCAGCCCCGTGAGCCCGCTGGCGATGTGGGAGACGGGGAAAACACCCCAACCCGTCACGAAATCTCCCAGCAGGTTGCCAACCGCGCCGCTGAAGAAGCCTGCCACCGGCCCGAAGGCGTACCCCAGCAGGATAGGAAGACAGACCTGGGGTTGGACGACCAGCTCACCCACGGAGATATCTAGCACCGAGTTGAAGACGTAGGCAAGAAGGGCGTACAAGGCTGTCCCGACGGCAAGCGCCGCGACTGCCCGATTCGTCACCCGCCAAGCGCCGCTTCTGGCCGTGGCCCGATGGAGGCCGTAGAGGCCGAGCAAAGCAAGGGCGGTCACGACGATGGGCGCAGCGCCGCGGAACGTCTCTCCGTCTGTGAATCTGTTCGCCAGCACCAGCAGCACCGAAAAGACAACCAGGACCGTCAGCCAGACCCAGGATCGGTACATTGTGCGGCTTCTCAAGCCCATCGCATTCCTCCTCCCGGAGCAGAGCCGGAGGCCTAGCGGACCCGGTGCGCAGACTAGTCCAGCTCCACGAAGATTTCCGCCGATTCACCCGGTTTCAGGGGACTGATCCCGGTAAAGGTCCTAATAGAGTCGCCCTCTCCAACCCTGATGGTGTGAAGCCCTTCGTTGAACACCCTGGGCTCGTAGGTGTTGCCATTGATGCGCAACGTGTAGACAATCTCCCCGGTCTCCTCAGCGATAACCTGGATGACTGCATCTTCCTGCCCCGTAATCCTAAGAGTCGGCAGATAGGCGGTGGGCGTGCGAGCGTAATTGTCCTCCTGATGGATCGTGATGGGCCAGCCGGGGTATTGCTCGCATTCAGGATCCGTGACCTCACACCCTCTTGGCCAGCACTCCATAGTGATCTCGCGTGTTCTCTTGTTGAAGCGCACAATGCCGTATCCTGCCGCCTGCGCGCGCCATTTGTCGTACCGGCGCCGGCTTGGGTCTGGATTAGCGTATGCCAGCACGGTGATCCTGTTCCCAAAAGCGTCCAGATAGCGACCCGTGTGCTCCAGTGCCCCCTCAGGGAGATCCTGCTCCGGCTCCAGAGGGCGCCACCATCGCCTGTACCGATTGACGATGCTCGGCATCGAGAACGAGTAGCTGGAGTCGCTCCAATCGTCAACGCCCTGGTGTATCAGCGTGCCCAGATGTTGATCCCCGTTGATGTGAAGTGCGAATCCCTTCCGCATCTGTCTGAGTGCCAGGTCCCGGCCCCTCTTCGGCCACCCGTTGGAGTCCAGGTCGCCCTCCAGACGCTGCCGCAACGGGCCGTGGACGTGAGCCGCCCCGGCAAATGGGGCCTGCGACAGCACCGCCTTCATGTCTTGTTCACTCCAGTCGGCTGTCCATTCACCGAGGAACGTCAGCTGGCGCTCACCAAGTAGCTCCGCCGTCGGCACATTGATCAGCTGCGGGTCGGGAAGTGTCCGAATGTGGTCCGGCCGTGCGAAGATCACTCCTTGTTGCTCCAACGTCCTGCGATCGAGGACGTCTATCTGAGACTTGAACTTGCGGTCCTCTATGACTGCGAATCCCACCCGTCCCCACGTCAGGGACGTATAGTACACGCCGATGCCGCGGTCGATGGGTGCTGGGTCATACGGGTCCGGCAGGTGGCTCGTCTGTGCCTTTTCCACCATCCTCACGTAGTCGGGATTCCCGTACCCCCCTGGCCCTATCTCTCCTCCGCCTCCCCAGAGGTTGGGAAGTCCCACGTCGTGATCGTCTGGGATCACCACGGTCGGTCTGTCTCGCGTGATCTCCCCGAATTGCCGCCCAAACAGGAGCCAGGCCGCGAAATGGTCGTGATGGTCATAGACCTGGTCACCGGAGAAGAAGAGCAAGTCGGGGTCCTGTATGGAGATGTTCTCGATGATGTCGGGACGCGGACCGCGGTCGGTGTTGCCGTTGCCCGTAAATGCAGCTACCACAATCTCCTCTTTGTCAACCGGATCTCTGCGGATCAAGCCGTCGTAGAAAGCGCTGTCCCCGTGGGCCACGCGATACTGGTGATCTTGAGAGGAGTCCCAATCCTCCACGCGGAAGACAGCCACCCAGTCCGGCTCACCGACCTCAGTGCTCGCCGTTTGAACCCATTCGTCATCCTGTTTGACCTCGAGGCGAACCGTGCGATTGGCGTCGGGCGGAAGCTCGTAGAGTTGGGCGCTGAGCTTCAGAACATCATTGTGCACTGTGTACAGGGTGAAGCAGATGACCTCGTCCTCCGGTACCTGAGTGATCTTCCAGGGCGGGTTCCGGAGCCGGAATCTGATAATCCCGACGGTCAGGATGACGCCTGCTGCCAGCCACGCGATGAGGGCCAGCGAGGTCAGGGTGCGCAATGCTCGTTTCATCCTTGCCTCTCGGTCTCTTGTCGCTTTCGTGAATCTTTCCTGATGACAGGAGAGTGATTTACCTTTCGATCGGGTCTAGGATTTGCTCTCATCGTCCTGCTTATTGTTCGTAGGCTCTCGCTGGGACATCTGGAGATCACCGCGCAGCTTCGGGAAACCCACGATCTCGAACGTCGCGGAGGCCACTGTGATGTTGGGCTCCACATCGAAATGCTGCAGCAACTCCTGATGAAGCCGTCCCGCCACCTCTCGGCGCTCTCGGGCGTCAACCACATACCGTAGAGTGAGCTCGATCCAGTTGTCCGTCATCACTGTATAGAGGCGAGGAATGACCCCGGCCTCGCGGACTGGATACCGCTTCGTCAGGGCTCGCAGCTCGCTTTGTGCGTCCGCCTGAAGGTGTACCGTGTACTCCTCTCCGTATTCGAGCATCGCTTGTCCGGCCCGTCGCCAATCGCTCTCGTACGTGATGGGGATGGTGATCTCGTCCCACAGGTACTCCCAATGCTGCGTGAAGTTGAAAACCGGCTCTGAGAAGATCGAACGGTTGGCAATCGTCACCACGCGTCCAGTGTACTGATCAGCCTTGACCCATTCACCAATCTCCATCACCGTGGTGCGCAACATGGAGATGTCTATCACATCTCCCGTCACGGAGCCGATGCGCACCCGATCACCGATGCGGTACAGGTTCCCGGTGACAATGGTCAGGTAACCAGCAAACGAACCGATAGTCTCCTGCGAGGCAAAGGCGATGCCAGCGCCCCAGATGCCAATGGCGACGGTGAAGTTGCTGCTGAACCCCACCCAGATGAGAAGGACAACCCCGGTGCCCGCCAGGAACACGGCGTTCCGGGCCAGCATGAACACCGTGTGGGCATGAGGCGTGTCCCGGAACCTCGCTCGGAGCAGGTTGCGCAGGATGCGGTTCGCCACAAAGGTCAGTAGTATGGCAATCAGCGAGAGGACAGCCTTGAGGAGGATCTCAGCGTACGCTGGCGGCAAGCTCGGCATAAAGGATTCCCCTTGCTTTATGGGAACGCGGCTCCCCAGACGGACCCGGTGGGGCTTAGGCCGGTCTGAAGACTCAGAATCGACATGGAGCTGGTATCGGTCCCAAAGTAGGACAGGGCCTCGGTGACCGCCAGCAAGGCTCGTCGGATCCCATTGTATGATGGGAGGGACGGGGCGTCAAGAAGCTGGGGTGCGGTGTTTGGCCAGCCCTCTGCCAGCCAGCTACAAGCCATCTGCTGCGTACTGCGCGTTCCCCTGTCGGTCGAGATTAGAGGTCCAACGAGTTGGTCTGGCCGCCGCCCGTGAGAGGCTAGAGGTGACAGGTTTACTCGATCGGTAGGGCGGTGATCTTCTGCGCCAAGACGTTGACTGTCCTGTCTCGCTTCTGCAGACGGCCCTTGACGACCACAAAGGATGCTTGCAGGGCTTCCCTGCTCTCCTCGTACACGTCCGGGTGGAGCACAACGTTGATTAAACCGCCCTCGTCCTCCAGGGCCAGAAAAGCTACTCCCTTGGCCGTCGGCGGGCGTTGGCGCGAGACGACCATCCCCCCCACATGCACCCAGCGACCATCCTCCAGTCTGGAAAGCTCGCCGCTCGGTGTCACTTCCATCGCCGCCAGCTTGTTGCCCACCAGAGACGTGATATGCTCTCTGGTACTTATCCCTGTATGGGCTATCTCGGTCCACAGGCGGCCCTCTGGTGAGAGAAAGGCGAAGCGCGGACGACTCCCTGGATCCTGGACAGGGAGCTCCGGTGGCCCTTCGGCTGCCTCCAGAGCCATCTGTAGCTCCCAGAACAGCTCGCGTCGCGGCACATCCCATACATCGAAGGCCCCGGCCCAGATCAGAGCCTCGACGGCTCTCCTCCCCAGCCTCGTGCGCCGGCAGAAGCCCGCCAGCGAGCGGAAGGGGCCGAATCGGCGCGCTTCCACCACCCCCTGTCCGCCCGTCTCGCCCAGTCCGGTGACCACGGCCAGGCCCAGGCGTAGCGCCTCTCCGTCCACGGTGGCCTGTAGGTCTGAGGCCTCCACATCCACCGGGCGGATGTCCACGCCACAGCGCCGCGCCTCGGAGACGACGACGTGGGCTGGATAGAATCCCATGGGCTGATGACGCAGCAATGCGGTGAAGAAAGCCAGGGGGTGATAACATCGCAACCAGGCTGACTGATACGTCAACAAGGCAAAGGCTGCAGCGTGGCTCTTAGGGAACGAGTAACCGCCGAAGGCCTGCAGCTGTGTGAAGACGTGCTCTGCTGCTTCCGGCTCTACACCGCGCTCCACAGCACCATGGACAAAGCGTCCCTTAAAGCTCGCAATTTTCCGTTCAGCGCGCTTGTGCGACAGAGCGCGCCGTAGGAGCTCCGCCTCCCCTGGCGCGAACCCGGCTAGATCGCGGGCCACTTTTAGCACCTGCTCCTGGAAGATGATCACGCCCAATGTTTCCTGGAGCGCGTCCTCCAGGAGGGGATGTGGATAGACTACTGCCTCCTGTCCTTCCCGGCGCCGCAGGTAAGGGCGCACCATCTGAGCTTGAAGCGGTCCGGGACGTATGAGGGAGATCTGGATAACTAGATCTTCAAAGGAGCGGGGCTGAAAGCGAGGGATTAGATTGGCTTGGGCTCTCGATTCCACCTGAAAGACGCCGATGGTTTCGCCTCGGCATAGCATATCGTAGACCTGGGGGTCATCGGGTGAAAGCGAGGCCAAGGCTGGTCGCTCGCCTGTCTGCGCCTCGATGATGCTCACAGCATCCTCAATGGCTGATAGCATTCTTAGCCCGAGCAGGTCGATCTTGACCATGCCTGCGCCCTCCAGACCGTCCTTGTCCCACTGGGTGACCACCCGCCCCTCCATTGTCGCTGGTTCCAGTGGAACCATCTCGCACAGCGGTGGGCCCGAAAGCACCATCCCCCCATTGTGGATGCCCAGATGGCGGGGAATGCCCTCCAATTGTGGCACCAGCTGCAGGAGCTGTTGGAATGGCCTGCCCGCCAGTTGCTCGGCATCGAAAGCTTCCAGCATCATCTCTGATTCCCGCACACTGCGAGCATCATAAACATCCAGCGACTCACTCAATCGTTCTACCAATGCAGGTGGGAAGCCCAGCACACGCGCCACGTCCCGGACTGCTGATCGAGCGCGAAACGTGATGAAGGTGCAGGCCATTGCGGCATGCTCAGGACCATACCTCTCATAGACGTACTGGATCACCTCCTCACGCCGGTCGGCGGCGATGTCGATATCAATATCGGGAGGCGAACCGCGTTCCGGTGAGAGAAAGCGCTCGAAGACCAGCTGGCTCGCCACCGGGTCGATAGGGCTGATGTCCAGGAGATAGGCGACGAGCGAGTTGGCTGCGCTCCCTCTGCCCTGGCAGCGGATGCCCGCGTGTTGAGCGAAGCGGACGATGTCCCATACGACGAGGAAGTAGTTGGCCAATCCCATCTGCTGGATCACTGCAAGCTCCTTCTTCAGGAGGGCTTGCGGTGGATTGATCGGGTAGCGGCGATGAAGCGTCTGACGGCACAGGCGCCGTAGGTTCTCATGGGGTGGGCGGTCATCGGCAAGTGGAGCTCCTGGAAGGACCTGCGTCCCTGCAGGGAGGTAGTCGCACGCTGATGCACAGCGATGAGCAATTCGCAAAGAGTTGTTCAGAGCGATGGGGATGTCGCCGAATAGCCTCGTCATCTCCTGAGGTGAGCGCAGGACGTACTCATCATTGGGATACAACAAGTCGTGTGCGTCCTCCAGGGTGATCTGATGGTCAATACAGCGCAGGATATCATGCACGTCCCGCTGATGGGGATGAAGATAGTGAACATTGCCCGTAGTTACTACATCGAGGCCGGCTCGATCGGCCAGCGCCGTCAACCGCGCCAGAAGTCGATCGTCACCCCTCACGTAGTGGCGCTGTAGCTCGATGAAGAAGCGATCCGACCCGAAGACCCGGGCGTAGCCCTGGGCCGTGCTCAGCGCTTGATCATACTTCTTGTCCATCAGTAGGCGCGGGATCTCTCCTCGACGACATCCTGAGAGGGCAATCAGGCCTTGTGCATGGGCAGCCAGGTCCCGCTTGTCAAGCCGGGCTACTCCTTTGCTCTGACCCTGTCGCGCTAATGTGATCAGACGACACAGGTTAGCATATCCCTCGGCGCTCTCTATCAGGAGCGTCAAGTGGAAGTCTTCCTTGCCCTCCCCTCCGCGGAGCGTCATCTCGCTGCCTAAGATGGGTTTGATCCCCGCTTCCTGCGCAGCTTTCACAAAACGTACCGCCCCGTAGAGTGCATTATGGTCGGTCAGGGCCAGCATGGGAATGCCAAGATGGGCCGCGCGAGTGACCAGTGCCTCCGGTGAGGCGACCCCGTCGAGCAAGCTATGGTTGGAGTGGGCATGAAGCTCGGCATAGCCGGCAGGGGAGTCCGTTGGCAGCGCTCTCAATCGTACCCCGGCGCTCCGTTCCTCGGTCAACTCTGTCGGCGGCTGCCGTTGATGTACATCGAGATGGGCTCGAGATGGACCCCGGGCGGGCTTGGGATCGTGCCGTGAGAGGGCTAGATGTGACGGCGTTCTAGATACCATTGATCAGCCCTTACATCGTGGAAGATAACCTTGATCTGGCCGTTCTCGATCTCCAATCGGAAGTAGTCGCGCTCTATGGGCTGAGCCCACCACCGCCGACGCTCGCGCCAGTGTTCGAAGAGCGATCGAACGTCCTGAATGCGCTCCTGCCATACAACGGCTCTGGGCAGGCCGTCGTGATCGGTCGTGACATGGACGGGATGAGGCTCCGGGGCGACGACTAGCGAGGCAACGAGGATCGAGAGCTCTCCAAAGCGGTCTTGCAACCGTCGTAGTGTCTCTCGCAGTGCGTGGCCAAAGGTGACAGAGGAGGAGGACGGAATCCCTGTCGAATCCAGGAGCGAAAGCTGGCTTCCACCGAGGTGGAAAGAGCGCAGAGGATAGAGAGTCAATGAGAGCTTGATCACGGGCCCGTCCAGCGTCAAGCTGCCCAGCATACAAGATGCCAGTCGGGAAAGACGCTCTGCGCTCGAGGAGGGAGGCTTGACTGGTTTGCCAATTTGGTGCTCCTCACCGTAAGCCTCCTCCATTTGCAGCAGCAATCCTTCGGCCTGGTAGCCACGGCGGCCCATGTCTTGGGCCAGTTCATCTACCATACGCCTCACGTGGGCAAGTAAAGGCGCTTGATCCCCCACCGGGTCGAGGAAGTCGTGCGATCGCACAAGACGAAGCGGAGGAGCCTCAGCATGGACGGGTCGTGGATCCTGTCCGCAGGCCATATCATACACGGCAGCGGCCGAGCTACCGAATTGACGAAGCACGGCCAAGCGGGGTAGTTTGACCAGGGCATCCAGCGTGCGCACTCCCACGAGACGCAGGCGGCGTTCCATCTCGGGGTCAATGGGGAGCGCGGAAATATCCAACGACGAGAGAAAAGCCCGTTCCTTGCCAGGAGGCACGACGCATGCCTTGCCGGGCTCAGCTGTCTGCGCCGCTTGCCAGGCTACGAACTTTCCACCAGCTACGCCGATCTGCACATCGAAAGCGACGGTGCTGACCGCCTCCTCAACTAGTCGCTGCGCTGCCTCAGTGTCGCTCTCGAACCGCCGTTTGAGCCCCGAGGTGTCGGCGTATACGCGCCCGAGTTGGTCAGACTCCACCATCGGGGTGAAATGTCTGCCGCTTTCGATCAGCGCGCGGTGGACGACGGCGTACGCTTCCCTATCGGCGGGAAGAAAGTGGGCATGGGGACAGAGAGCCTCAGCGCGAGAAAGGCGCATCCCCGGCTCCACTCCCGCGCTCATGGCCTGGGAGCAACAATCAAGCACCGCCTCCTCATCCCAACGCTGCCCACCGATGATCAAGGGGACCCGAGCTAGGGACGGGTCACGCCGCCGTTCTAACTGTAACGGGAGGTGTGGGATCATTAGACAAGCTATCCACATAGCGCTGTGATCAGCCTTCCTTTCGCTCAGTGGTTGATTGGTCACACATCGAAAAACGATAACCCCGTGAGCAGCCCCTTACCTGATCGAAAGTTCGCCGTTAGAACATATGTTCTATTATAGGCTTTGTTGCGGTATTTGTCAATAGGCCCGCTCGGCAAAGGCGAGGTCAACGGCATCCTGCCAGCGGCAGGAGCAGGGTAGGTGGCTCTTGAAGAATGGTGGATCCGACGGCCGATCGGGGGAGACTCAGCTGGACGGTGGAGGATCAGGCCTAGCGGTCATCGTTCCTTCGCTGGAGCAGCGGACACGCGCAAGCCCCGTCAAGCCCAGACTGCCAGTTGTAGTTCCAGAACTTCTGGGCGGTGAAGCGTCTGGTCCAGAGCCCGCAGAGCCGGGCGAAGACCTCTTGGGTGCGCCTCGATGCGCTCAAGCCTGGGCCAGGCGCGGGATTCGCCCAGGGGATCTCTCTTGTCTCCCTCGAGCGAGCCTAATGAGCTCAAGACGACCCCCCCGGTTGAACTCGAACCTGCAGGCTGGCGACCAGATGCCGATCCCTGCTCTGCACTCCCGGCGGGGCGCCTCTCTCGGCTATGTGGGGCTAGCCGAAAGGTTTGCCAGGGACATACCGTTTCCACCCTCTCGTCTTGTCTGTCAGAAGATGGTCTGTCTGGATCAGCCGCCGCGTCTTCGTCTGACCGCGCATGACCAGCGAGCTTGACTCAGCCTGTCTTCCCCTGTAGCGTACGCCGGGGAGGAGCAGCCCCCCCGTGATCCCGGTTGCGGCGAAGAACACCTGATCACTATCCACGATGTCGTCCGTCGTGAGGATCTCCGTCGGGTCCAGCCCCTTGGTAAGGATGGCGGCTTCCTCCTCATCGCTCTGGGGTCTCAGTCGCGCCACCATCGCGCCTTCGGTAGCCCTAAGCGCACAGGCAGCGATAAGACCTTCGGGGATCCCTCCCACGCCCATCAGGATGTCGATAGGGCTGTCCAAACGCCCGGCCAGCAGGGCTCCAGTCACATCGCCCTCATCCCGAAGCATGACGTGGGCCCCTGCCTTTCGAATCTCGGAGATTAAATCTCTGTGCCGCTTGCGATTCAGCACAAAGACCGTCAGGTCCTCGACATCCTTATTCTTTGCCCGTGCCACCAGCGCCAGCGTCCACGCCGCTGGAGCGTCCAGACATTCCGGGACTAGATCATCGGCGACCTCGACGTCGACCACGATTTTCTCCATGTAGGCCGCTGGCCTTGGTCTCCACAGGGCCCCGCGAGGCGCAACGGCCATCACAGCAATTGCTCCCGGATGGCCCTCGGCTACCAGGTTGCGGCCGTCGATGGGGTCGGCCACGATGTCCACCGTTGGACCCTCACCCGTCCCCACGCACTGGCCGGACTGTAGTGCATCGCAGGTGTAGATCCGGACGTCCTCGCCCACCGCCACGGCCGCCTCCATGTCAACCAGGTTAAGGGTGGCCTGCATCCTCTCGGTCGCTTCTCGGTCCGCCTCTCTGGGCTTCCCCAGGCCCACCCATCGCCCGGCGGACAGCGCTGCGGCCTCCGTTGCCCGCACCAGATCCAAACCTAGATTGTGCGGAGGGGCTTCAATTGTTTGGTTGGCCATACCCCACAGCCTCCAGCAGGTTATCCCTCTCCCAGGCTTGCATGCCTCCGCTCAAGGCACGGACATTGTGGAACCCTCTCTGTCTCAAGACCGCCGCCGCACGCCTGCTGCGCCGTCCCCCTCTGCACACCAGGACCACGGGCTCGCGATGGGGAATCTGCGAGTCCTTCAACAGCTGCGGCAGCGGTGCGGACCGGGACTCCGGGATGTGCGCCCGATCGTACTCCCTTGGTTCGCGCACATCCAGGACTACGGGCGGATGGTCACTGCGCAGCGCTTGCCAGAGGCCTTCGGGTCCGATGAGCGGCACATTCTCTGTCTTCAGGTCCGTGGGCCAGTCCACCTCAGGGGCGTATGATTGCTTTGGCAGGTTCTGACATGGCGCGAACGCTCGAACCGGGCACTCGTAGATGCAAATTGCCGGATCCAGCACGTGGTGGAAGAGATACTCCACCTCTTGGTCGGGACGAAGATAATGATCCTCGCCCACGTACTCGTAGAATCCGGAGGACTTCATGATGTCCAGCACCTGCTTCTGAACGTGGACGAAATACACGTCCCCCCCGCGGTCTCGGTAATTCTGGACGATACTTTGCAGCGCATGGATACCACTGATATCGCAGTTCTCCACGGTGTACATCCGCAGGAGCAGATACCGCTGGTCGGGATGTCTGGCGTGCAGGCTGGCAACGCGCTCTTCAACGTGGCTCACTGCGCCGAAGTAGAGATCCCCGAGAATCTCCACCACACCCAGCTGGGTACACGTAGGTCTCTCCGAGGAGGGGGTGAAGTACATCAAGTCATCGCTCATCTTTACTTCTCGGACCCGAGGCTTCGTGGTCCTAAGGAGATAGTGGAGGACCGAAACGCTGATCCCCGTCAGCACGGCCAGCTGGAGCGGGAGCAGAAGTGTGGCCCCCAGCGTCAGCAACATGATGTTCCGATCGGCAGCGCTCGCTTGCCAGATGTTGGCGATCTCCTCCTGATCTACAAGACTCCATCCGGTGACAATGAGGACCGCTGCTAGCGCCGCCAACGGCACGTAAGAGGCCAGTGGCGCCAGCACGACCGTCCCGGCCAGAACGAACAGCCCGGCGAAGACACTCGAGAGTTGTGTCCTGGCACCCACCTCGTAGTTGACAGCCGAGCGCGTGAATGACCCGGAACAGACGTATCCCGAGAAGAACCCTGCGACCAGGTTTGCCAGTCCCTGTCCAATGAACTCCTGGTCGCTGTCCAACCGCTGCCCTGTCTGACTGGAGATGCTGCGGGCGACCGAGATCGCCTCCACCAGCCCGATGGCAGCCACCGCCAGGGCACCAGTCAGAAGCTGCGGCGCAAGCCCGGGGTCCAGCAGAGAGAGATCCGTCAAGGGCGGTAACCTTCCGGGTAGCTCGCCCACGACCTCTACTCCCTGTGCGTCCAGGCCCAGGAGCCCCACGATCCCGGCTGCCGTCACCATGCCGATCAGCAAGTTGGGCATACGAGGGCTGATCCGACGCACCACCAAGATGAGCAGGAGGGTCGCCAGCCCCAGGACCAGGCTTGGTGCGTGAGTTTCGGCTGCGTGAGAGACGATGTCAGGGATGGTCTCCCACAGGCTGGGCGAGGAGGAGATGGAGATGCGCAGCAGGTGGGCCACCTGGTGGAAGGCGATGAGAATGCCGGCACCAGCGGTGAAGCCAACTATCATCGAGTCCGACACGAAGTTGACCAACACGCCGAGCCTTGCCAGTCCCATGATGATGTGAAATCCGCCTACCATGATGGTGAGCAGGGCTGCTGCGCCTATGTAGTCCTTTGAACCCGGCTCTGCTATGGCCAGCAGCGTCGAAAGCACCAGCAGCGAGGCCGCGTTGGTCGGCCCGGTCTGGAGATGGCGGCTCGAACCCCACAGGGCCCCCACGATAGAGCCCACGATGGCGGTGTAGAGACCCATTCTGACCGGGACGCCGGCAATGAAGGCGTAACCCATCGCCTGCGGCAGCATGACCACGGCCACAGTCAGCCCAGCGATCAGGTCAGGTTGGAGGTACGAGCGCTGGTAGTTCTGGACAATGCGCGCTGGCTGGGTGACGAGTCGTGTAAGACCCTGCAGGTGATGCCTCAACGAATGACCCTCCTTCGACTTCTTTGAGGCCCGAGTTCTTGTACTCCAGCTGTTGTCTGAGGCGGCCAATGCTCTCTCGCGGACGGGGGAAGACGAAATGGTCGCAGCAAGGGTGTAGATGACTCGCGTCAGTGGCGGGTGCAGACAGGAGAGTGGTGCTGGGGCCCGACTCAATGGTCATCTGTGCGTCTCTCTATGAGCAGCTCAGCAACGAGCCTCCGCGTACTGGTTCGACACAATTCCTCTCGTCGTGTCGGAGTTCAGCCAGCATGCTACCACGTCTGGCTTAGCAGTCAACGAGAAGACAGTCTTGGGCGCAGACTCTACTGCTTTTTTCCGGATCGAAGCATCTCCATCGAACCGCTTATCGAGGCCAATAGGACCACCATTGATGATTTCGGCGATCCATTCTTGCATGAGCGCCCTGCGTGCAGTGGGGAGGGAGTGGTGCGGGCGCTGAGACGGTCGAATCCTATCCCGGCTGCTTCTCCCCGGCTGAGAACATCTTCAGCACCTGGGCTGCTGCCCCGCTGGCCTGTGCTACAGTCTCCGGGATGTCCATGGGTCCCGTCGCGGCCCCGGCCAGAAAGATGCCCGCTCGTTCGGTCTCCACTGGATGTGTATTGGATTCGAGGGGGAGAAGCCAGCCGTGTTCATCGGTGGACAAGGTGAGGAGACGTGCCAAGCGCCCGGTCTCGGGATGAGGGATGAGGGCTGGCGCCACCACGACGAGGTCCGCGGAAATCTCTACTTGGCGATTGGTCAGCGTGTCGGCGCCCCACACGACCACTCGGTCGCCCCGTCGGAAGAGGCGCGACACCTTCCCTCGCAAGTAGATCACCCGTTCGTCCTCCATGGCACGCTGAGTGAACTCGTCGTACCCCTTGCCGGAGGCCCGAATGTCGATATAGAACACATATGCCTGCCCATCGTGCACTCGATGACTGTACAGGATCGCCTGCTTGGCGGTGTACATACAGCAGATCTTAGAGCAGTAAGGCAGGTGCTTTTCCGGGTCTCGAGATCCGGCACACTGGATGAAGACTACTTCCTGGGGCACTCTGCCGTCGGACGGCCGACGCACCGCGCCTGTGGTGGGCCCGGAGGAGGAGAGCAGCCGCTCAAAGGCCATGGCATCGATGACGTCGGGCGTGGTTCCACCCCCATACTCCGACATCCGGTCTAACCCGTACAGGTCGTACCCGGGTGCCAGGATGATTGCGTCACACCGTTCCTCAACGATAGTATCCTGCTGCTCGAAATCCACAGCTCCCACGGGGCAGAGCTTGGCGCAGGCCCCGCACCGATCGTGCAGGAAGTGAAGACAGTGCTCGGAGTCGATGACTGGCTTGTTCGGCACCGCTTGGGGAGAGAGGGTGTAGATGGCCTTTCGTTCTCCCATCTCTCGCTCGAACTCCGATGGCGTCCTGGCAGGGCATTTCTCCTGACAGAGGCCGCATCCTGTGCATGTGTCCCAGTCAACGTAGCGCGCGCGGCGGCGGATAGTGACCTGGAAGTCCCCCGCCTCACCTTCAATCGCTTCCACGTCAGCGTATGTCAACAGCTGAATCTGCTCGTGGTGTCCGACTTCGACAGTCCGGGGGGTAAGAATGCACTGTGCGCAGTCGAGGGTCGGGAACGTCTCCGAAAGCTGCGCCATTCGGCCCCCGATCGAGGGAAGTTGGTCCACAAGCAGGACGTCGAAGCCGGCGTCGCCAATATCCAGGGCCGCCTGCATCCCGGCGATGCCGGCCCCCACAATCAGAACGCGTCGTGCAGATGATGTGCTATTCACGTGCGGATCTCACTCCCCGATGCTCACGGCAGTACCAGCCTTCAAGAGCCTGCAGATCCTGTTCGCCGGGCATCGACCCGGCAACGTATGTCTCCTGGCGGGTGGGGGCGACCAGGAGCGCGCGGTCCCACTCCTAACCCAGTGCTGCATCCGCCATAGCCAGCAGCTGTTCGGATGTCCAGTTGTGGATGCGACTGGCTTTGTTGGGGCACGCAACCACGCAGGCGCCGCAGTTCTGACACAGGGCAGCGTTGACCACCGCGAGGGCGCGCTGGGGATGCACCTCGCGGGCCTGGTAGGGGCAGACCTCGACGCAGGCGCCACACCCGGAACACAGCTCTTCCACCACGTAGGCCACGGTGGGTTCTTGCGTCATCTCATCCTGACAGAACAACCGCAGCACCTTGGCGGCGGTGGCGGAGGCTTGGGATACGGTTTCCGGTATGTCCTTCGGGAACTGGCAGGCACCAGCTAGAAACACCCCGCTCGTCAGGCTCTCCACCGGGTGCAGCTTAGGATGGGCCTCGGAGAAGAATCCGCTCTCATCCCTGGTGACCCGCAGCATACGCGCCAGTGCCTCGCTTCCCTCACTCGGTACTGCCGCCATCATCAGCACCACCATGTCCGCTCCCACCCGCAGCGAGCGGCCAGTGAGCGTGTCGGCTCCCCAAACCTCAAGCTTACCGTTCCTCGTCACGACCTTGGACGCCTTGCCACGGAGGTAGACGACGTCACACTGCTCCATCGCCTGCTGGACGAACTCGTCGTAGCCCCGGCCCTGGGAGCGGATATCGATGTAGAAGACGTATGCTTGCCCCTCTGGCACAGCGTCCCGATATGCCATGGTCTGTTTGGCCGCCGCCATACAGCAGATCTTGGAGCAGTAGGCGCAGTGCTGCTCTGGGGATCGAGACCCCGCGCACTGAATCCAGACAATCTCGTTCGGCACCTGCCCGTCTGATGGTCGCCGGATCTCACCGGACTTCAGCATGCGCTCGAATGTCATGCTGTCGATCACGTCCGGATGCGACCTGGTGCCATACTCGGGGATCTGCTGCTTGGAGTAGAGATCAAAGCCGGTTGCCAGAATCACCGCGCCCACCTCGTAGGTCAGCAGCTCGATTGTTGAGGACACATCCTCGTTCTCGGTGAATGGATCTGTAGTGAGGTCTCGCTCCGAATTCTGTACCCGGCTTACCTCGACTTGGAAGTTGCCGACGTAACCCTCGAACCCCGTGATTTCCGCCTGGGTTAGTACTGTGATGAGCGGGTGGCGGGCAACGGCCTGCAGCCGCTCCGCCAGGAGCTGATCGCCGTCATCGAAATTCAAGTAGACCGGAGACAACTCCGCCATCCTACCGCCCAGACGTTCTGAGCGCTCGACGAGTACGACAGGATAACCTGCCTCAGCGATGTCCAACGCCGCAGTGAGCCCGGCAATGCCACCGCCGACGATCAGTGCGCGCCTCGTGACGGCAAGGGACAGGGGCGTCAGTGCATGATTGCGGCGGGTCTTCTCCACCAGCGCGCGCACGGTCTTGACGGCCTTCTGCGTCGCAGCGTCGGGGGCGCGCTGATGCGGCCACGCGATCTGTTCCCGGATATTCGCGATCTCCAGGCGATAGGGATTCAGCCCGGCGGAGGCAGCTGCTTTACGGAAGGTGGCCTCGTGCATTGCCGGCGAGCACGCGGCGACCACTATGCCGTCTAACTCGTGATCCCGGATGGCATCTCGGATCAGGCCCTGTCCGGGGTCCGAACACATGTACTTGTAGTCGGTGGCAAACGCAACGCCTGGATAGTCACTTACGGCCTCAACCACCTGCTCCACGTCGATGGTGCCTGCGATGTTCAGGCCACAGTGACAGACGAATACTCCGATTCGTGCCATAAGCTTGCTTGTCTTACCTCCTCTGCTCCTGACTATTGTACCACATTGTGGCTTGGACGACCAAGCAGAGTGGTCACTGTGCAGCCGGACAGTGGCCTAAGGCTTAAGGAGGTCCCAGAGCGGCATACAGGCTGCCTGCTGGGGTCATACGTCGACGACAGTCGCTGCCTGCTCCACTGCATCACGCAGCAACACGACCATCTCGTCGATTTGCTCGTCCGTGATCACGAACGGCGGACCGATGGTGATGTGATCGCCCGCAGTGCCATCCACGCAGCCGCCGCTGGGGTAGACGATCAGCCCTATCTCAAGCGCGATGTCCGCCAGGCGCTGAGCGAAGTGCCACGAGGGAGGGAAAGGTGCTTTGGTCTTTCGGTCTGCGACGAACTCGAGCCCCCACAGTAGCCCGATACCGCGGATGTCGCCGATCCATGGCAGATCCCCGAGCCCCGCGTGCAGTTTCTCCCCCAGCACCTCACCCTTGCTCGCCGCGGCTGCCACCAGGTTCTTTCTTTCCATGTAGCGCAGGGCGGCCAGGCCAGCCGCCGCTCCCACCGGGTGGTGGGAGAAAGTCCCGCCGTGTACAAAGCCCCCGCTGGCTTCCGTGATCGCATCGATCCACTCCCCCCGCACAGCTGTGATGGAGAGTGGGAAGTAGCCGCCGGTGGCGCCCTTGCCCATTGTCACCACGTCCGGCATGATGTCCCAGTGCTGGAAGCCAAACCACCGCCCTGTGCGGCCAAAGCCGGCCATGACTTCATCGACGATCAGCAACACGCCGTGTTCATCGCAGATCTTCCTGAGGCGGGGCCAGTACCCCGGCGGCGGCACGACCGCCCCCAGCGTGGCGCCGCTCACAGACTCTGCGATGAACGCGGCCACATTCTCCTCTCCAATCCGCACAATCTCCTCCGCCAATGCCTCGGCGCAGCGAATACCGCATCCCGGGTGGTGGAGCCCATACGGGCATCGATAGCAGTAAGGCGGCGGAATGTGTCGATTCGGAGGAAGCAGGGGCTCGAAGGGCCGTCTCATCTTCGGCTTGCCCGTCACGGCGAGCGCCCCCAACGTGGTCCCGTGATACGACTGCCAGCGCGAGATGGTCACGAAGCGGCTGGCATACCCCCGAGCCAGCTGTGCCTGGCGCGCCAGCTTAATGGCCGTCTCCACCGCCTCCGAGCCGCTGCACAACGGAAAGAGGCGCGCGTCGGGCAGACCGGTTACCCGGGCCAGCGCCTCCGCATACGTCTCCATGGGCAGACTGGTGAACGTCGTGGGGTGGGCGTAAGCCACGCGAGCGGCTTGATCCTCCATGGCCTGCACCACTTCCCGTACCCCGTGACCGAGGTTGACGACGATTGCCCCGCCAGAGGCATCCAGATAGCGGCGTCCGTCCGCGTCGTACAGATACACGCCTTCCCCCCGCGCAACCATCGGGCGCTGGTGGGTACCGCGCCGGTAGAGCACGTGTCCGGTCGGGTGACCGTACCGTGCCGCCTCGCTCCCTGCCTGTCGTTGAATCGTTTCCATGCGTGGTGATCCCTAATGTCGTCTGACCAGCAGGGCCATCCCGAGGCCCCCGCTGACGCACAACGTGGCTAGCCCAAGCTCGACGTCGCGCTGTTGCATGGCGTGGAGCAAGGTGACCACAATGCGTGTGCCGGTGCAGCCCGTTGGGTGTCCCAGTGCGACCGCTCCGCCGTGGACATTCCGGTGTTCCACATCCCAGTCAAGCTCGCGCTCAACTGCCAGCACCTGCCCCGCGAAGGCCTCGTTCAGTTCGATGAGCTCCACGTCGTCAAGCGAGAGACCTGTCTTCTCCATCACCTTGCGAGTTGCCGGCACGGGTCCCATTCCCATGCGTCTGGGGTCCACGCCAGCGCTGGAAAAAGCTTCGATGTAGGCCAGCGGCTGAATGCCCAGGGCGTCCGCCCGCTCAGCTGGCATCACCACGACGGCTGCCGCACCGTCTGTGATGCCGCTAGAGTTCCCCGCCGTCACGGTGCCGCCCTTCTTAAACACCGGGGGAAGCTGCGCCAGCTTCTCCATACTGGTGTCTGGCCGGGGGCGCTCGTCCTGTCCCACTCGCACGGTTTTTCCTCTTCGGCCGGCTGTCTCAACAGGCACTATCTCGGCGTCGAACAGCCCTTCCTCCCACGCGCGCACGGCTTTCCGGTGGCTCTCCAGTGCAAACCGATCCTGTTCCTCGCGGCTGATGCCGTACTCCTCTACCAGTACCTCAGCGGTGCGCCCCATCATCATCTCTGCCAGGGGGCATTCGTACCCATCGCGGTGCATCGCGTCCACCACTTCATCGCTGCCCAGGCGGTACCCCCATCGGGCCCCCATCAGAAGATAGGGAATCTGTGACATCTGCTCCACGCCACCGACCAGGACGATCTCGTTCTCACCCATGGCGATCGACTGGCAGGCCAGTGTGATGGCCTTCATCCCGCTGGCACAGGCTTTGTTGATGGTATACGCTGGACGGTCGACGGGCACCCCCAGCCGGAAACTGACCTGGCGCGCCAGATTGGGCCCGTTGCCTGCCTGACGGGCATGGCCTATGATGACTTCGTCGATCTGCTCAGGTTGCAATCCGATCCGATCGAGCGATCCTCTGGCAGCCACTCGGCCCAGCTCGTCCGCCGGCACGTCTCGAAGAGCGCTTCCAAACTTGCCAATCGGCGTACGGACCGCCGAGGCGATAACGACTTCACGCATGCTTCCTCCTCTGTCTGGATGGTTCGTTAACCTCGAGCTGATCCGGATAACCTGGCTCGATGAGCTGCTTCCTACGCACCTGGAATCCGCGCCGTGCTGACGCAGAGATCCTCAAAGCCCCATTGTTGCGCCACATATCCCGTCATCCCGACTTGCCTGTCGTTGCAGTCCCGGAAGGGGGCGATGCTCAGCCAAATGGTGGCACTGGGCGATTCACCGCGCCTATCGGCTTTCCTACCAGTGATTGCATAAGTTCCGTGATCGTCGAAAGATGTGCGCCAAAGTCTTTGGTGGCTCCTACTCCTAGCGATAGAGCCCTTGCGGGTCAAGCTCCTCGCGCAACAGACGGAGTTCTTCTGTTCCCGGCGGCGTGGCCTCTTGTAGGTCTCCCGCCACCCGCAGCTCCCATCCCACGTCATCTTGCACTTCTTCAAGGGTGACACCGGGGTACAGGCTTTCCAGTGTCATCTCCTTTGCCACACTATTGAAGCGGAACAGGCATTTATCGGTGACGACCAACTGGGGACCGGCACCCGACAGACCCAGTCTCTCCCTTTCGTCTCTTCCACCTAGGAGCCCGGGACTGGTCCGGAAATCGAGCTCCTCCACAAAGGCGCGCTTCTTCAGCCGCATGATGATGAACACCCGCTGGGCGTTGGTGGCGATCTCACAGGCCCCCCCGCTGCCCGGTAGGCGCACCTTCGGCTGCTCCCAATCGCCAATCACGGTGGTGTTAAGATTGCCAAACCGGTCGATCTGTGCGCCGCCAAGGAAGGCGACCTCGACCCGACCGCCCTGAAGGTATAGCCCAAAGAGGTCGCTCATTGAACAGATCGACGTTGCCCCGCTGATGAGGGTGGGGTCGCCGATGGAAAGCGGGAGCCGGGCCGGCCTGGCGCCGTAGACGCCGCTCTCATAGATCAGCTCGAGATCCGGGGCCACGGTGCGACGCGCCAGGTTACACGCGCTATTCGGCAGCCCGACGCCGACGAAGACGGTGCGCACGCCCTCCAAAGCCCGCGCTGCGGTGACGATCATCATCTCGGACGGTGTATACGTTGAAGACATGGATTCTACCCCTGTCCTTGGTTGCTGTACGCGCCGTAGTTCACCGTGCCTGCCCACGCTTCCCCCGGACTCAGGCGCTCCCACACTTCCGCCCCCATCTTCCTCACGTACTCGGCCCGATCGCGAACTCCGTATACCCACTCACTGAGCCAATCCTCAGTCCTGGACACATCCTTGCTGATTTCGTACCAGTCTAGATAGAAGACGTTGTCCCGGTCGTAGTAACCCTGCACGTAGGAAGGATGAGCGCCGTACGGCTCGTGCACCACTGCATCCACTATCAGATCGGGGATCACGGTGCGATTTGGATCGGAGCGGATCACGTCCTCATCCACGATCTCCTCCACCACCACGATCAGCCGCTTCGATGCGAAGGCGACCTCTTTCTGCACGCCAAGCAGTCCCCAGAGCTGGGTGTTCCCTCTGCGGTCGGCCCGACAAGCGTGGATGATGGCGACGTCGGGATTGAGCGGTGGCACGACCGCGATGCTTTCGTCACGGTACGGGCTCTCTACGTATTGAATTCGGGGGTTGACGTGACCCAGATCGCTACCCTTGTATGAGCGCAGGGGAAAGAAGGGTAGTCGGTGGGCACCGGCGGTGTACCGTCCCACCATCCCGAAGTGAGAATACTCCTCCAGCTCTATGCCGCGTGGAACACCCTTCTCAACTGCACGACGGACGCAGTAGAGCGACCCAACCCCTGGGTTGCCCAGGTAAGAGAATACCATCCTGCGGGCGCATCCCGCCGCGATCATCTGGTCGTAGACCAGATCGGGTGTCATGCGGCACAGGACCAGATCTCGGCGTCCCTGTCGCATGATTTCGTGCGCAGCCGCGAAGCAGATACAGGACGTAAAGCCTTCAATGGCTATCGCGTCTCCATCTCGGACGTGGGTTGCGATCGCGTCTGCCATGTCCGTCAGTTTATCCACCACCCGCTACCTCACGCAGGGCCGCCTGCAGGATGTCCAGCGCTAAGTCTGCCTCTTCCTCCCCTATGATCAGTGGCGGCGCGAGGCGCACGGCCTTATCGCCGCATGGAAGGACGATCAACCCGCGCTGGAAACAGGCTTTCACCAACGACTGGGCCAGCCCGGTGCTTTGGAATTCCAGACCGATCATGAGTCCCAGTCCGCGAACCTCAATGAGCTTGTCGTACGCCTCCTCAAGTGGTCTCAGGTGCTCCATCAGGTACTCGCCCATTCGGCCTGCGTTCTCCACGAGTGACTCCTGAAGCAAGCTGATCGTTTCCAAGCCGGCTGCACAGGCGACGGGGTTGCCGCCGAACGTCGTCCCGTGGGCACCCTTGTCCCAGACCATCAGATCCTTTCTTGCGATGAAGGCGCCGAGAGGCATGCCCGAGGCGATGCCCTTTGCCACCGTCATGATGTCCGGAACCACGCCGAAGTGTTCGCAGGCAAACATCCTGCCTGTCCGGCCCATACCAGACTGGATCTCATCGACGATTAACAGGATACCGTGCCGGTCACAGAGTTCACGCACCGCCGGCAGCCAGGTGGGCGGCGGCACCACGTACCCGCCCTCCCCCTGTACGGGCTCGACAACGATCGCCGCCACGTCTTCGGGCGGTGCAATCCGCTCGAAAATCTCATCCTCGATGAAATCGACACAGGCCAGACCGCAGTCTGGATACGTCAGGTTATACTGACACGCCAGGCAATTTCCGTAAGGAACATGGGTCACACCTGCGAGCAGCGGCCCGAACCCGCGGTGATATTGCGGCTTACTGGCTGTCAATGAGATCGCGCCCATCGAGCGACCGTGGAAGGCACCGAGGAAGGCGATGAAGCGGTGACCGCCCCTCGCATAGCGCGCTAGCTTCAGCGCCCCCTCTATTGCCTCTGTCCCCGAGTTAGTGAGGAAGACCTGCCAGTCATCATCACCTGGGGCAATCTCGGCCAGCTTGGCCGCCATCTCCACGTAACGAGGATAGTAGAAGTCCGCCGAAATGTGGATCAGGCGGGCCGCTTGCTTCTGGATTGCGTCAACCACTCTGGGATGGCAGTGACCGGTGGTGCAGACGGCGATGCCGGCGGCGAAATCCAGCAGGCGATTGCCATCCACATCCACCACCGTGCACCCAGTGGCTTTCTCGGCGGCCAACGAGTACGCCCGCGGAATTGAAGGCGATACCAACTCCCTGTCTGCGGCGATCAGGGCCTGTGCCTTCGGCCCGGGTAGCTCGGTTACCAGGTGAGGTGTGTGGTCCGAGATGTGCTCTGTGGTCGAGTCTTGTCGTGTCATGTTTCCTCCAGCATGATGTTGGGCACCAGATAGTAGCCCCGTTTCTTTCTGTTGCAGGTACCGCTTCTGCAGAGTTGCTGAAAGGCTTATCACGACCGCAGAGCGTCGTGTAGGATCTCTTCGCGTCCGTCGGAAGAGACCCTGCCCCCAGCCATGGAGTAGGGGGCGCTGCCGCCCACCGCGGCTTCGGAAGCCGTGAGGGCGACTTGCGGTGGCCAAGTGTTATCCTGCCTCTGACGTCAGCCCCAGAGCCTCTAGCTTCTCAGCCGAGGGCACGCCATCCTCATCCCACCCCCGCAGCCGGTAGAATTCCGGTAGCATGTCGCCTAGTTCCACCACGTGGCCTTTCGCTGGCCCCTCTGGCATCGGCTCCTCCAGCATGCGCCGGGGAAGCGTGTCGTCGGCGCGTCGGAAGCCGGCGTCGCAAAGGAACAACCGCTCCAAGGTGTAGATGCGATCCCCTGCCTCTAGCAGAGTCTCAACGCTATATCCTGCCCCGGTGGCCAGATTGAGAAGCCGTGCCATCCTCGTGGGTCTTACCTTTTCGTCGGCGTCGCACAGATATCGTATGGAGAGGAAGACGCACAGACCAGCGGCGTCCATGATCGTGAACAGGTCCTCGAAATGCTTGATGTACCAGGGCTTTCGCCCGACTGTTAGTGGGTCAATCTTCTTGGGTACCCCAAAGACCTCCATGTAGGCGAGATCCCCAGCCATGTGCGAGGCGCCCACATTTGAGGTCGCGTACAGCAGGCCCATGCCCTTCGACCCCCGCGGATCGTAGCCGGGGAACTCTTGCTTCTTGGCAGTGATCGAAAGCTCTGGGTGGCCGTATTGCTCGGCCAGGCGATAGCTCCCCTCAGCTAGTGCATCGCCGAAGCCGTCCCGATAGGCGATCTGCTCTACCAGGCTGATTACCGCGTCGGCATCTCCGAAGCGCAGCGGCATGCCCACGTCTTCCTCGGGCAAGATCCCTTTCTCATACAGCTCCATGGCGCAGGCGATCGTCACGCCGGCAGAGATCGTATCCAACCCCAGCTCATTGCACAGGTAGTTCGCCTTGGTGACGGCTGCCAGGTCGTCCACCCCGCACGCGCTGCCCAAGGAGGCGATGGTCTCATACTCAGGCCCCTCTCCCTCTCCCTTGTATGGCGACCCCTCTAGAGTGGTCTTCCGACCACACGCGATGGGACAACCGAAGCACGGCTTGGGTCGCACGAGGTATTTCTCCGTGAGCACCTGCCCTGTGATTCCCTCTGTCCCCTCGAAGACACCGCTCTGGAAGTTGCGTGTCGGCAAAATACCCATCTCATTGGTGACGACAGGAACGTACGCCGTGCCGTATTCACGCAGGGTGGAACCCTTTTTCACGTCGGCAGCGACCTCTTGTCGCACTTCGCGGCAAAGCTCCTTCATCGCGTCCGGATCGGCAAGGCTTACCTCCCGCGTTCCGCGCACCACTACGGCTTTGAGGTTCTTGCTCCCCATCACCGCCCCCACGCCGGAGCGGCCGGCTGCCCGGTGGCTATCGTTCATGATGCTGGCCAGCTTGACCAGTCGCTCCCCGGCGGGGCCGATGCAGGCCACGCGCGCCTTCGTATCGGTCTCCTCCAGCAGTCGCTCCGTGGTCTCCGGGACGGGCTGGCCCCACAGATGATCCGCCGAACGGATCTCTACCAGCGGCTCGTCGTCCGAATCCGTTGCCCTGATCCACACGTACACCGGTCGCTCGGCGCGTCCCTCGAAAATCATCATGTCGAAGCCCGTACGCTTCATCTCCGTGGGGAAAACGCCCCCTGAGTTCGAACAGGCGATGGCCCCTGTCAGGGGGGCCTTGGTGGTTACCATGTATCGGTTGCCCGTGGGAGCTGGTGTGCCCGTCAGCGGACCGGTGGTGAAGATCAACTTGTTATTTGGTGAGAGGGGATCGACCGTGGCCGGGACCTCGTCGTGAAGGATCTTGATTGCCCATCCCCGTCCGCCGATGAAGTCTTTGGCCGTTTGCGCATCGATCTCCTCTGCCGTGATCTCTTCACGCGTGAGGTCAATTCGCAGTGCCTTGCCGTGCCATCCAAACATAGCAATGTCTCCTATAGTGGTCTCGAATACGAATTCTCGTGGCCGAGAGGCCTTGGTTGGTTCAAGATGCGACAGACTGCAACGCCCGATCTGAAGTGCACGCCAGAAGCTCTCATCCACCTGCCAGCGCCGGAAAGGCAGCCACGACGTCGCCCTCCTCCAGCACCTGCTCTGGAGCGGCCATCCGGCCGTTCACCAACATGACGCTGCCTTCGATGGGGACGTTTAACAGACTCAGCAGGTCGTGAACCGAGGTGTCGGTTTCCACTTCTAGATCGCGGGCAGTGCCTTGACCGTCTTCTGGTAGATAGCGCCGGTACCCAGCGAACAGTTTCAGCTTGACCTGCACGCGAGACTTCCTCTCACGGCCATCCTACGCCGTGTGTACCACCCGCCCGTCGAAAACAGTCATTGCGGGCCTTGCCTCTACGATGTCCCCCGGGGCTGTGTGTCCGAGGGCGAAGATATCGCGATCAAGTACGACCAGGTCTGCCAGCTTCCCCGGCGTGATGCTGCCCAGGTCTGCCTGACGGCCTGTGACCAGCGCCGCGCCCATCGTGAAACCCCACACGGCCTCGGGGACTGTCAGTCGCTGTTTGGGGTACCAACCATTGGGTGGTGTGCCATCCCTCGTCTGCCGGGTGACCGCCGCGTGAATGCCAAGCATCGGGTTCGGGTCGGCCACCGGGCAGTCAGAGCCAAAGGCCATGGCCACCCCGGCTTTCTGCATATCTCGGAAGGGGTAGGCGAAACGTCCCCGCGCTCCCACAGACTGCTCGACCATGGGAATGTCGTCTGGGCAGTGGATGGGCTGCACCGACGCCACCACGTCCAACTGCCCTAGCCGCGACACGTCTTCGGGCTGGATCATCTGCACGTGCTCAATGCGATGCGGTGCCGTCGGCGGTGCCGTATCCCTCTTTCTGCCCTCGCTGATAACCTGTTCAAATACGCCTATCAACTCTCGGTTCGCTCGGTCTCCGATGGCGTGTATTGCCACGGCCAGGCCCGCCCGATCTGCGCGCCGCACGGCCCGCAAGATCTCATCCATCGGCGTCAATGGCATGCCGCTGTCACCCGTATCCTCGTAGGCCTCCAGCATCCAGGCGGTACGGGCGCCCTGACCTCCATCCGAGAAGAGCTTCACGTGTCCTACCCGCAGAGAGTTGCTCCCCATGCCAGTGCGCAGCCCCAGCGAGATTGCCTCGTCCAGCAGCTCCCCCGGAATATGCATCCACATTCTCAGGGCCAACTCGCCGGCAGCGTGCAGACGCTGGTAGGCGCGAAATGCGGGGGGGCCGTCCGCGCCTCCCATAATCCGGTAGTCGTGGACGCCCGTGAGCCCCAGCGCATGGAGCATTTCATACCCATCGCGCATGGCGTCGACTGTCTCGTCCTCGGTCGGCGGCGGGATGACGTCCGTGACCAGCTTAATCGCCATTTCCCGCAGTATCCCGGTAGGTTGTCCCCTTTCGTCCCGGTCGATGACGCCCTCCGAGGGGTTGGATGTATCCGGTCCAATCCCCGCTTCTTCCAGAGCGTGCGAGTTCACCACGGCGAGGTGGAGATCGTTTCGCCAAAGAATCACAGGGTGCCCGGCGGCAACCTCGTCCAGATCCGCCCGAGTGGGCTGGCCAGCTTCCGGCCAGCGTGACTCGTTCCAGCCCTGGCCGAGGAGCCATTGGCCTACAGGCGCATCCTCAGCGTGCTGGGCCAAGCGCTGCTTCAAATCTGGAAGTGATTGGGTATCCCGCAGGGGTAGCCTCCGCAGGCCCAGCGCCCAGTCATAGTAATGGAAGTGGCAATCGGTAAGCCCCGGAAGGACCACCTGTCTCTCCAGGTCGATGACCTCCGTGTCAGGGCCGGCTAGGTTGAGGATGTCCTCGTCGTCGCCTATGGCCTGCAAGCGGTGACCGAGTATCGCCACGGCCGTCGGCCCTGGATACCTTTCATCTTGCGTGTGCAACTTGCCGTTGTGTAGAACCAAGTCAGTCATTGTGTGCCCGCCGATTCAGATCTTTCTATAGTAGGAACCCTTCTGGGAACGGATCCCGAGGGTCGATGACAAACCGGTGCACGCCTGTGACCTGCGCGCTACCCCGGACCTCCGGCACCACAGCCGGCAGATTCCCCACCTGAGCTTCCGCCACCAGTCGCCCCTCGAATGTCGTCCCTAAGATCCCGGCATTCACGAATGGCTGATTCAGCGACAGCTGCCCGCGGTGGTGCAGCAAGGTCATCTTGGCCGACGTGCCGGTTCCACAGGGGGAGCGGTCGATATGAGATTCGCCGTAAATGACGGCACTCCTTCCTCTGTATGGATCATCGGAGAAGGCGTAGAACTCCGTCACATCGATTGTCTTTACCTCCGGGCGGGTGGGATGCCGTACTGTCAACTGTTCATTGGCTGCTTCGATGATGGTCATGCCGAGCTCGATCAGTAGGTCTGTGTTCTCCGCATCCAGGGTCAGCCCGATCTCTCCGGCGTCAACCATCGCGAAGAATCCACCCACGCAGACCGTGTCGACCACGATGGCGCCGAAATCCGGGACTCGTAGGCGTTCATTCTCGCCATACACGAAAGACGGAACCGCCCGTACGGCCACCCATTCGACCTTGTCATCTTGGACGCGAGCCTTGGTCTCCATGGGTCCCGAGGGCGTGTCCACCACCACCGTGGTCACTGGGTCCACGGATGTGATGGCGCCAGCTTCGATCAGGGTGGTCACAGCGCCTATCGTGGCATGACCGCACAGATAGGGGTAACGCCGGGCGTCCATGTAGATGAGACCAAAGTCAGCTTCAGGGGTTGTCGGCTCGGTGACTACGGCGGCCAGCAGATCGCGGTGGCCCCGCGGCTCGCGGGTCAACTGCAGCCGCACGTGGTCCCACTGCCGTATGAAAGCCTCCCGTTTCTCAGCAACAGTGCTGCCTGGAAGCGGTGGAATCCCCCCTACAATCAAGCGGGTGGGTTCGCCTGCCGTATGCGAATCGATGGTCAACAGTCGATCGGGATACTGGCTCAAAATGCGTTCGGCGATCCGATTGGATTTCATGGTCCTAGGGCTCTGCCTCTTGATAGCGGGTAACGACTCCGGACCCCCCCAGCCTGTACACGCGAATGTCGCGCGTGCCGAACAGATGCATACGGATCACCTGGCCCGCTTCGTTCCCAGGTACGCCTCCTGGACCGTGGGATCTGTCAGAAGCTCCGTTCCTCTCCCTTCACGGATAATCCTACCTGTCTCCAGGACGTACGCCCGGTCAGCAACCGAAAGGGCTCTCTTCGCGTTCTGTTCCACGAGGAGCAATGTGGTCCCCTGCCGGTTTATATCATCGACAATCCGGAAGATCTCCGCGACCAGAAGCGGCGCCAGCCCCAGAGACGGCTCATCCAGCAGTAGCACGCCTGGTTGCGCCATCAGGCCGCGCCCGATGACCAACATCTGTTGCTCCCCTCCGCTCAGACTACCGGCGTATTGCTGCCTTCGCTCCTTCAGGCGGGGGAAACGTGTATAGACCTGTTCCAGATCATCCTCAATCCCTGCCTTGTCTCGGCGCAGGTATGCCCCGATGCGCAGGTTGTCCTCCACATTTAGGTTAGCGAACACCTGTCGGCCTTCCGGAACCTGAATGATGCCGTGAGCAGCCACCTTGTACGGTTTACTGGGTAGACGCTCCTCCTGGTAGCGGATCTCGCCCTTATGATACGGTACGATTGACGAGATGGCATTCAAGAGCGACGACTTGCCGGCCCCATTGGCCCCGATGATCGTGACGATCTCCCCTACATTCACGTGAAGGGACACGTTCTGCAGCGCTTGAATGCCCCCGTAGGCAACGGATATGCTCTCGATCTCCAATAGGGCCATCTCAACCCTCCTCGGTTCCCAGGTACGCTTCAATGACCGTCGGATTGGACTGCACTTCTTCCGGCGTGCCTTGAGCGATCGTGTGACCGAAGTCGATCACCACAATGTCGTCGGCCAATCCCATGACGACCTCCATATGATGCTCGATCAGCAGGATGGTGAGGTCAAAAGCCTCATGGATCTCCTCGATGAAGGCCATCAGATCCACCGTCTCGTCCGGGTTCATGCCAGCTGCCGGCTCGTCCAGCAACAGCAGGGCGGGCTCCTGAGCCAGGGCGCGGGCAATCTCCAGGCGTCTCTGATGGCCATAGGGTAGATTCTTAGAGCGCTCATCGGCGCGATCTGTGAGGCCGACCAGATCCAAAAGGCGCGAGGATCGCTCGGCCAGTTCCTTTTCCTGGGATCGACGGCGCGGGGTGGGGAGCAAACCTTCCCAGATCGAGTAGCTGGCGTAGCGATGGCACGCCGTCCGCACGTTATCTCGCACGCTGAAGTCCGAGAAGAGGCGGATATTCTGAAAGGTTCGAGCGATTCCCTTCTGGGCGATCTGATGCGTGGGACGGCCTGTGATCTCGTCACCGTTGAAGAAGATCTGGCCCTTGGTTGGCTTATAGATCCCCGTTACAAGGTTGAAGATGGTAGTCTTGCCCGCCCCGTTTGGTCCGATGATGGCGTATAGCCCGCCTTTTTCCAGCTCGTGCGAGAAGTCATCCACGGCGCGGACGCCGCCGAAGTCCTTGGTAAGGTTCTTCATCTGTAGCAGTGACATGTTGTCTACTCCCCCTTTACTCGGGAGCGGAAGCGGTCAAACAGGGCCTTGACGTTGGCCGGAGTGAGCTCCCATGACCCCATCAGTCCCTCGGGACGAGCAACCATGATCAGAACTACCAGCGCACCATAAGCCACCAGGCGCCACGCCTGCGCTGTTCTCAACAACTCCGGTAACGATGTCAGCACAAGGGCCGAGAAGACAGCCCCGGTGAGGCTGTGCATCCCGCCGAAGATCACCATCACGATCAACTCCGTTGACTTCACCATGCTGAACATCGAAGGCTGGATAAAGCCGACGTAGTGGGCCAGCAGTCCACCGGATAGACCGGCCAGCGCGGCGTTGATTGCGAAAGATACTTGCTTGTAGCGGAATGAGTCGACCCCAATCGACTCAGCGGCCAGCTCATCCTCGCGGATCGCAATGCAGTTGCGCCCGTGACGGGAGCCGACGTAGTTACCCACCAGCCAGAGGGCTATGGCACTGGCCACCACGGCGAGAGGGAGGGAGGTGTGCGTGGGAATTCGTGGAATGCCGCGCGATCCCCCAGTGAGCTTCTCCAGGTTCTCCACCAGCAGTCGCATGCCCTCTCCAAAGCCCAGCGTCGCAATGGCGAAGTAGTCACCCTTGAGCCTCAATGTCGGGTATCCGATCACGAAGCTGGTTAGTACCGAGACGAACATGCCCGCCAGCAGGGCTGGCACGAATGGAACCGAATAGTGCGTCGTCAGAATGGTGGCGGTGTAGGCACCCACGGCCAGGAACCCGGCTTGACCGAAGTTGAACAGGCCGGTGAACCCCGTGAGCAGAGATAGGCCAAGCACGGCCAGGAGGTTGATGCAGACCAGTATCAGGATGCCAATATAGTATTGGGACATAGTTGACCCCCTATGCCTTCTCTCCGGTGACCGTGCCCAGCAGTCCACCGGGTCTGACAAGGATGATGATGATCATCAAAGCATACGAGAAGAGATCGCGAAAGGCCGAAGATACGAATGCTGCCGCGAAGGTCTCCGTCACACCAAGCACCATCGCCCCCAATACGGCGCCCGGCAGGCTCCCTAGCCCGCCCACTACCGCAGCGATGAAAGCCTTGAGCGTCAGGATCCCCATGCCAGGCCACACCGTGTACTTAATCCCGAAAAGCACCCCGCCCAAGCCTGCTGACGCCCCGGCAAGGAAGAACACCAGGGCCACAATCAGATCAGGGTTAATGCCCATTAGGCTGGCCACCCGCATATCGTACGAGGTGGCGCGGATGGCATTGCCCACCGGTGTGCCGTAGATGATCCACGTCAACAGGGCCATCGATATGGCCGCGATCACGAAGATGATGATGTCCAGGCGTCCGATGCTCAGCCCCCCCATCATAAACGGTGCAATTGGGAAGACCTCTGGGTATGTGCGGAAGGTGGGCCCAATGGTGACGATGGCGAAATTCTCTAGGAAGATGGACGCACCCAGAGATGAGATCATCAGATACAGCAGCGGGGAGTTACGTATCCGAATGGGCCGGTAGGCCAGTCGCTCGTTGAGGATTCCCAGCATGCCCGCCCCCACCATCGCCAGAGGCAGCGCTGCCCAGAAGGGTACCTTCACGGAGGTCAGCGCGAAGAAGCCGAAGTACGACCCGAACATGAGCACCCCCCCATGGGCGAAGTTGGAGAACTTCAGGATGCTGTAGACCAGCGAATAGCCCACGGCGATCAGCGCATATACGCTCCCGATGGAAATGCCGTTGATCACTTGCTGCAAGATTGTGTCCATCCGAACCTCCTGTCAAGAAGCAGACTCGCTCCCTCTTGCCCGCGCCCCAAGCTTCAGCCCGGAAGGGACGAACCTGTCACCTTGTCTCGAGTGACCTGTCTGGGAGGAGGCGAGCGCCTCCTCCCAGACGGAGCGTCTGCTATTCCATGGGCTCAACCGTTGTGTAGTACTCGAACTCGCCGTC
>CAZGSX010000024.1:0-25641 GCA_964528475.1 uncultured Anaerolineales bacterium
GCAGAGTTGTCGCTGGACGGGCACCTCATTGCCTACTGCTCGGCGCCGGATTACGGGCAGGGCACGAACACGGCTATGGCCCAGATGGCTGCGGAGGCGTTCGGCGTGCCCAGGGATCAGGTCGAGGTGGTGAACGCCGACACCGCTCGTACGCCGGATAGCGGCATCCAGGGTGCCTCGCGAGCCACGTACTTCGTTGGGGGAGCGGTCTGCCGGGCGGTGGAGACGTTGAAGCAAGAGGTGCTGGGCACTGCCGCCGAGCTGCTTGACTGCCCTCCGGGCGAGCTGTCACTCACGGGTGATCGATTGGTTTGCTGTCGGGGCAGCGCAGCAACGAGCCGCGGGGGAACTCGGCGGGGGATCGCATTGACGGACGTGGCCAGCGAGTTCGACCGTATCGGTAAGTCTCGCAGGGTGCGGGGGGTCTTCGATCTGTCGCCTCTCTTTCCGGAGGAAACGCGTCCTGAGTATGTGCCTCTCTTCGTCACCGGGGTACACGTCGCGGAGGTGCTGGTCAATCTCTCGACGGGTGAAGTGCGGGTCGAGCGGGTCGTGGCAGCCCACGACGTGGGACGCGCCATCAATCCCATCGATGCCAAGGGGCAGATCGAAGGGGCGATCCTCATGGGCCTCGGCACCGCGCTGATGGAGGAATTCATCCCTGGTGAGAGCGAGGGCTTTGGAGACTACTACCTCCCCACAGCAATGTCCATGCCGGAGATAGAGGTGATGCTGGTGGAGGTCCCCAGCTTTGAGGGGCCCTTCGGCGCCAAGGGACTTGGTGAGGCGGCGATCATGCCGGCCGCGCCGTCCATCATCAACGCTGTGTCACGGGCCGTTGGTGCACGGATTCGGGAGCTCCCGGCCACTTCAGAGCGCGTGCTGGGCGCGATCCGGGCTACATCGGGTGAACCTATGGGTCGTGCGCATGCCGATGCGGGTTTCAAGAGGGTGAGTGGAGTGGGGAATCGATGACAGACTACTGCTATCCGGGCTCAGTAGAAGAGGCTGTTGCTTGTATGGAGCGCTATGATGGTCAGGCCCGGATCGTCGCGGGTGGCACGGATCTGCTTCCGGACCTCCGCAAGGGGAAGGCCGCTCCTCGGTGCCTCGTCGACATTACCCGGATTCCCGACTTGCAGAGGATTGAGATCGACGATGATGCGGTGACGGTTGGCGCTGCGGTGACCTTTGCCGTGATACGCGAACACCCCTTCGTTTGCCGTCGCGTGCACGCGCTCGATCAGGCGGCCCGCTCGGTGGGTGCCGGGGCGATACAGAATGCAGCTACGTGGGTTGGCAACATCGTTCAGGCCATGCCCGCGGCCGATGGCGCCATCGTGGCTGTCGCTTTGGATGCAGAGGCACAGATCCTAGCCGCCGACGAATCGCGCTGGAAGCCGGTGCGCGAGCTGTTTCGGGGCCCAGGCATCTCTGCTGTAGATCCGCAGCGAGAGCTCGTTGCTCGGCTGCGGTTCCCGCGTCCGCAAGCCGGCGCCGCTACCGCCTGGCGCCGGGTGGGACGTAGGTCGGCGCTCGTCTTGCCCATCCTGAACTGCGCCGTGCGCGTGGAGTTGGAATTGCGCGACGGCGAGGGGCAGGATATTGCAGGTGGAGCGCTGAGGATAACGGAGGCAGCCATAGCGCTGGGGCCGGTGGCTCCTCAGCCGTTCCGCGCGGCACGGGCGGAAGCCTCTCTGAGGGGGCGCTTGCTGGAGCCAGGTGTCCTTCGACGCGCAGCTGAGATTGTCCAAGATGAGGCGAATCCGCGTAGCAGCATCATGCGAGCGTCCAGATCGTACCGGCTGGACATCATCCCCACCCTGGTCGCCGAGGCGCTCTCGGAAGCTGTGGCGCGGGCGAGGACCTCATGCGGCTAGGTCCTGCGCCTGTGATCGACCTGCGGGAGCCGGGTGCGAGCGATGGGGGAACAGGGGGACCTGATGTCTGATCAGGCTCGACACCGGGTGTCAGAGCTGCGCCTGCCCGGACGGGTGGAGATGAGGTTTCTTAGACGGGTTGCGGACCCGCCTGGACCGTGACAAGTGACTTAGTGCAAGGAGATGAAGACACCATGACGCAACAGGCAAGGGCCCTACCCCGGATGCAGATGCTCAGTGAGCACCAGTGCCAGGCGATCCATCTCGCATCGCTGGAGATCCTGCGGCGCACCGGCGTCCGCGTCTACCACGACAGTGCACTGGAGCTTCTCCGTGCCTCCGATGCTGTGGTCAGCGATGACAACCTGGTTCGCTTTCCGCCAGGGCTGGTGGAGTGGGCGCTGGACCAGGTACCCTCGCGGATCGTTCTCTGTCGCCGGGGATCGGACGAGGTTGCTGCACCCCTGGAGGGCTGTCGCGTCAACTTCGGGCCTGGCTCTGATTGCCTTAACTACCTCGACCCGCGGACGGGCGAGCGTCGGAAGTTCACCACCAGCGACGTGGTCGACTGCGTTCGTCTTGTGGATGCATTGCCTGAGCTGGACTTCTGCATGTCCATGGGGATCCCGGCAGATCTACAAACGGACAGCGCGTACCGCTGGCAGTTCGCGAGGATGGTCGAGAACACCACCAAGCCCATCGTCTTTGTCTGTGACGATCGCGCGGACTGCGAGGCCATCGCGGCCATGGCGGCAGCGCCAGCTGGAGGTATGAATGCGTTGCGCCTCAACCCCACGCTGCTGCTCTACTCTGAGCCGTCGACCCCGCTCAAGCACTCCGAGACGGCAACGGACAAGCTGCTCTACATGGCAGATCAGGGTCTTCCAATTGTGCACTCGCCGGCGCCCATGATGGGCGGGACGGCGCCCGTAACCCTGGCCGGGGGGCTGGCCCTGGGCAATGCTGAGGTGCTCTCCAGCCTCGTGCTGCACCAATTGAGACACCCCGGTGCACCCTTTGTCTACGGCAGCGGTCTACATCATCTCGATATGAGAACGACGATCAGTGTCTACAGCGCGCCGGAGTTTGAGCTGGCCAGGGTAGCCGTGGCGGAGATGGGACGGTTCTACAACATGCCGACCTGGGGCTACGCTGGACACTCCGACAGTTGCGCGATGGATGAGCAGGCGGCCGCAGACGCCGCCTTCTCCGTGCTGGCATCTTTGCTGGCGGGCTCGAACCTGGTGCACGACGTGGGGTACCTGGAGGCTGGCCTGACCACCTCGCCGGAGATGATTGTCTTCACTGCTGAGATGATCGACATGATGCGACGATTCATGAACGGGGTGACGCTCGATGCAGAGTCCTTGGCACTCGATGTCATCCACTGCGTTGGGCCGGGGGGCGAGTTCATCTCCACCGACCACACCATGGAGCACTTCCGTGACTTCTGGGAACCGACGCTATTCAACCGCCAGCGGGTCGATGACTGGCTCGAGGCTGGTGGCAAGCGCCTCCGTGACCAGCTGCGGGAGAAGACAGTGGCCATTCTGGACGAACACGAGCCTGAGCCACTCTCGGCCCACGCCCGTGAGGAGATCGAGCGGCTGACCAATGCTTAGTGCCGATAGCGGCAGCTTGGTAAGTCTTTGGATCAAGCCGCGCGCCGCTCGCATGCTCCTTGCCAGATTGCCACACATCTTGTATACTTTTCCATGAGGCGGAAAAGCTTACCAAATAGTAGAATTCAGTTCTGCTCGGTGGTATCTGCTGGGTACTGCCGCATCACTGTGAACCGTCAATCCCATGTCCGGCGACACTGGGTTGTGGAGGGCTCATGACAACATCCACATCGGTAAACACGGTCGACCGTCTGGTCCGGATCATTGACAGCTTCTCATCCTCCCGCCTTTCCTGGACTCTCACCGACTTGAGCGAACACCTGGAACTCCCCAAGAGCACCCTGCATCGATTTCTCGGCAGCCTGGAGGCCCACGGGATCATGCGGCAGGATGAGGAGACGAAGCGGTGGCACCTGGGGTATCACCTTCTTGTCTGGGGAAACCTGGCCGAACAGAGCACAGGGCTACGGGACATTGCCCGTCCAGTGATGCGGGATCTCGTTGGTGAGACGGGGGAGACTGCACTCCTGACTGTCTATCATGCCCAAGAGGTAGTCTGTGTGGCGAAGGTGGAGTCGTCCCACTCGGTGCGGCTCGCCCTGGATGTCGGTTCGCGGCGGGCGACGCACGCCGGTGCATCGTCGAAGGTGCTTATGGCGCACTTGCCCGATGAGGAAATCGACGCCATTGTCCGCGATCAAGGGCTGCCCAAGCTGTGCGTCAGCACGATCACGGACAGGGATGAGCTCGAGGCGGAACTTGAAGGGATCCGGGAACATGGCTACGCTAAGAGCGTGGAGGAGACGGACTTGGGAGCGTGGGGCGTAGCCACGCCTATTCGTGACTGGGATGGCGAAGTGATCGCGGCGATCGGAGTGGCGGGCCCGACCTCGCGATTAGGGGACGAGTTGACCCAGCAGTACGTCTCGTGTTGTCAGAAGGCGGCGCAGCGTATATCGTCCGCCCTGTTCGCCACCACTTAGGCGTGTGAGCTGCTTCTGCTGCGCGGCTGTTGTCGGTGCTGTCACGGAAGATACTGGGATACGGGAGTGCTGCCCTACTGTTGAAGGGGAGGTTCGTGAAGTACAGAGGAGTTCTCTATGATTGAGTTCCAGTGTGTCGATATTCTGAGCGGCGCACAGTTCACGCGGGAGGAGCTCGATGAGATCCTTCGCGTGGCTGGCGAGATGGATCGCCGTCTGCAGAGCGATGGTTCCCTCGATCTGCTCGACGGCTACGTGATGGGCTCGCTCTTCTTTGAGCCCAGCACGCGCACGCGTCTGTCGTTCGAGACGGCGATGCACCGCTTGGGTGGCGATGTCGTCGGCTTCGCCCAAGCCGGGACTTCGTCGGTCGCCAAAGGGGAGTCGCTCAACGACACGATCCGCACCGTCAGCCAATACGTGGATGTGATCGTGATGCGCCACCCGGAGATTGGCTCGGCCAGCCAGGCTGCCGCGGTCTCCAGGGTGCCGGTTCTGAACGGCGGTGATGGCGCGGGACAGCATCCGACCCAGGCGTTGCTCGATCTCTATACCATCCATGTAGAACGTGGGAAGGTGGACGGAAACACGGTTGCCCTCTGCGGCGACCTCAAGAATGGCCGTACAGTCCACGCCGGTGTTCAGCTCTACAAGCACTACGACTGCGAGCTCATCTTCGTTGCCCCGGAGCAGCTAGCGATGCCTCTCGAGATCACCGCTCAGCTCCGTGAGGCGGGCGTCCCGGTGAAGGAGACCGCTGATCTGGAAGCGGTGTTGGGGGAGGCCGATGTGCTCTATATGACGCGCATTCAGAAGGAGCGTTTCGAGGACCCAGCCGAGTACGAGCGGCTGAAGGGGAGTTACGTGCTGACGCGCGGGATGGTTGAGAGGCATAATCCTGACCTGACCATCATGCATCCACTGCCCCGCGTAAACGAGATCACCACCGACGTGGACGTCTTGCCCGGCGCTGCCTATTTCCGCCAGGCGCGTAATGGCGTGCCGGTGCGTATGGCGCTCTTGGCGATGGTGCTGGGCCTGCTATAAGGGAGTCCGAGACGATGGACAGACGCGAGTTCGATGTCCTGGGAAAGGAATCGCGGCGCAAGAATGCCGTGGCGCGTGTGACCGGTCAGGAGCGATATTCGGTGGATGTCGTGTTGCCCCGGATGCTCCACGGCCGGGTTTTGGTGAGCCCTTATGCCCACGCTCGGATTAGTGCTATCAATGCGACCCGCGCGAGGGCGATGGGAGCCGTGGTGCTCACTTTCGACGACATCCCGAGGGTGCGCTACAACGAGCGAATCATCACCACCCCTCCGGTCCTGCATAAGGACTTCTATGTCCTTGCGGACAAGGTGCGGTACCGAGGCGAGGCGGTGGCCGCCGTCGCGGCGGAGACCGAGGAGCTTGCCGAGAAGGCGGTGCGCGCGATTGAGGTAGAGTACCAGCCGTTGCCTGCTTACACCGATGCCTGGGAGGCCATGGCCCCCGACGCCGAGCCCATCCACGACATGGTGCTCTGGGGCGGAGAACCGCTCCGAATTGAGAACAATGTGGCCTGTCGGCGCGACATCGAGGAGGGCGATGTGGATGCTGCCTTCGCGCGAGCCGATGTCGTCGTCCAGGGCTCCTTTGAGACCCCCAAGATCTACCACGCTCAGATGGAGCCCAAGACGGCCATCTGTCGGCCCGAGCCAGACGGCGGACTGACCCTCTGGTGTACCACGCAGTCTATTCACAATGTGCGCATCGTCTTGGGGGAGATTTTCGACATTCCCTTGAGCAAGATCAATGTTAAGCGCGTCCCGATCGGAGGTACCTTCGGGTCGAGCATCCAGATGAACCCCGCGATTCCTATTGCTGCAGCGTTGGCGCTTGCCTCGCGACGACCTGTGAAGCTGTCCATGACGCGCGAGGAGGATGCCCACGATCACGCCCGCTACGGTACCAAGATCGATCTGAAGCTGGCCGCAACGAAAGACGGGACGTTACTTGGGGCAGACATGGACTTGATCGCCGATACCGGTGCCCACAATATCCAGCCCTATTCCTTCCTCGGCGTCTGCGTTGGCTGGCTGGTGTCCCTTTATAAGACGCCTGCTGTCCGCTATAAGGGTACCGCGGTGTATACGAACACGACTCCCTCCTGCGCGATGCGAGGTTTTGGCAACCCCCAGGTCACCTTCCCAGTTGAGTCGTTGATCGACGAACTGGCCCACAGGCTCGACATAGATCCGGTGGAGCTGCGGCTGAAGAACTACGTTGGTCTGGGAGACACCTTCTGGGGCCAGGGGCCGCTGGTGCGCTCGATTGTCCAAAGCGACGGCGTCCCTGAACTCCTAGAGCGCGGCAAGGAGGCGATTGGCTGGGGCCAGAGGGCACCCAGCGGATCTCAAACCGGACGGTATCGCCGTGGCATTGGTATGGCCCGAGGGTTCCATACCTCCAGCGCTGGTGCCCCTCAGCCTGGTGACGTGATCGATTTCTCTGGCGCCATGGTGAAGGTCAACACCGACGGATCCGTCGATGTGATCACCGCTCTGATGGATCACGGCGGCGGGACGCACGAGGCGGTCGCCAAGTTGGTGGCTGAGGCGCTCTGCGTCCCTCTGGAAAAGGTCGATCTAGCCCCGGCGGAGACCCGCTCCACAGTGTACGACGTGTGCACCCATGCCACCCGCGGTGTCTACGCCGGGGGCGGAGCCGCGGTCAAGGCGGCCGAGACGGTGCGGGATGAGATCATCGAGACGGCGGCGCAGTTCATGGAAGTCATGCCTGGCGCGTTGAAGCTCAAGCTGGACCGGGAGCGAGAGCAGAGTGTAATATACGCCCCGGCTATCCCGGATCGCGCCATGACGTTGGCCGAGCTTGCTACCCGCTGCTGGTCTGAGAGTCGGAAGACCCTGGCCGCGGTGGAGAGCTACCGCGCCACCCACTGCCCACCGGCGTATGTGACCGTCTTCGTGGATGTCGAGGTCGATACCTGGACGGGACAGGTCACGACGAAGCGTTCCGTGATGGGTAGTGACTGCGGTACGGTGATCAACCCGAAGCTCGCCGCTGGTCAGCTCGAGGGCGGGCTCTCAATGGGTGCTGGATACGCGCTCTACGAGGACATGCGCTGGGACAAGGACGGTCGGCTTCTATCTGGAGGGTACTGGATCGACGCCAAGACGCCGTCAATCGGCGAGGCGCCCAAGGTGGAGGACTTGATCGTTCATTTTGCAGAAACGTACGAGCCAACTGGTCCCTTCGGCGCCAAGGGAATCGGGGAGGCTGCCACGAACCCGGTGGCGGCGGCCTACGCCAATGCCATCTACAATGCCATCGGGATTCGTTTCTACAAGCTCCCGATCACTGCGGAGAGAGTGCTCTTGGCGCTTGATGAGGAGGAGGGCGATGAATAGTCACCCACATCACCATCCACACGCTCACGACATGACCAATTCTCACCTCCTGGTGCAGGAATTCGAGTACCATCGCCCAGCCACCGCCGAAGAGGCTGTTGCTCTTCTTCAAGAGCAGGGCAGTCGGGCTGCGGTCCTGGCAGGTGGCACCTTCTTGTTGGTGCAGATGAAGATGGAGCAGGCCGCGCCGCGCTGCCTGATCGATGTCGGTGCATTGCCGGGGTTGTGTGGGATTCGCGCGGTCGAGCGAGTGGTGGAGATCGGGAGCCGAACCACCATCTGGGCCGTGCGGAGTGATGCCTCCGTGCAGGCGGACTACACTGCGCTGGCGGACGCTTGCGCTGCTTTTGGCTCCACGCAGATTCAGCTGATCGGCACGTTGGGTGGCAACATATGCAACGCATCTCCAGCGTCGGATACAGTTCCTCCGCTGGTCGCAGCGGGTGCGGAGCTGGTTCTTGTGAGCTCCGAGGGCGAACGGACGATGCCGCTCGAGGAGTTCTTGGTGGGGCCGGGCGAAACCAAGATGCGGTCGGGGGAACTCCTGGTCGCTGTCCGGCTTCCCGTTCCTGCGTCGCAGGCTGGAAGTGCCTTTGTCAAAATCTCGCGGGTGCGTGCTGACCTGGCGAAGGCTAGCGCCGCCGCAGCGCTCGTTCGCGAGGGCGATCGGATCGTTGACTGCCGACTTGCGTTCGGCGCCGTTGGCCCGACGGTGTTGCGACCGTCCTCGGCCGAAAAGATGCTGATTGGCGAGTCCTTCAGCTCGGAATTGGCCCTGGCGGCCGGCCGGGCGGCGTCCAGGGAGGTCACTCCGATCGACGACGTGCGGTCCAGCGCTCGCTATCGCCGCCGTGTGGTTGAGGCACTGACCCACGATGCACTGGAGGCAGCCTGGAATCGAGCGGGCGAGCGAGGACAGGGTAAGGCGGCAGGATTGGAGGTTGGACGTGCTGGTCAGGGAGAGAGCCAGCGCATCGCAGTCCAGCCGAAGCCGATTCACCTCAGTCCCACGGAGACATACCCCGTCACCCTTAAGGTCAATGGAGTCAGTCACGAACTTGACGTCAGGCCGAACGAGCTCCTGATCAACGTCCTGCGTGATCGCCTGAATCTCACTGGGACGAAGTATGGATGTGGGATCGGTGAGTGCGGTGCGTGCACGGTGCACATTGACGGTGTCCCTGCCCTGTCGTGCCTTACGCTGGCCGTAGCTGCCGATGGCCGGGAGGTGACCACCGTTGAGGGGCTGGGAGGGCCGGATGGCGAGCTCGATCTTGTGCAGGAGGCGTTTATCGAGGACGCTGGTTTCCAGTGCGGATACTGCACACCGGGGATGTTGATGATGACGAAACGATTGCTCGCCGAGAACCCAACCCCCGATGAGGACGAGATCCGCGACTACTTGAAGGGGAATAGATGCCGCTGTACGGGTTTTGCCGCCATCGTGAGGGCGGTCAGACGGTGTGTTGAGGAGCAGAAGAGGACCGTTACAACTGGATAGACACGGAGGTACACATGCTGCCGCGATTTGAACTGCTCATGCCCAGGACCCTGCCTGAGGCGCTCGAGATGCTGGCGGATCGCGCGCCAGAGGCCAGCCCGTTGGCCGGAGGGACCAATCTCATCCCCGACATCCGCGCGGGGACCCACCTACCAGGGTCCCTGGTTAATATCGAGTCGTTGCCGGAGCTGGGGGACATCCGTCGCGAGGATGGCTATGCTGTGATTGGCAGCGGGGTCACGATCGCCCAGTTGCTCAGCGACGCGCTGATCGCCGACTACGGGATGGTATTGTCCCAATCGGCCGCTGTCTTTGCGAACCCACTCATCAGAAATCGCGCTACTGTCGGTGGCAATCTAGGGAATGCCTCCCCGGCCGCTGATACGGCGCCGCCACTGCTCGCTCTGGGCGCGGAAGTGGCGTTGTCCACAGTGGATGGGTCGCGTTGGATATCCCTCGAGGACTTCTTCGTCAACGTCTGCCGGACGATCTGTCAGCCGGCCGAGCTGATTACGGCGGTCCGCTGGCCGATTCCTTCAGCGAGGAGCTTTGGGGGTTTCCGGAAGATAGCGCTGCGAAAGTCCATGGCTATCTCTGTGGTGAGTGCTGCTGTGCAGATCAGCCTGGATGATGACGGCCGCTGCATCGACGCCCGGATAGCGCTGGGTGCGGTGGCGCCGACCCCGGTCCGAGCCTATGAGGCTGAGCAGATTCTGCGGGGTGAGCATCTGGAGCAGGAGCTGATCGAGGAGGCCAGATACTTGGCTTGTGGCGCGTCCAGCTGCATCGACGACGTGCGAAGCTCGGCGGCCTATCGCGAGCGGGTGACGAGTGTGCTGGTGCGGCGCTTGCTGACAGAACTAGCGGCAGAGATTAACGGCTAAGGGGGTAGGGTAAGAGATGAAACAGTCCAAGGCCATCACCTTAATTGTCAACGGGAACGACCATGAAGTCGTCGTTGAACCGAACGTCACCTTGTTATACGTCTTGCGGCAGCTGGGTTACACGGACGTCAAGAGCGGGTGCGAGAAGGGCGATTGCGGCGCTTGCGCCGTATTGCTGGACCGAACAGCCGTCAACAGTTGTCTGATCCTGGCTCACCAGGCTGATGGGGCCGAAATCATCACCAACGCTGGGCTGGGAACCCTCAACGATCCACACCCGTTGCAGGAGGCTTTCGCGGATGCCGGTGCGGCACAGTGTGGATTCTGCACCCCGGGGATGATTATCTCCGCCAAGGCGCTGTTGGACCGGACGCCGGATCCGTCGGAGGATGAGATTCGCGAGGCGATCTCCGGGAATCTCTGCCGCTGTACGGGATATGCTCAGATCGTGGAGGCAGTTCAGTTGGCGGCTCACCGGATGAGGAATGTGGGAGGTGAATCGTGACACGGAGTGTCAAGCCACTGCCAGACACCCAGGTGACTCCAATGCGTCAGGTCGGCAAGCCACTCAGGCGGATCGACGCTCTGGGCAAAGCAACTGGAACGACCGCCTACGCGGCCGACTTTGAGATGCCCCGCATGCTTCACGCCAAGGTGTTTCGCAGCAGCGAGCCCTCCGCGAGGATCGTTCGCTTGGACGTCAGCGGAGCGGAGGCGCTGGACGGCGTGGTCTGCGTGCTGACGGGAGACGACCTACCTGGGGCGCAGTTGGCCACCGACATGCCCGGACAGACGGGGCGGGAGGAGCGAAAGGGCTCCAAGGCTCCTGTCCTGGCATCCGATCGCGTTCGTTTTCTCGGCGAGCCCATCGCCTTGGTGGCAGCCGAGACATTGGAAATTGCCGAACAGGCCCTATCCCTCATCGAGATCGAGTACGATCCCATTCCCGGTGTTTACGATCCCCTCGAGGCCCTGAAGCCAGCAGCGCCCGTGGTCTATGAGCCCGACAATGTCGTGGCGCGCTGGAGGATTCGCAAGGGGGATGTGCAGGCGGGATTTGAGGAGGCTGATCGAATTATCGAGAACACCTTCACGATGCCCTTCATCGATCATGCTTACCTGGAGCCGGAGGCAGGCGTAGCGTGGATGGACGATCAGGACGTGATCAATATTCGAGTCTGCACCCAGGTGGTCGAGCACTTTCGGAGCATAGCGGAGGCAGTGGGCGTGCCTCACAACAAGGTCCATGTGCGCGGGACGATGATCGGGGGCGGCTTCGGAGGCAAGGAGGATGTTACTGTCGAGATCTTCCTGGCGCTGCTTACTAAGGCGACGCGGCAGCCCGTGAAGCTGGTCTACACGCGTGAGGAGTCAATTCTCGCGCACTCCAAGCGCCACCCGTTTATCATCACTCACCGCACCGGAGTGATGAAAGATGGGAGGATTACGGCCGCCGAAATCGAGATGATCGCCAATGCGGGCGCTTACCCTTATCTCAGCCCATACGTATCGCTCTATGCCACGGTGACCGCTTCCGGTCCCTATGATATCGACAATCTGAGCGTCGATACGAGGGCTGTGGCCACAAACAACCCGTTCACCAGTGCCTTCCGCGGATTCGGGGCGGCGCAGGCCGCCGTGGCCTATGAGCAGCAGATGGACGAAGTGGCCAACGCGCTGGGCATGGATCCGCTCGATCTCCGCAGGGCGAACTACCTGAAGCAGGGCGACCGGAATGCGATCGGCCAGAGGATTGAGAGTGCCATCTGGTTGGAGGAGGAGGCGACTCGGGCCCTGGCGGCTCTGGGTGAAAGGACGGCTGGGCACGGTCCAGTCAAGATCGGCCGCGGTTTCGCGACCACGATGCAGAGCTATGGCCGCATTATGTGGTTCCACGACACGTCCCGCTCCTGGGTCGGTATCGAGCAGGACGGTACGATCGTCATCCGCTGCGGTGTACCGGACCTCGGTGCCGGACAGGCGAGTAGCTTGTGTCAGATTGCAGCCGAGGTGCTTGGGATGCCCCTGGAGGATGTGACGGTCTACTACTCAGACTCAGCGCTGACGCCGCTGGCGGGTACGACGACGGCTACCCGACAGCTCTACATGTCGGGCAATGCCACGCTCAAGGCTGCCCGGATGGTCCGCAAGGTCTTGGTGGAGCGGGCGGCGCAGCACTTCGACGTCTCTGAGGGGGCCGTGGATCTGGCCGACCGTAGGGCGTTTGTCGTGGATGATCCCACGAGGAGCGTCCCGCTGGCGGATCTGGCGAAGATGTGTGCCTCGGATGGGATGAAGCTTCAACATCTTGCCCTGTTCACGGCGCCGTTCACCGATGCGCTCGATCCCGAGAATCTGCGTGGCGATCTCTTCCCGGACTTCACCTTCAGCGCACACGCCGTGGAGGTGGCAGTCGATACGGAGACGGGTGAGATCGTGGTCTTGAAGAGTGTGGGGTGTCACGATGTCGGGCGGGCCATCAATCCCACCGCGGTGGAGGGGCAGATCCAGGGTGGCAGCGCCCAGGGTATCGGGTGGGCGCTCATGGAAGAAGTGAAGGTAGAGAACGGTGTGACGCAGACACCGTCGTTGTCCGAGTACCTCATCCCCACGGCTAAGGACCTGCCAAGGACTCAGGCTATCATTCTGGAGTCGGGAACAGGGGTTGGTCCCCTCGGGGCGAAGGGTATTGGTGAGCCAGCACTGACCCCCGCGGCACCCGCTGTCGCCAACGCCGTGGCCGATGCCATCGGTGTGCGAGTTTCTGATCTGCCGATCACAGCGGAGAAGGTGCTGCGGGCTCTGGACGAGGGGTAAGCGGTGCATGCTGGATCAGATACACTCGTCTTCTTGTCTCACCGTCCGGACTGCGTGTCGAGTGCAACGAAGTTTATAGATCGGGCTTCTCGCCCGACAGAGGGGGCTTTGTGACCAAGGAATTCGATCTCCTCCTTGCCAATGGGATCGTCGTGACTGGTGACGGGATGCAGCGCGCCGATGTCGGCGTCCACGGAGACCGCGTCGCGGCAATCGCGCCAGAGCTACGTCATGATCTGGCGGCTGAAGTTCTCGATGTCTCCAATCGATACATCTTCCCTGGTGTCATCGATGTGCATGTGCACCCTGTTTACCTGGACAGCGTGGAGGACTGCTCCCGGATTGCCGCCTACGGCGGCACGACCACGCTCCTTCATTTCGCCTATGCCCGGTTGGGTGACAGCCTAGTGGAAAAGGTGACGGAGATGAAGGAGGATGGACTAGCGAACTCGCGTCTTGACTTCGGACTCCATGGAGGGCTGTTTGAAGCGTCTAGGCAGCTGGACGAGATCCCTCAGGTCTTCGAAATGGGCGTCAGCGGCTTCAAGTTCTTCATGCCCTACGTCAAGGAGGGGTGGACGACCGACGACTATCACCTGATGAAGGCCATGGATGTGCTGGCCGACTTGGGCGGTATGGCCATGGTGCACGCGGAGAATGGCGGGGCTGTCGACTATCTGGAGGACAAGTACCTGAGTGGCCCCGATGCCTCGGCTCAGTACTTCGTCGCCACTCACCCCGCGGCGATGGAGGAGGAGGCGATCTTCCGCGCTATTCGCATGGCCGAGGTGACCGGGTGCCCACTCTACATCCCACACAATACCACCGCCCGTGCGTTGCCGCATATTCGCGCTGCTCGCAGGGCCGGGCTGCCCGTCTTCGCCGAGACCTGTCCGCAGTACCTGACCCTCACCGAGGAAATCATCGAGGAGCGCGGTGCCCTGGCCAAGATCGGCCCCCCAATTCGCACTGCCGATGATCGCGCTGCACTGTGGAAGGCCCTTGCCGAGGGAACGATCCAGGTGGTCGGAACCGACCACGCGCCCAAAACCAAGGACGTGAATGGTGATTTCTTAGTACAGCCTTTCGGTTCGCCGCAGATCGAGACGCTGCTGCCACTGGTGTACGATGGCGGGGTGAACGCGGGGTATATCAGTCCTGTGCGGGTTGCGCAGGTGCTCTGTGAGAACCCAGCTCGCATCTTCGGGCTCTATCCGCAGAAGGGCACCATCGCCGTTGGTTCAGATGCAGACCTGGTGATCTTCAACCCGAGTCGCGCCTTCACCATTCGGTCCGAGAACCAGCATAGCAACGCTGGCTACACGCTGTATGAAGGACGCACGGTCCTCGGCTGGCCTGAGATGTCTTTCCAACGCGGTCACCGGGTCCTCTGGGAAGGTGAGATCGTAGCGGCGCCTGGCGGCGGCGAATTCTTGTCCACCTCAGCACCGCACTGATCCTGCGCAGTCGGGGGGACGCCCGGAGCCGTCACCGGCCGACCGCCGCCAACAAAGACGTGTTTGTGGGACATACGGCCAGTCTGGACTTCTATCCTTCCAGACGAAGGGTGTCGCTGACGCTAGCAATGGAGGTTCACTCTTGACAATCAGGTTGATCACAGGAAACGAGGCCGTGGCGCTGGGCGCCTTGCGCGCAGGCGTCAAGGTGGTCACTGGTTATCCTGGCACGCCGTCGTCCGGGGCTTTGGGCAGTCTCATCAATCTGCCGCCGGATGACGCCCGGCACATCGAATGGAGCACGAACGAGAAGGTGGCGATTGAGATCGCCGGGGGTGTTGCCTGGGCTGGGCAGCGCGCCATGTGCACCATGAAGATGTCCGGGCTTAACGTGGCGTCGGATTCCTTGTATTCCATCGGTCACTCAGGGGTCAACGGAGCTCTCGTCATCTACGTGGCCGACGACCCAGGTGCCCACGCGGGCATGGTGGAGCAGGATTCACGCGGCTATGCCCGAATGATGGACCTGCCAATGCTCGAGCCCACCACAGTGGCCGAGGCGTACGAGCTGACCTCTCTGGCCTTTGACCTCTCAGAGCAGTGCGGCAGCCCGGTGTTCGTCCGCTCCGTGACGTCCATCGCTAATTCCCATGCCCCGGTGCACATTGAGGACCCGGTAGCTCCTGAGCAGCGGGAGCCGATCTTGGAGCGCGATATTGCGAAGTACACCAAGGCTGGATCGGCCATCGCCCAGGCGCAACATCGCCAGGCTATCGCTCGGCTCGCGAGCGCAGGCACGATCGTTCGAGAGAGGGGCCTGAACCAGTTGGAGTTGGGGGAGCGGCCGGGGGGCCTGGGCGTCATTGCCTCGGGGGTGGCGGCTTCGTACGTTGAGGAGGGCCTCGACGTGGCCGCCGCCCGCGGTTGCGATCTGGAGCACGTATCGCTTCTGACTGTGCGAGTAACCAACCCTTTCCCAGATGAAGAGGTGCGTAGGCTTCTCGATCACTGCGGAATGGTGCTGGTACTTGAGGAGCTCGAGCCGTATCTCGAGCAGCATGTCGTCCAGCAGGCCTGGGAGGCCGGCTTTAAGGGACGTATCGTGGGCAAGCTCGACGGCACGCTGGACCGGGTCGGGGAGTATGGAGTCGCTCAGGTGGTAGAGGGCGTTGCGGTTGCCCTCGACGCCAGCATCTCGCCCGACCAGTCGGGGGAGATGGCGGCCGCTGAGGAGCTGGCCGCCGCGCGGCCCATCACGGTCTGCGCCGGATGCCCTCACCGGGGCACATATATGGCCATCAACCAAGCGCTCCGCAATCTTAAGCTTGGGAAGGACGACGTGATGGTCACCGGAGACATCGGGTGCACGATCTTGGGCATGAATGAACCTTTTGAGACTGTTTGGAACGAGGTCGCCATGGGGGCCAGCGTAAGCCTCGCGCAGGGATACGTCTACAGCGGTCTGGACACACCCGTCATCGCGACGATTGGGGACTCGACCTTCTTCCACGCCGGGATGCCCGGCCTGATCAACGCTGTTCAGCACGGCGTATCGCTGACGTTGATCATCATGGACAACGGCTGGACCGCGATGACGGGTATGCAGCCCAATCCGGCTACGGATAAGGCCTTCCAGCCCAAGGGAAACCGTCAGGTCGACCTTGCCGCGTTGGTCCCGGCGATGGGCGTGGACCACTTCTTCGTCATAGATCCGTTCAAATGGGAGGAGTCCACAGGCGTCGTCGAGGAGGCCTTGACCTTGCCCGGCGTCAAAGTGATTCTGTCGAGACAGGAGTGTGCCATCCAAGCCCAGCGCCGCGGACTGCGGGCGGGCATCACGGAGGTCGACCGTGAGGCATGCACCCTCTGTCGCCGCTGTATCACTGTCACCGGGTGCCCCGCGCTCAGTCTCGGGGAGGAGGCGGTGATCATCGACGAAGCCCTGTGCTACGGCTGCGGACTCTGCGCACAGGTCTGTCCCTTCGATGCGATGGAGTACGTCAGTGGGCCAGCTGGTGAGTGATTGGGCAGGGGGGATATGAATCAGGAGTCGAGAGCTGAGCGGTCCGTGCAGGACGAGGTGCGATACGACATCTTCCTGATCGGTGTGGGGGGGCAGGGTGTCTTGACGATGGGGGACTTGATTGCGGAGGCTGCCATTCACCAGGGGTTGTCGGTCAATGTCTATCCGACCAAGGGCATGGCGCAACGTGGAGGGACCGTCACGGCTCAGGTCCGCTTGGCAAGGGACTCGATCGGTCCCCAGATGCCCGAGCGAGCGGCCGATCTCGTCGTCGCGATGGAGCGTTCGGAGGCTCTCAAAGCGGTGCGATACGTCAAGCCGGGCGGGGATTTTGTGACCTACGGTCATGTGTGGGAGCCAACCAAGGTCATGCTGGGCAGGGCCGATTACCCAAGCCTCAACCAGGTGGAGGAGATGATCCGCGGCGCTGGAGCGCAGCTTCACTATCTGGATCCTGCTCAGTTGCCCCGGCGTGACGACATTCGCCTGCCAGCGAATGTCTATGTGCTTGGGGCGGCAATGGGGTGCTCCAGGCTGAGCCGGATCATCGATCCGGAGACGCTGGCCGAGGTGGTAAGTCACCGCTGGAAGAAGTTTGCGACCATCAATGAGGCTGCGTTCCGAGCTGGTCTCGAGGTTGGGACGGATGCAGGGTAGCGCAGCGGTCCTTGAGCGGCTCTTCTATCCCCGGGGCGTTGCGGTTGTGGGGTCGGCCAGCGAGGGCAAGCTTGGGTACGAGCTGATTCGCCAGATGCGCCAAGGCGGCTACGGCGGTGCGGAGGCGAAGGGGCTTTTCGTCGTCAACCCTAAGGGCGAGGGGGCATTGGACGCCCGCGGGTACCCTGCTGTGACACGCATCGAGCAACCCGTCGATCTCGCGGTCATCGTCTCTCCGCCCTCAACCGTCCCGGCAGTGCTGGAGGACTGCGGAGAGGCCGGGGTCGCAGCGGCGGCCATTATCACCGCTGGCTTCTCTGAGGTCGGCAACGACGCGGCCGAACAAGGCGTGGTCGACGCAGCCCGGCGCAGTGGTGTCCGTTTCGTGGGGCCCAACTGCGCGGGGGTGGTGAACACGGCGCATTCTCTGTATCCCACCCTGGAGACCCGTCCCCCCGCGGGAGGGGTGGCGGTGGTTGCCCAGAGCGGCGCGATCGGCGGAATTGTTCTCGCCTGGGCCAAGCAGTATCGGCTCGGCATCTCCAAGTTCGTAAGCTACGGAAACGGGGCTGATCTCAATGAGATTGACCTGCTCAACTACCTGGCCGCGGATGAGGAGACTGCCGTCATTGCGCTTTACATCGAGAGCGTAGCAGACGGCCGGCAGTTCACGCGTGCGCTGCGCTCGTGCACGTTGCGCAAGCCGGTGGTGGTGATCAAGGCTGGTCGAACTCAGGCTGGGCAGCGGGCCACTCTGTCTCATACCGGTTCGATGGCTGGGGCGGACCGAGTGTACGATGCCGCGCTCACACAGTGCGGCGCATTGCGGGTGCGCAGCGTCGAGGAGATGTTCGATTTCTGCAAGGCGTTTGTCAGCGTCCCATCGACGGTCGGCTCGCGGATAGCCATCGTCACGAACTCCGGCGGGCCCGGGGTGCTCGCTGCGGACCGGGCGGAGGAGGTGGGCCTCGACGTGCGTCAGCCCAGTCCTGCGGTCCAGGATCAATTGCGTGATTTCCTGCCCAGTCACTGCGCTTTGCAGAACCCGGTCGATCTAACTGTACAAGGGACCGGCGATTGGTATCGCGATGCGCTGTTGGCCGTCCTTGAGGAGGCAGACGCAGCGCTGGCTATCAACGTGTCGACGCCGTACCTCGACAGCATGGAGCTGGCGCGCGGAGTCGCCGACGCTGCCGAGGGGATGGCCCGGGGGCAGGAGTCGGACAAGGCTGTGGTGGCCGCCTTTCTCCCAGAGCAGATCGTGGCCGGTAGCGTGGCATATCTGGAGCGGCGGGGCGTTCCCAACTTCGCCACGGGGGAGCGGGCTGCAGCCGCTCTCCGCCTGGTGAATGAGTACCAGGTTGCAGCAAGACGCGCGGGTCGCCTGCCTGCTGCCGAAGATCATCGTGGGGAGGTCAGTCCTCTTCCCGGCCCGGGCCCCATCCTGGAGCCTGAGGCCGTGGCCTGGCTTGACGACAGCGGTATCCCTGTGCTCCCCTTCCGCTTCGTGCAGGGCGCGGAGGAGGCGGTACGCGCTGGTCAGGAGCTCGGTTATCCCCTGGCGATGAAGATTGTGTCGCCGCAGATCCTCCATAAGTCCGATGTGGGAGGTGTCCTTCTGGATGTGGACGGCGATGAGGCGGCCCGGCGCGCTTTTGCCAGGCTGGAGGCGATCGGCGCGGGCCAGGAATTCCAGGGTGTGATCGTCTATCCGATGGTGGACGGTGCACAGGAGGTTCTCGTCGGGCTATCGCGAGATCCGCAGTTCGGGCCCGTCGTGGTTTTCGGCCTAGGAGGAATCTACACCGAGGTGTGGCAGGACATCGCCCTGCGTGTGGCGCCCATCGATCGTCTTGAGGCGCAGGCGATGATCCGGGACATCACATCCTATCCGCTGCTGGAGGGTGTACGCGGGGAGCCGCGCCGTGATCTGGAAGCGCTGGCCGATCTGCTTGTGCGCTGTTCACAGCTGCCGTTCCAGTATCCGCGGCTTCAGGAACTGGATCTTAATCCAGTCTTCCTGTTCGCAGAGGGGGATGGCCTTGCTGCAGGCGACGTTCGAGTCATCATTGAGAATCAGGCAAAGGAGCGACATCGCTGATGTCAAAGCGCGTGGAACACCAGGCTGGCTTGGATGCATTGAAACCCTACGTCCCCGGCACGCCGATCGAGGAGGTGCAGCGGGAATACGGTCTTGACGACGTGATCAAGCTTGCGTCTAACGAGAACCCACTGGGCCCGTCCCCCAAAGCGGTCGAGGCGATGCGCGACGCTCTGTTCACGGTCAATCTCTACCCCGACGGTCAGAGCTACGATCTCCGTCAGGGGCTGGGCCGTTTCCTGGGTCTTGAACCAGATCACGTAACGGTTGGCAACGGGGCTGACGGGATCATCATGCAGACCTGCATGGCCTATCTCGATGAGGGAAGCGAGGTGGTCGTCAGTGCCTCCTCCTTCCCGGTCTACGACATCTACACTCACGTGATGCGCGCCAAGTTGGTGAAGACCCCTCTCAAGGACTACGGGCTCGACCTGGAGGCCATGCTCGCCTCCGTGACGCCCCGAACGAAGCTAGTCTTCGTCTGCAACCCGAACAACCCCACCGGCACGATCGTCACGGCAGGGGAGGTGAGTGCCTTCATGGAGCGGGTGCCCGACCACGTGTTGATTGTGTTCGACGAGGCTTACTACGAGATGGTGGATGCGGAGGACTACCCGGAGACGATGGAGTACGTCCGTGAAGGGCGCCCCAACGTCATGATCATGCGGACGTTCTCCAAGGCTTTTGGTCTCGCCGGGGTGCGTATCGGCTACGCGCTGGGCGTGCCGGAGCTTCTCGGACCCCTGAATCGGGTGAAGGAGCCCTTTGCTGTGAACCTGCTCGCCCAGGCGGCTGGCGTGGCTGCGCTTGAAGATGCCGACTTCGTCGAGAAGACGATCCGGGTCACTCAGCGTGAGCGCCGCCTCCTGCGCGATGAGCTGGAGAGCATCGGCCTGGAGACCACACCGAGCCAGACCAACTTCATCCTGGTGAGGATCGGGGAACGCGCTGGCGAGGTCCAGGAGGCACTGTTGAGGCGCGGCGTCATCGTCCGCCCCTGTACCGGGTATGATCTGCCGAAGTTCCTCCGTATTACTGTCGGCAGCCGAGAGCAGAACAAGAGGCTGATCTCGGCCATGGAGGCGGTTCTGTCGGAGGAGGGCAGTCAGGCATGAGGGTCCTTGTCGCCTCGCTGAGGGCGCCGCAGCTGGCGATTAGGCCGGGAGCCGTTGTCCTCGACCACGGGTCGGTCCTCCGTCTCATCTACCACCACCGTGCCCGAGGCTGGAACTAGGGCCGGTTTATCCTCCGGTTCTTGGAGCCCTCGATGACGGGGGCATCGGGCTTCGGTAAGTCCCGGATCCCTTGACTTGTACCTGGGTCCTGGTATCATGTTTTGGTGTCCATATACTCAGGATCTGAATAGTCACCAAAGGAATAGGGTTGGCGAACCATGACTCCCCAATCAAGCTTCCCTCTCGACCAAGCCCTCCTTGGCTTCCTCATGCAGGGCCCCGCCCACGGCTATGCACTGCACGAGCGTGCGGACGTGGAGCTAGGTCGCATCTGGTACATGGGTATGAGCAATGTCTATGGGACGTTGAAGCAGCTTGAGGAGGCGGGGCGCGTGGAGTCCAGCCTCGACGATGAGACCTATCCCCCTCGTAAGGTCTACGCGATTACGCCAGCTGGACGTGCACAGTTTCTGGGCTGGGTCCGCGAGCCCGTGCCCGCGATCCGAGACATGCGGGTCGAGTTCCTGGCCAAGCTCTACTTCTTTCACACGCTGGCCCTTGACGGGCTACGATCCGTCGTGGAGGCTCAGCGGAAGGCCTGCCAAGAGCGTCTCGATGAGCTGCTAGCGGAGGCTGAGGGGGGTGATGATCTGTTTGAGCGCGCGGTGCGGGAGTTCCGACATCGACGGATTCAGGCGAGCCTCGACTGGCTGTCGGTGGTAGAGCGGGAGTGGATGTGAAGCCCAGTCATGACCTTGCCATCTCCGTCCGGGACCTCCATGTCCGCTATCAGGGCGCCCACGCCCTGGACGGGGTGACGCTAGCCATCCCGTCCGGTTCCTTCGTGCTGATTGGGGGCCGCTCCGGGAGCGGTAAGAGCACCCTCGCCCGGACGCTCCTGGGCTTAGTGCGCGAAGACGCGCTGGGTGCCGCCCACGTATCTGGGGAGGTTGCGGTGGCGGGGCGGTCGTCCCGCCTTCACACGACGGCGGAGCTCGCGACCCACGCAGGGCTAGTGTTCCAGAATCCGACCACCCAGCTCTTCAACGGTACCGTGGAGGAGGAAGTGGCCTTCGGCCCCCGCAATCTCGGGCACGGTGGCGAGGACGTTGACCGGCGGGTGGCTTATGCCCTGAGAGCGGTCGATGCCGAGCATCTGCGAGCCCGGTCAGTGCGGCGCCTCTCTGGCGGGGAGCAGCAGCGCGTGGCCGTGGCGAGTGCACTCGCCATGCGGCCGTCGATTCTGATCCTGGATGAGCCGACCGCGAATCTGGACCCCCGGGGTACGGCATCTGTGGTCCGCGCCCTGGCGCGCCTGCATCGGGAGTGGGCAATAACGGTAGTAGTCATAGAGCACCGGCTGGCGCCCTTCGTCCCCTATGCCGAACGGGTCATTTGGCTGGAACACGGAACCGTTGTCGACGACGGTGAGCCGGAGAGGGTGCTGAGAGACTGGCAGCCCGAGTTGCTGTTTGGAGCACCTCAGTCTGCCGCTGGCGATCCACTCGTCGACCTTAAGCACGTCACCTTGGGATACAACGGTCGCCCGGTGTTGCGCGACTGTTCATTGACGCTGCACAGGGGCGAGCTGGCGGCCCTGGTAGGGCCCAATGGGTCAGGCAAGTCGACCTTGGCGCGGGTACTGGCAGGTTTGGAGCGTCCTTGGGAGGGGGACGTGCTGTGGCACGGAGGCCGCCCCACGAGGAGCTCTGTCGGGTTTCTGCAACAGAATCCCCTACACCAGCTGATCTGCTCGACGGTCGGGGATGAGGTGAGCTTCGGTCCGGCGAATTTGAAGCTGCGAGAACACCGGTGGGTTGAGGAGCTGCTGGAGCACACGGGATTGCGAGAGCTTCGGCAGCGACCTACGCAGGCGCTCAGCGTGGGGGAGCAGCAGCGCACCGCGCTCGCTGCCACTGTCAGCTTGCGGCCGCAGCTGCTGATACTGGACGAGCCGACTATCGGTCAGGACCGGCACCACCTGCGGCAGCTCATGAGCCTGGTGAGAGCCTTCAGCGAGCAGGGCCAGACCGTTCTTCTCATCACGCACGACCGGGAGCTGGTGGAGGGATGCGCCAGCTGTGTGTGGGAGCTGTCCCAGGGCCGCGCGTGCGAGAGGAAGATGAATAAGTCGCAAGGGACTGACGGGCCTGAGCAACAACTGGCCGTTCCGTGAGGCGCTCAGGCTCTGAAGCCTGGCCTCTCGCTGTGGAACCATTCTAGACCCATCAGGTCCTACTCAGAACAGGAGGTTGCGGTGTCATCATACAAAGTGCGCGACTGGGTAACCATTGGACTATTCGGCGCTCTATGGGGCGTGGTCGAGACCACCCTTGGTACCTATCTGAACGTCATCTTTCCCTCCTTCACCAACACGTTCTTCAAGGGTATCGTCCTCGGAAGCATTGGGGTAGCCGTCGCACTCACCGGTCGCTACTTCGTCCAGAAACGAGGATCCGTGCTCCTCATCGGGGTGATCACTGCCCTTCTTAAGACGCTCAGCCCGGGAGGCGGGCGTATCGGGCCGATCGCCGCGATCCTCATGCAGAGCATCATGATGGAGCTGGTCGTGTCGGTGTCGGACCAACCGCGGCAGTGGGCCTTCATGGTGGGTGGGGCGCTGGCAGTGGCCTGGAACCTGCCACACCGATTCTTGATGATGGCGCTGGTGTATGGTCGAGGAGTGATTCAGGTCTATGAGATGCTGGCCGAGGACGGGGCTGAGATGCTTGGTCTCAACCCATCGCTGGCTCTCCTGATTCTGGGTATTCTCTTGGCCGTTCGTCTAGTTGCGGGAGGTATTGCGGGATGGAGTGCGTGGGCTCTAGGCGGGGCGGTCGCCGAGCGACGGGCGCCGCCAAGCCGAGCTGCAATGAAGTGAGGCCCTTCAGCGCGTGGGGCTACCTCTTCCTCACGCTGTGGGGGATGGCGATGGCCCTGACGTTCCAAGGGTGGCGTCTGATTCTCCTGGCAGCGCTCGAGCTGGCCTTTGGGCTGGCTTGGAGCGCCGAGGGGCTCGGTCTGCTGCGGCGTTTCCGATTCTGGCTCTTTATGGCTACCGCTGTGATGCTGGGGCCTTGGCTTGCTCGCGGAAGCGGGCCAGCGGGGGCCCGTGTGATGGTGTCCTGGGCTGGCCTGGCGATGGGATTGGAGATGGCTGGACGAGCCCTGACCCTGATGCTGGCAGTCAGTCTTGGGCTGTCGTCTCTCTCGCTCTCCGACTTAATCGCCCTCTTCGAAACGCTCCGTCTCCGCGGCCTGGGGTTTGCTCTGGGTGTGGCGATGAATCTCCTGGACACGCTTCGCGCGATGGCGCGTGTTAGTTTCGAGACCATTAGGCTTCGGGGTGGCCTGCGGCGGCCGCTGATTGCGCTGCGCCTGTTCTTGGTCACGCTGGTCACCAATACGCTGCGGTACGGCGATGAGGTGGTCGACGCGGCCTCAGTACGCGCCTTTGATCCCGATCGAGGCCGTGGGGCGCGCCTCGTGCCGTGTAAGGCTGATTTCTTCCTCGCGTCTGTTCTGGTCTCTTGCAGCGTTCTCTGTGGGATTCTGTAGCAGTCTGGGGAGTTCATAGCCCCTTCTTAGCGGGCACCCCGTCCCGCGCTCGGTCGCGCACTACGGCGGTTGTTCGCCCCATTCCCCATCGACACCCGTTGCCCCCTCTTCGCTCCGAGTTCCCAACCGAATCCCAACCCTACCCAACCGAATCCAGCACGATCACCAACTGACTCCAAACGTTTTCTCGGCTCCCGCGTGGTATGATTATTCAGCAGTGATGGCTTGAGACAAGCCGGATTGAACTGCTGCGTGGAACGACTTACCACAGAGCAGTCTGCCAGCCCCCGAGCAGTTCCCCGGCTCATGGTAAAGGAGGACAACGTGCAGAAGCAGTACGCGCAGTACTATGAACATCTGAACGAGCTGATGGGGACGCTCGGCAAGGCAGCGCCCGAGGCAATGTCCGGCTTCGAGGCCTTGCACAGAGGCGCGATAGCCGATGGCGCGCTCACCAAGAAGGTAAAGGAGCTCATGGGTCTGAGTATTGCTGTCTGCGTCCGCTGCGATGGATGCATAGCCTACCACGTCCACGATGCCTTGGAGGCTGGCGCTTCTCGCGACGAGATCGCAGAGGCCATTGGCGTCGCAGTCCTTATGGGCGGTGGTCCGTCCGTCGTCTATGGATCCGAGGCACTCGAAGCGCTCGAGCAGTTCGGGAGCCAGACTTAGCTCGTCATCGCACCAGCCTCGCCATTGAAGCACTTTAAGTTACCGCATCCACACTATAGGGAGGAACAGTGAGACAAGTTACGATCGTCCTAGTAGGAACCTTCGCCCTGGTGCTGGTCGCTACCGCCTGTTCCCCACCGGCCACGGGCCCGGGGGAGTCTCATGCCCCGTCTGAGGTGCCCGAGCCGGTGAGGTCAGCGGTGTTCGCCGAGGTGGCCGAGCGCGCTGGGGTCTCCGCTGACGAGATCGAGATCATGGACGCCGAGTATGTTGAGTGGCCCGATGCCTGCCTTGGTTTGCCGGATGAGGGGGAGGTCTGTGCCCAAGTCATCACCCCCGGTTGGCAGATCACCGTTGACGCGGCAGGCCAGACCTATACGGTGCACACCAACGAAGACGGAACCGCCATCCGCATCAGGTGACGACCCATCTGTGGCCTGGCTTGGCGGAAACATGGCAGGCGGATGAGGGGGGTGGCCCACATCGTCCGAACACTGGCTGCTTCGGCCGCGAGACAGACTAGCCAGTGACAGGTGATTTCGTGTAGCATTTGTCTGCCGCAATCAGGGCGGGCTTGTGTGAAGAAGATCGCGGATTTGAAGCAGGAGGTGGCACGATGGATGGGTTCCAGCGAACCAGGGGAGATGCAATCGAGGGGAAGCCGCGGCCCGTCCCGCCCCACGGCGAGGGGCAGTATGACGGGGGTGGACCGGGTCAATCGCCAGCCGATCTGTTGGGGCTGGAGCAGCACCTGATCGCGCGAGTGCTGCGGATCCTGCGGCGGCAGTCGGCTAGCATCAGAGAGGGGAGCGCCGTAGATCCTGTGTTCTTGACCATTGTAGCCGACTTCATTGCCACGTACGTGGGACGGGTTCATCACGGCAAGGAAGAGGAGATTCTC
>CAZGSX010000024.1:25741-31903 GCA_964528475.1 uncultured Anaerolineales bacterium
AGAAGGCTGGTCTCAGGACTAGAGGAGGGCATAGCCGCTCTGCAGGAGGGACAAGAGGGTGCTCCGGAAGCGATCCTTGATGCGATTAACGGGGTGCTGGAGATCTATCTTTCCCACATGGACAGGGAGGACGAGGTGTTCTTTCCTGCTGCCATGGACTATCTGACCGATTCTGATCGGGCGGCTGTCCTGGAATGCATGCCGGCTCTTGATCGGGCGATGATCCACGAGAAGTACGCCTCGGTAGCTGAGGAGCTGGAGGGCAGAACCGAGCAGTGGGGGGTGGCGGAGTGAACAAGAGGGCGACCATGGAGTCGAGGCACAACAGGGGGTCCGGGACCAAGATCGTGGCCACGATCGGGCCCGCAAGTCGGCCGCCGGAGAGGTTGCGCCAATTGATTCAGGCAGGTGTGAGCGTCGCGCGCCTCAATTTCTCCCATGGGAATCGGGAAACTCATGAGGAGAACGTGCGGCGCATTCGAGACGCAGCGGAGGATGTGGGCCAACCCGTTGCCATTCAGGTCGATCTCCAGGGGCCAAAGCTGCGCGTGGGGGAACTGCCCGAGGCTGGCATGGACCTCAAGGGAGGGGAGGAAGTCACGTTACTCTTCCAGGATCTCTGCGGGGGCACGGCGAACATGATTCCGGTCCAGAACAAAGACTTCCCGCAGATTGTGGAACCAGGCTCTCAAGTACTCCTATCCGACGGCACCATAGAGCTGAAGGTCACAAACATCACAGAAAAGCGTGTCAAGGCCCGAGTCCGTGTGGGCGGGCACCTCACCAGCAATCAGGGGATCAACGTGCCTGGCGTCGCCAAAGAGCTGCCCGACATCACTCAGAAGGATCGCCAGGACTTGGCAGACGCATTGGAGTGGGGTGTAGACTGGGTTGCTCTCTCCTTCGTCCGTTCGGCCGAGGCGGTGCACAGACTGAGGGATCTCATCGCGGAAATATCCCCTCAGGGGAAGTCGACTCCCGTGATGGCCAAGATCGAGAAGCCTCAGGCCCTGCGCGATCTGGTAGCCATCATCGACGCTGCCGATGCCGTCATGGTAGCCCGGGGCGACCTCGGCATTGAGATCCCTCCGGAGGAGGTGCCGATGGCCCAGAAGCGGATCATTGCTGCGTGCAACGAAGAGGGCATCCCCGTGGTCACGGCCACGCAGATGCTCGAGTCGATGATCCGCAACCCGCGTCCTACCCGCGCCGAGGCGTCGGATGTGGCCAACGCCATCCTTGACGGAACCGACGCGGTGATGCTCTCGGCGGAAACGGCCGTGGGTGAATACCCCGTGGAGTCCGTACGCACCATGATGCGCATCATCAAGGAGGTCGAGGCGACCAGGCCCGAGCTGAGACCTCGTCCCCACCGCCCGGTCCCTGGAGACCGAAGAATGTCAACAGCGGATGCCGTGGGCCGGGCCGCTAGGCAGGCGGCTGAGGATTTGAACGCCACTGCCATCATTGCGCCCACTGTATCCGGATACACCGCGCGGGTCATGTCGCGCTACCGTCCCCAAGCGCCAATTATCGCCGTGACGCCAAGTGAGGCCGTACAGCGTCGCCTCACGATCCACTGGGGCGTGATTCCCCTTCTGGTTCCTCGCGCGGGCACGTCTGATGAGATCATTGAGCACGCGGTGGAGGCTGCGCGCCAGGAGGGCCTGGTCAGCGATGGCGACACCGTGGTCGTCACGGCCGGAGCGGCGCGTTCGGGGCCTGGCACCACCAACTTGATGCGGGTCTATGTCGTCGGGAACCCGGATTGAAGGGCACTCAAAGGGGGCGCCGGGCCGGTGGCACAAAACCAACGGCGCTGGGGATTTGGAGTGAGAAGGGATGAGGAGGTTGGTCAAGCACCGCCCGACCAACCGAACTCAAACTCTTTCCAACGTGAACCAGAGGAAGGTCCCACGGATGCCGTACTCACTGCGAAGAGTCTTCTGATAGAATGATAAGTAGATGGCCTGAGATGAGACCAGTTTTGGGCCACCAGCATGCGGATGATGATACAGCTGCTTGACCGTGGGAGACCGTGGCGGGATCTCATTCTCGAGAGGAAACAAGGAGGATAGCCATGGAATATGACGAGTTTGTCGGTGAGGTGGCCAATCGAGCTCAGTTGCCCTCGCGTGGCGATGCGGTGCGGGCCATTCAGGCCACACTAGAGACGCTGGCGGAACGCATCAAGGAGGGAGAGGCCGACGATCTAGCGGCACAGCTGCCGCTGGAGTTAGGTACTTTCCTGAAGGACGTCGAGACCACGGAGCGTTTTTCTGTCGACGACTTCTTCCTCCGGGTCGCGGCGAAGGAGACAGCGGACCTGCCGGATGCCGTTCACCACGCGCGGGTGGTGATCGATGTGCTTCAGGACGCCATCACGACCGGCGAGGTGGAGGATGTGCTCGCTCAATTGCCGGACAACTATAAGCCGCTGTTCGAAGCCGGGAGCGAGGGAGAGCTCGACATTAACGTCTAGTCAGGAGTCGGGTATAGAGCTTCGCGCCTCGGCGCACGTTCTGACGCGAATCTGATTCCTGTGGCGTCCGATGGCCTGTGTGCTCCAAGCGTAGGGCATCCACATAGACCGCAGGGCCCGAACATGAAGGAGTCAGCGCCTTGCGCCAAGCGCGTAGGAAACCGGCCCGAGCCGGCCATGTGGCCAGTGAAAAGCATCGATCGATCGTACGGACCAGGGCGCGGTCAGGTTGCCACCCACATGGAGTTCACTACATTGGAGACCAGACTAGTACGAAGGGAGGCGATATGGCGATTAAGTATCCGCTGGAGTATGAATTGACACCCAAGACCATTGACACAGGCAGGCACTGGGTGACGTTGCGATTGAAGAACATTGGGACCCAGGATCTGACTGGACTGGACATCAACCTGAACTCGCTCGATGCGTACAGCATCAGCATTCTGGGGACCGGTAGCTACATTTCCATTTTGAAGCCTGACGAGAGCCGTGAGCTTCCGTTCCAGGTGTCGGCGAACCGCACGGGCAGTCTCTACCTGACCCTTGACGGTTGGAAGGACGGGGAGCGGTTCCACTGGGAATCCCCTGGAATTCCCGTCACGGTAGGAGCCGAGGTGGCGGAGCTAGTCAGCCTCTTTGCGATGACTGAGCCGTACTCGGTTATCGGCGAGAAGATCCTTTGTGAGGCGACCGTCCGCGGTCTGAGCCAGAGCGATGGATTGAAGCTGGAGTTCTGGGCCGATACCCCACGGGGTGAGTTCGAGGAGCTGGCCATTATTGAGACGAAGCCCCTTGGTCCGGGGGAGGAGGCGACTTACTCGGCCGAGATCACGCCGGATGAGGATGGGCTGTACACCATTTACGCCTATCTTTACGACGGAGTGCGACGGATTGGACGCGAGGTCGAGTACGTCTACGTCAGGGAAGCGCAGGCTGTCTGAAGGGGGGCGGCGACCGGGTAACCGCGCCCTGGTCCGTACGATCGGCCGCCGCGCCCTGCGCGCGGGCTCGGGGGACGGTGTAGGAGAAGGGGGGTAGAATGGCAGCGAAGTTTCCAGTTGAGTACCAGATCAAGCCCATGAGTGTGTCGGCGGGCAGATCCTGGTTGACGGTAGCGGTGAAGAACATCAGTGAAGACGCGCTGACCGACCTGAATGTAAGGCTAAACAGCCTCGATACCTACGCCATCGACGTCGAGGATGACGCTGCGTTCGTCTCTTCCCTGGACGCCGGGGAGCAAACCGAGCTAGATTATCAGGTAGCCGGCCGACAATCAGGCGGGGTCTATCTATCCCTTGACGGACGTTGGGGAGGCGAACCGTTCCACTGGGAGTCCCCTGTCAGGAGGATAGCCGTGGGCGACGAGGTTGCAGAGCTGGTAAGTGTCTTTGCAGTCTCCGACCCTCACCCTCGTGCGGGAGAACCCATCACTGTTGAGGCCACCCTGCGTGGCCTGACGCCCAGCAGCGGATTGGTTCTGGAGTTCTGGGTCGAGACGCCGGCTGGTGACTCGATCTCCGTGGACAAGACGGCTACAGAACCGCTGGGTGTGGGAGAGGTAGAAACGTATAAGGCGGATCCCTTCGTCCCGGAGCAAGAGGGCATCTATGTGATCCACGCGTACCTGTTCGATGGGACTAGAAGAATCGGCCACGAGAGGGACTACTTGAGTATCACCGTTTAGAGGCGTCAGGCTGCATGGGGCCGGGATCCGGTGGCATGGCGCGTAGAGCGGAGTCAGATCGGCGAGATGCGCAGTCGTGCCGTGCGCAGCAAGGATAGAGGCCGTCGTGGTGAGGGGGTGGTTCACGGCCGCGGCAGGATCCAGGCATGACCACTCATTCGAGCGGCAAGAAGGCACTGAGCGTGGATTGGGTAGGTGACAGTCGTACCGGTAACCTCCGTCCATTGGCGCCAGGCGTGCGATTGGCAGTCGCGCCCCGCGACGTGGTCACGGTGCAGGACGTGGACCGAACCGCCAGAAGGCTGCGGGCTCTGCACCACGACGGACGTCAGGAATCGCCGGCCCAGTTGGCTGTGGCTGCCGTCGAGTAAGCGCCGTACCTGTCACCTCGTACCAGCGTGGTCGGTGATGCCTCGCGGAGTCACTTGGCAACGCGTGCTGACGTGAGAGCTCTGACGTGGAGCTGCCGTTGGCCAGGACGAAGGATAGATATGCGTCGCCGGGTGGTGGTGCCAGCAGCTACAAGGAGGAACCCTATGGAGTTGGCAGCCAAGCTGCGAACTCAGGCGTGTGCCGCGTCTGGTCCTCTGTTGGCGCGATGAAGCGAAAGAGACAATGACGGCTGGCCTACAATGCAATGAGCGAGGAGGAATTTGATAATGGACGAGACGAATCGACTGGATGCAGCAAGGCTCTATCAACACACCGACCCGGAGGCGCTGAAATTCGGGACCACCGATGAGATAGAGGACCTGACGGAGGTCGTTGGACAACCGCGGGTGGTGGAGGCGATGCGGTTCGGGATGGCCATCGAGGAGAAGGGCTTCAACATCTACGCCATGGGGCCTTCGGGGATCGGAAAACAATCGCTGATGCGGCAGTTCTTTGAGGAAAGGGCGAAAGCGGAGGGGGCGCCATCCGACTGGTGCTATGTGAAGAACTTCGAAGATGAGCACAAGCCACGAGCCATTGAGTTGCCTGCCGGGAAAGGCGTCCAGTTCCGCGACGATATGGACGAGCTGGTTCAGCAGTTCGACACGGCGCTGTCGGCGGCGTTCGAGAGTGAGGAGTATCAGTCTCGACGGCAGTCGGTGATGGAGGAGTTTGGAGAGAGGCAACAGCGTGCCTTTGAGGAGCTCCAGCAGAGAGCCCGCCAGGAAGATGTGCGGCTCGTCAGGACGCCTGCTGGACTGGCTGTGGCCCCAGTCCGTGACGGAGAGGTGCTGTCGCCAGATGAAATCCAGAAACTCTCTGAGGAGGAGCAGGACCGCCTTCAAGAGAAAGTGGAGACGATGCAGGAGGAACTTCAGGAGATTCTCCGTCAGGTGCCGGGCTGGCAGCGGCAGATGCGAGAGAGACTGGATGAGCTGAATCGGGAGATGGCCAACCTCGCAATCGGCGGGCTGATAGACGAACTGCGGCAGAAGTACTCAGACTATCCCGAGGTGGTCGAACACTTGGACGCCGTGCAAGAGAACGTGGTCGAGAACGCCGAGAGCTTCTTGCCGCAGGGTGGCGGCGGTCAGCAGCAGGGAGCAGAGGCACTTCAGCAGATGCTGCAGGGCGGCAATGGGCAGGGGCGCCAGGCGTTGCTCCAAGAGGCCTTGATGCGTCAGTACAAGGTGAATGTGGTAGTGGACAACAGTGACTCCGAGCATGCTCCCGTCATCTATGAGGACAACCCTACTTATCAGAATCTGATCGGCCGGATCGAGCATATGGCGCGGATGGGTGCCTTGACGACCGACTTCCACCTCATCAAGGCGGGGGCTCTCCACAGGGCCAATGGAGGGTACCTGCTGCTTGACGCGCGGAAGGTGCTCACCGAGCCCTACGCCTACGAGGCGCTCATGCGCGCGCTGGACTCCGGGAAGATCCGCATTGAATCCCTCGGCAGGCAACTGAGCCTCATCAGCACCGTGTCCCTGGAGCCAGAGCCCATACCCGTCGACGTGAAGGTGGGTCTCTCTGGCAATCGGCTCATCTACTACCTCCT
>CAZGSX010000025.1:0-31894 GCA_964528475.1 uncultured Anaerolineales bacterium
GGGCCGGCTTTGCCAAATTGATCCAGGCATGCTAGACTGCGACCCCTTGGTGGTTGCCAGGGGGAGGCGGGCAGCTTTCTTCTGGGAATATCGGCCTGCTAGTTCGCTCTCGCTAAGCACAATCAGGGAGGTGCGGCTTGTCCACCTTGCTCGTCAAACACGCGGACTTGCTGGTGACGATGGAGGGCCTTGGCGAGGCCAACCGTCGGATTGCGGACGGAGGGCTCTTTGTTCGCAATAACATCATAGAACAGGTGGGACCGACCCCCGCCCTCCCAGAGGAAGCGGACCAGGTCGTCGACGCCGCCGGGATGATCGTCCTGCCCGGACTGATCAACACGCATCACCACCTCTACCAGACGCTGACGCGAGCTGTGCCGGGCGCCCAGAATGCACCCCTCTTCAAATGGCTCAAGGTGCTCTACAAGATATGGGCTGGGATGACACCGGAGGCTATCCACATGAGTGCCCTGGTGGGACTGGCCGAGCTCATGCTCTCCGGATGCACCACAGCCTCCGATCATCTCTACATCTATCCGGGGGAGTGTCGCATCGATGATGAGATCCGCGCGGCTCAGCAGATAGGCATTCGTTTCCAGCCCTGTCGCGGCTCGATGAGCCTGGGTGAGAGCGAGGGAGGATTGCCCCCGGATGAGGTTGTGGAGGACGAGGCGTTCATCCTGCGCGACACACAGCGGGCCATCGAGACCTACCACGACCCGCAGCCTGGTGCCATGGTCCGCATTGTGGTGGCGCCCTGTTCCCCCTTCTCCGTCACAGCCGAACTGATGCGAGAGTCGGCCGCTCTGGCCCGCACTTATGGCGTGATGCTCCATACTCATCTGGCGGAGACAAAGGATGAGGAGGCTTTCTGCCTGGAGCGTTTCGGAAGGCGCCCGGTCGCTTACGCGGCGGATCTGGGTTGGATGGGCGACGACGTGTGGCACGTCCACTGCGTCCATCTGAACCAGGAGGAGATTGGGCTCTTCGCGGCCACGGAGACCGGCGTTTGTCACTGTCCGAGCTCAAACATGCGGTTAGGATCAGGTATTGCGCCAGTGCGGGCCCTGATGGATGCGGGAGCCGACGTGGCACTCGGGGTCGACGGATCGGCTAGCAATGACTCGTCCCATCTCCTGGCCGAGGCCCGTCTGGCGCTGCTGCTTCAGCGGGTGCAAGGGCATCCTACCGCCCTTTCGGCTGAGGAAGTACTCTGGATGGCAACCCGGGCCGGTGCGGTCGTGCTCGGCCGCGACGATATTGGACAGCTCTCGCCCGGGAAGGTGGCAGACGTGATCGGTTTGCGCCTCGACCGGCTGGATTATGCGGGAGCGCTCCACGACCCGATTGCCCCTCTGGTCTTCTGTCACCCGCAGCGGGTTGATCTCTCCGTCATCAACGGGGAGATTGTCGTGGAGGACGGGCGGCTGGTAACCGTGGATCTGGCCGCGGTCATCGAGCGACACAATCAGATATCGCGAGCACTGGTCGTCTAGCCTGAAGGCGCTCGCTGCCGTAGCAGGGAAGATACCGTGACACAGCAACTATCGCGGGATGCACTGAGCGAGATCTTGGAAGCCGAGGACATAGAAGCGCTCTCTATGTCTGATCTGGTGAGCTTGGTCCGCCAGGAAATCGATGAGGATCTCCCGGACGGCGTCTTCCGTATAGACCCGCGGAATGGCGACCGGGTGCTCTATCACTCCTCGCGAGGTAGGCGGCCCCACGACAACGTTCCGGACGAGGTCTCTACGATCCATGAGCGGGAGTGTGTCATTTGCCAGGGCCACACCACCGGTGTCATCGACGTGGCGGACTTGACCGAAGGGTTCACCTTCATCAACAAGAATCTGTTCCCCGTTCTTTATCCTTTTGAGAAACCTGGAGTTGCCAGCGGCCTTCACCTGCTGCAGTGGACCTCGTCTCTCCACGACAAAGACTGGCACAACATGCCGCAGGAGGACCGCGTGGTGGTGATGGGGCGTTTGGCAGCACTGGAGCGGATGTTGTTGGAGGGATGGGATGCTTCCTCCTCTCGAGAGGCGGACGCTCAGTCGGACCAAGGTGCTTATGTGGTGATCATCAAGAACTACGGCCGCCTCGTCGGCGGCTCACTGATTCACGGGCATCAGCAAATCGCGTGCACCGACATCATGCCTCGTCATTTCGCTGACAATGCTCGATTTGAGCGGGAGCACGGCGAGACGTTCTCCAGCGCCATGCTGCGCGAAACGCCGTCTAGTCTTGTGGTCAAGGACTACGGCCCAGCCGTTCTCGTAGTCCCCTACTTCATGCGGCGGCCCTACGATACTATGTTGCTTGTCAGGGATGTGAGTAAGGCATATCTGCACGAGCTAGACCGAAGTGAGCTGGAGGCGGTTGCCGAAGGATGGCACGATGCCATTCGAGCGATGCGGCACGTCATGCCGCGAGTAGACCGGGAGATTGCCTATAACGTGATCGCAAACAACGGTCCGGGCGCCGGTCTCTACTTCGAGTTTCTGCCCTACACACAGGAAACCGGAGGCGTGGAGCATCTGGGCCTGATCCTGTGTCAGGAGCTCCCCGAGCGGGCGGCGGCTCACTTGCGGGAGATAGTGGTCTGAGGAGGGTGCTATGCACATCGGGTTTCTGAACCCCCAGGGCAATTTCGATCCAGGCGATAGCTATTGGACAGAGCATCCAGACTTCGGAGGTCAGCTGGTATACGTCAAGTCCGTGGCGCTCGCCATGGGCGAGATGGGGCACCAGGTCGATATTCTCACGCGACAGATTGTGGATGATGATTGGCCCGAGTTCTCCGAACGGTTCGACGCGTACCCGGATGCGCCGAACGTGCGTATCGTGCGACTTCCGGCGGGTCCCGATCGGTTCCTTCGGAAGGAGTTGCTCTGGCCGCATCTGGTCCGAGACTGGGTGCCGGAGGTCCTCGACTTCTACGATGACGACGAGGGGGGGCTTCCCGACGCGTTCACCACCCACTACGGGGATGGAGGCCTCTGCGGCGTCCTTGTCGAGGATGAGACCGGTATCCCCTTCACGTTCACGGGGCACTCCCTCGGTGCCCAGAAGATGGACAAGCTTGACGTGACCCCGGACAATCTGGAGGAGATAGACGATCACTTCCATTTTGCCCGCCGCATTGTGGCCGAGCGATTGAGCATGAATCGCTCGGCTGTCAATATCACCAGCACTGAGCAGGAGCGATTCGAGCAGTACAGTCATCGCGCCTACCGGTGTGCCGTCGACGTTGATGACGACCAGCGCTTCGAGATGATCCCGCCCGGGGTCAATCTCAGTATCTTCGGCGCAGACGCCCGGGCGGAGAACGAGACCGTCACGCGAGAGCGCGTGCGAGACTGTCTGGCGCGTGATATCGACGAGGGACGCAGGGGGCTGCCTGTCATCGTTGCCTCCAGCAGGCTCGATCCCAAGAAGAACCACGTGGGTCTGGTACGGGCTTTCGCCCAGAGCCCGACGTTGCGGGAGCGGGCGAATGTGGCACTGATAACTGGGGCGCTCGATGACCCCCTGCGCGACGATAGTCAGGCCGGCTCAACCGAGCGGGAAGTCCTGGCGGAGATCCGGCACCTGGTCGACGAGCATGACGTGTGGGGCGAGATCACCGCTTTCGGGCTGCAGGGGCAGCCTGCGCTCGCGGCGGCTTACCGCTTCTTCGCAGAGCGCGGATCGGTGTTCGCGCTGCCCGCCCATTACGAGCCCTTTGGCTTAGCTCCCTTGGAGGCAGCCGCAGCCGGCTTGCCGGTGGTTGTCACACAGAACGGCGGCCCCAGCGAGAGTCTTCGGGAGGGGGATACTGAGTACGGCATCTTGGTTGACCCCGGTGACCCTGAGGATGTTGCACGGGGCCTGAAGCGGCTGCTGGTGGACGGTCAGGCTGTGTGGGAGGAGTTTGCGCGACGGGGCCGGCAGCGGGTCCTTGATCGCTACACTTGGGAGCGTACAGCGGAGAACTACCTGCGTGTGCTGGAGGAGATCGTGGCTTCGCCAGGGGCGCGTCGCCCTGAGGAGCTCCTGGACATTCACCCGTACTTCGCCGATCCCACAGAGGCGAACGACATCACGCCCCGCGAACTGCGAGACCTGTACTTCGCTGGCGAATAGGGACGACGTCCATGGCGCTATGGAAGGATGGGAAGTCTCCGGCGTTGCTATCGCTGGCAGCGACGTTGGATGGATCTGTCTTGGAGGGCTGATATGGACATTCCAGAGGGCGATCTAGATCTCCTCGCCGTGGGCGAGACGTTGATCGACTTCATCTCGGAGGAGAAGGCTGAGTCGCTGCGCGAGGCATACACCTTCCGCAAGGTTCAGGGAGGGTCCCCTGCCAACATTGCGGTGAACGTCTCCAAGCTGGGGGGCACATCTGCGGTCATCTCCAAGACGGGTATCGGAAGCTTTGGCCAGTTTCTCAAGGCGGAGTTGCAGCGCGCCGGTGTGATTACGGACTACATCGTGATGGATCATCTCGTGCATACCAGCGTGATCTTCATTTCGCGCACTGAGGGGACCCCGGATTTCGAGGCGTTTCGGGCGGGAGACTACCAGCTGGAACCGGAGGAAGTGCATTCTGAGTCGGTGAAGAGGGCTAAGGTCGTTCACGCTTCGACCTTTGCTCTTTCTCGGAGCCCCTGTCGTGAGGCGGTGGAGAAGGCCTTTAGCCTTGCCGAAGAGCACGGCAAGATCGTCTCCCTCGACCCGAACTACAGCCGTCAGATCTGGCCCAATTACCGCGAGGCCATGGAGGTGTTGGAACGGATGTTGGGGTACGCGACCATTGTCAAGCCCTCTCTGGATGACGCGAGCCGCATCTTCGGTCCGGACGAAGACCCGGAGGCTTACGTACAACGGTTTCACGAGCTGGGCCCGCCGATAGTGGTACTGACGATGGGGGCCAACGGCATCTTGTTGTCGGAGCAGGGGGAGATGATCTACATTCCGGCGCGCGATGTGGAGGTCGTCGATGCCACTGGGGCGGGCGATTCCTTCTGGGCGGGTTTCCTGACCGCTCTGCTGGATGGGAATTCCCTCGAGCGAAGCGTTCTCTTCGCGCGCGAGGTCGTCGAGCGGAAGCTGGCGACTGTTGGCCCGCTGCCTGACGCGATGGACCGGGGGGGGATCTACAGCAGAATCGAGGCTACGGCAGAGGACGGCGGTTAGTAGCCCGCGCCCTCTAGCCCGATACTCGGCCGCGTGACTTGCAGTGTCCAGATCTGTGGGTATAATGCGGAGGATCGAACTTCGCATAACAGTCCTGATGAAAACCTGGTGAGCCCCTGCTGCTCCCAGTGGAGGGAAGTCGTTTGAGCTTTTCTCCTAGCTTCTTGAACAGTTTCTGACTTCATACTTTCGCCATCGTCTCATAAGGCTGGTCGGGATGACTAGCCCTCTTTTCGTATTCTAGCCTCCTATAGACGACTGCTTACAGCACGACAAGTTGGCGGTGAGATCGTACCAATCGTACGTCATCCGTTTCTGTCGCCGCGATGGGAGCTGGCGTCGGGGGATAGATGACCGGTCCCTGGTCCCTTCATGAAGACGTTGATCTTGGTTCGGCACGCGAAGTCGAGTTGGAAGGATCAGAGCCTTCCAGATCATCTCCGGCCTCTCAGCAAGCGCGGAAGGCGAGATGCGCCCAGGATGGGGAGACGACTCGCGGAGCGTGGCCCTGAGGTGGAGCTGATGATTTCGAGCCCTGCGAAGCGGGCGATGCAGACAGCCGAGGCCTTGGCAGAGGAACTCGGGTATCCCTGGGACGAGATCATCGTGGACGAGAGATTATACGACGCCGACTCCGACGAGATTCTGTCGGTGATTCAGGAGCAAGACGACTGGCTCGATCATCTCATGGTCGTCGGTCATAATCCGGGTCTGACGGCGCTGGCGAATTACCTGTCGGGGGTCAATCTGGGAGATGTCCCGACCTGTGGGATCGTTGCCATGAGGTATGACGTGAGCGAATGGGACGAGATATCGCCGCAGGGATCGGTTCAGGTTAGAGTCGACTATCCCAAGAAGGTGCAGAGATAATGGTCCGGGCAACCTCTGTGGGTTCTTTGTGCTCCGTCGCCGAGTGGGCCTCCTAGATGCTGATGTTGCTCGAGAGTGGGGTTCAGATGTGCTTGGGATGGGTGCGAACCCTCGGCTGGTCCTTTGACGCACGCTGACGCGTCGGGAGAGTTATGGAGATCGAAGCGAAATTTGCGGTCCCGGATCTCGCCACCTTCCAGCGATTGCAGGCCGCTGCCCATATCGCGGGTTTTTCCCTCTCTGCGCACCAGGTTCAGCAGGTGCAGGATACCTACATGGACACGGAGGAACGGCTGATCCTGGCCAGCGGCTACGCGTGTCGCAGGCGGGTGACCGAGTCGGAGGTGTTGGTGACCCTGAAGGGGCTTGGACGAGCACAAGGGGCCATCCACCGTCGGAGGGAGTTGGAGATCTCTCTTCCCACCTACGAGCCTGGTCAGGAGTTGCCGGAGAGTCCCGTCCGGGATCTGATCCTGCAGGTAACCGGGGGGCGGCCCCTGACGCCTCTGTTTGATCTGAGGCAGACGAGGGTCTTCCGCCGCATGCGTCAGGGCGAGCTTCTGGTGGCCCAGTTCAGCCTCGACAACGTGCGCATCGTTGCGAATAAGAAAAGAATGAGCCATTTCGAGCTGGAGGTTGAGCTAGCTCCGCAGGGAACCGCGAACGACATGCGGGCCATTGTGGCCTACCTGCAGGACGAATGGAGCCTCATGCCAGAGCCGCTGTCAAAGTTTGAGCGGGCGCTGGCGTTCTTGGACGAGGACCGACCGGGGGGTGATCTGCTGACGGCCCAGGAGCGAGCGATCTGTGTGCAGATTGCGAGGCGGAGAGATCTCTATGGCCGTAGGGCCCGGGGCTTGGTGCTCCTTGACGAGGGTGTTCCGCCGCCAGCGATTGCCACGCGGGTGGACAGAACCCCGCGGACCGTGAGGCGGTGGCTGAGCACCTTCGAAGATGAGCGATTGGCAAGCTTTCCGGATCGCGTCCTGCAGGCTGTTCAGTCCACCTCGGCGGCAATCCTTCCTCAGGTGCCCAGCCCGAAGCGCGACGTGCGGGAACAAGAGGAGGCCCCTTCACCGGAGCCTGAACCCCAACCGCTCAGGGCGCTCTTCAAGCGCTACCTGGTAGATCAAGTACATGTGCGCAATGTAGCGGACCATGCCCTGGCTTTGTTTGATCACCTCCGTCAAGTCCATGGCCTGCCGCAGCGCCGACGCAGTCTTCTGGAAACGGCAGCTCTGGTGCATAACATCGGTGTGGCATCGCATTCTGACCGACAGCAGTCCACGGATCGCGACATCCTTCTGGCGTATCCCCCGGAGGAGCTGGATGCCGAGGAGCGCCTCATGGTCGCGCTGACGGCGTATCTGCACCGGGGGCAACTGAGGTCCGAGGAACTGGACCGCAGGCTATCCGAGGACCCCTTCACCGAGTTGTCGAAGCGGGCGAGGAGAGAGGCGCTGGTGGTGTCCTCGCTCCTTCGGATGGCGGACGGCCTGGACTACTCGGAGACCCAGAGCACTGAGATGGAGCAGATTGCGCAGCGTGACGACCTGATCGACGTTCGGGTAGCTGGGCCATACGCTGCGTTGGACGCGGCGCAGGCACAAGAGAAGAGTGACCTGTGGCAGCTTCTCTTCGAGCCGGAGCTTCGGTTTAGCCCAGCTCACCTATCTGGGGAGCTCGTGCCCCGGTCGGAGGAGGGGGAGGATTCGGACGCGACGATTGATCTGATGCCGGATGAGCTTCCTGAGTACCCAGGGCTATTGCCGGATGATACCATGGCCGAGGCCGCGCGGAAGATTCTCACCTTTCACTTCCAGCACATGCTATGCCACGAAGAGGGCACCCGTGTAGGTGAGGACATCGAAGAGCTACACGATATGAGAGTTGCTACGCGTCGGATGCGCGCCGCCTTTGAGGTGTTTGGCAGTTACGTGGATCAGGATCGGTTGGACCCGATGCGGAAGGGCGCTCGGCGTACCGGCAACAAGTTGGGCACTGTTCGCGATCTGGACGTCTTTTGGGAGAGGACACAGCGATACCTCGATGGGTTGCCCCCAGAGAGGAAGAATGAGTTGATATCGCTCAGAGAGGCTTGGGAGGCGGAACGCGAGCAGGCCCGGGAGGAGATGCTGGCCTACCTGGACGGCGATCGGTATGCGCAGTTTAGGAAGCGCTCTGCTGAGCTCTTGCGATCCCCTGATGCGTGGGGGCTTCCGGCCCTGACGAAGAAAGGCGAGGCGGTACCCCGAAGGTTGCGCCACGTCGTGCCCAGCGAGATATACGAGCGTGTGGCGTGTGTGCTGGCCTACGATGAGTGGGTAACCGAGTCGGGCGCGTCACTGAAGCAGCTTCACCGCCTTCGAATCGCGGGAAAGCGGTTGCGCTACACGCTAGAGTTCTTTGAGGAGATACTGGCGCCCCAGACCGCGGATCTGATCGGTCGGATGAAGGAACTGCAGGATCATCTGGGGGATCTGCAGGACGCCGTGGTGGCCAGTGAGCTGTTGCGCGACTTCCTCACCTGGGGAACGTGGGGAGAGGTTCAGGGCAAGAAGAGAGCGAAGGTTCCCCCGGAACCAATTGTTGCGCCCAGTGTGGCGGTCTACCTGGCCGACAAGCAGGCCGAGCTTCAGCGTTTGTTGAGGACCTTCCCTGACGTTTGGGCGTACTTCGCAAGTCCAGAATTCAAGCAGACGGTAGCGGTGATCGTCGCGCCACTCTAAGAGCATTAGGATGGAGGTTTTCAATGGGGGACAGATACAAGAAGAGCGGGAAGATAAAGACCGACTACTATGAGGACGAGCTGGCCAAGCTCCAGGGGGAGTTGGTCAAGCTGCAGTATTGGATCAAAGACGAGGGCCTGCGAGTCATTGTCGTTTTTGAGGGACGTGACGCCGCCGGCAAGGGCGGGTCGATTAGGCGGATTATGCGCCGTCTGAATCCCCGTATGGTGCGCGTCGTTGCGCTGCCCAAGCCCAGCGACCGCGAGCAGCGACAATGGTATTTTCAACGCTACATCGAGCATCTTCCGGCTAAGGGCGAGATGGTCCTGTTCGATCGTAGCTGGTACAACCGGGCCGGCGTGGAGTGGGTGATGGGCTTCTGCAATCAGGATCAATATCGTCACTTCTTGCATGAATGTCCCGTCTTCGAACGTATGTTGGTGCGCGATGGGATCATGCTCGTCAAGTACTGGTTTGAGATAAGCGCCGAGGAACAGGAACGTCGCTTCCGCAGTCGCAATCGGGATCCCCGTAAGCTCTGGAAACTCAGTCCGATGGATATGGAATCTCGCGCCCGATGGGATGAATACTCCAAGGCCAGGGATGCGATGTTTGCCTACACGGATATCGACGAGGCTCCTTGGTACGTGGTTCAGGCCAACGTCAAGAAACACGCTCGGCTGAATTGTATCGCTCACCTGCTGACCGTGGTTCCGTACCAGGACCTGACGCCCGAGCCGGTGGAATTCCCACCGCGGGAGGATTCGGGTTATCAACGTCCTCGCACCGGGGAGGGAATCAACTATGTCCCTCTCGTCTATGGATCGAAGTATGATGACAACTGAGGGATCTGGTTGATGGGCAGAGAGGCGGATGTGGAGGCCATCGTGGAGAAATATGGAGAGAACGGCGTCATAACACCCGAGTATTACGCACAGGAGCTGCGCAGACTTCAGACGGAGTTGATCAAACTGCAATACTGGATCAAAGATCAAGGCCTTAGGGTCATCATCGTATTCGAAGGCCGGGACGCGGCTGGCAAGACGGATATCATCGGACGGATGACTCAGCGTCTGAACCCTCGGATGGCGCGATCTGTGGCGTTGGGGGTGCCCAGTGACAGGGAGAAGCGCCAGTGGTATTTCCAGCGCTATGTCCAACACTTCCCGGCGAAGGGTGAGATCGTCTTCTTCAATCGCAGTTGGTACAACCGGGCCAATGTCGAGTGGGTGATGGACTTCTGTACGGAGGAGCAATACCGTCACTTCCTGAACGAGTGCCCCGACTTTGAACGCATGCTGGTGCGGGAAGGGTTCACACTGATCAAATACTGGGTCTCGGTGAGTGCCGAGGAGCAGGAGCGTCGCTTCCGAAGCTGGATGGAGGATCCCACCACCCGCTGGCGATTCACCCCCATCGATCGCGAGGCGCGACAACGCTGGGTGCAGTACTCCAAAGCCAAGGACGCCATGATGGCTCACACGAGCATCGATGAGGCACCGTGGTACGTCGTCGACGGTGACGTACAGGAGCATGCGCAGTTGAACATCATGGTCCATATACTGAACTTGATCTCCTACAAGGATCTGACGCCTGAGTTCGAGGAGCTGCCACCGCGGGAGGGAATGGACACAGGCTACGTACGTCCTCCCATGAGTGAACAGAACTTCGTGCCAATGGTGTACGGGGCTGACCAGTAGATAGCGAAACAATGGACAGGGAGATCGACGTCTGAGTGGACAGGGGCACGTGACCCTGTCCACTTACCCATCTCACAGGGAGCTAGTATGGGCAAGAAGAAAGAGAAGCAGGATGAGGGCATTGACCTGGAGGACCCCAGTCTCTACATCAATCGCGAGCTGAGCTTCCTTCAGTTCAATCACCGGGTGCTCGAAGAAGCGCTCGATGATAGCCATCCATTGCTGGAGCGAGCCAAGTTCCTGGCCATCGTCGCAAACAATCTGGATGAGTTCTTCATGGTTCGTGTCTCAGGGTTGCGCCGGCAGCTGGCACTCGGGACCCTGAAGGCGCCCCCCGATGGTATGACGCCAGCAGAGCAGTTGGCAGCCATTCGGCGCCAGTTGTTGCCAGAGCTGGCTGCGCAATACGCTTGCTGGCACCAGGACTTGGCACCCAAACTCCACCAGGCCGGCATTGAGATCCTCCGGTACGACGATCTTAGGCGCAAACAGCGCAAGCTGTTGCGTGCCTACTTCAAGGAGGAGATCTTTCCTGCCCTCACGCCTCTGGCTTTCGATCCTGGGCACCCCTTTCCTCTGATCTCGAACCTGAGCATCAACCTGGCTGTAGTTGTCAACGACGCAAGGCACGGTCAACGGTTTGCCCGGCTGAAGGTGCCAAACACGTTTCCTCGCCTCTTGGGCATCCCCAGTGAGGAGACCGCCGAGGAGTACCAGAGCTTGGGCCTCGCACAGGCGATGTCGAACAACTTCGTTTGGCTGGAAGAGGTGGTTTGTGCTAACCTCGACATGCTGTTCCCTGGCATGGACATTGAGGCAGCCTATCCTTTCCGCGTCACCCGTGATGCTGATCCCGAGATCGAGGAGGACGAGGCAGCCGACCTGTTGGGCGCCATCGAAGAGAGCGTGCAGAAGCGTCACTTCGGTTCCGCAGTGAGGCTGGAGATTGAAAGATCTATGCCCGACCGGGTCCGTGACATTCTGATCACAAACCTAGGTTTGGCTCCCTATCAGGTCTACACGGTAGAGGGTCCCATTGGCTTGGCCGACGTGATGGAGCTGATGGATGTGAACCGACCGGACCTGAAGGATCGACCATTTCAACCATCGGTGCCTCCTCCTCTGTCGACCGAAGAGAGTATCTTCTCTGTCATCCGCCGGCATAACCTCCTGGTCTATCATCCTTATGACAGCTTCGATCCCGTGGTCAGGTTTGTCCGTGAGGCGGCCCGGGATCCAGAGGTGTTGGCGATCAAGCAGACGCTCTATCGCGTGGGACCGGACTCACCCATTGTGGCTGCTTTGATGGATGCCAGGGAGAACGCGAAACAAGTGGCGGTGCTCGTCGAGTTGAAGGCACGCTTCGATGAGGAGAACAACATCGTCTGGGCACGGGCGCTGGAGGAAGCGGGCGTTCATGTGGTGTATGGGCTGGTCGGGTTGAAGACACATGCCAAGATCTGCTTGGTCGTGCGGCATGAACCCGACGGTATCCGGCGCTACGTTCATATGGCCACCGGTAACTACAACGACGTCACCGCCCGCATCTACGCCGACCTGGGTTGCTTCACCTGCGATCCTGACTTGGGCGCCGATCTGTCCGACCTGTTCAACGCCCTCACCGGTTATTCCAAACAGGAAGAGTATCGGAAGCTATTGGTCGCGCCCGGCAAGATGAAGGACGAGATCATCGCCCGCATCGACCGCGAGATCGAGCAACACGAGAAGGGTGGGGACGGCTATATCGCCCTGAAGATGAATTCGCTTGTGGACGAGCACTGCATCGAGGCTCTCTATCGGGCTTCGCAAGCCGGCGTGAAGGTGGATCTGCAACCCCGCGGTATCTGCTGTCTGCGGCCTGGGGTGCCTGGAGTCAGCGAGAACATCGAGGTGACCTCCGTTGTGGGGCGGTTCCTCGAGCACGCCCGCATCTACTACTTCCACAACGGTGGCGACGAGGAAATCCTCACAGGCAGCGCAGACCTGATGCCGCGAAACCTATACAGCCGCGTTGAGACCCTGTTCCCCGTGGAAGATCCCGCCCTGAAGGTGAACCTGCGCGATCAGATCCTGAGGACCCACCTGAAGGACAACGTGAAGGCGCGTCGCATGCTGCCTGACGGCAGCTATGAGCGCGTGGTGCCGCAGGACGGCGAGGCCAGGATCGACTCACAGTCTTGGTTGATCGAGCATCGTGGGATCTGGCACAGCGAGGAGTAGCTGTTGAAGGTGGCGTTGATTGGCGACGTCCATGCTAATCTGCCGGCACTCGAGGCTGTGCTGGAGCACGCCCGTCGGCGGAACGTCAACGCCATTTGGAACGTCGGGGATCTAGTGGGCTATGGTGCTTTTCCCAACCAGGTCATCGGATGGCTAAGACGGGAAGGTGTCGTAAGCATTGTCGGCAACTACGATTTAGATGTCCTCACCGTCAAGAATAAGAGTAAGAGATGGCGGAAGAAGAAGCAGTTACAGAAATTGCTGTCATTTCAATGGACTCTTGATGTCCTCACTACAAAGAACCGGAAGTACCTGCGCTCCCTCCCCAAAGAGAGGCGCCTGTCGGTCGACAATCTGGATGTTCTCCTGACGCACGCCAGTCCGGCGTCGGACCAGGAGCATCTGACGCCTGATACACCTCAAGAGCGGCTCCTGGCGTTGGCGTCGGTGGCCGAGGCCGACTTGGTTGTCTGCGGTCATTCGCATCGTCCTTTCGTCCGAGAGGCGGGGGGCGCCTGTTTCATCAACACGGGGAGCGTGGGCAGGCCTGATGACGGCGATCCGCGTGCCTGCTATGCCATACTGCAGACCGGGCCTGGCTCAGCGCAGCATCCTCAGGTGCGACACTGCCGAGTGGTGTACGACGTTGGGAGCGCGGTCGCTGCCATTCGGGAGCAGGGCTTGCCGGAGGCCTTTGCCCAGATGATGATGCAGGGCTACGCATTGGACCGCGTGATGGCGGCGCCGCATACGTGGATCTCGGTCCCTGTCAGGCCGCTGTCCTGGAGTGAGTCGGAGACGGAACGACGTCTCGCAGCCGTGCGTGGCTTGGCGGAGTCCTTCGCCCACGAGGACGAACACAGCCGACATGTAACGTGGCTTTCTCTTCGGCTGTTCGACGAGCTGGAGCCCCTTCATCGGCTGGGACAGGAGGACCGCTTCTGGCTGCAATCTGCCGCCCTGCTGCACGATATCGGTTGGGTGGACGGCCAGAAAGGCCACCACAAGGCCTCCATGAGCTACATCCTCAATCAGCTGGGTGGGCCCTTCGATCAGCGAGAGCGTCTTATCGTGGCGTCTGTGGCCCGCTATCATCGGGGAGCGCTTCCCAAGGACAAGCACGATCACTTCGCTGCATTGTCCCCGGTGGATCAATACCGTGTCACCATCCTGGCTGCCCTTCTGCGCATCGCCGACGGATTAGATTGCGGCCATGCCGGCCTCGTCCAGAACGTCTCCTGTGAGATCTCGCCTGACCGCATCAGGATCGGCTGCGCCGCACCCGTGTGGCCTCTGGCGGAGCGAGAAGAGGCGCTGGAGAAGGCCGACTTGCTGGAGCGCGTTTTTGACCGGAAGGTCTTGGTCGAGCCGACCGAGGGCTAGCATCCCCTGCCCCCTTTCGACGCTCCAGCACTGAATCGTTGAGGCGTCCCCTCCAATCAAGCAAACCTCTCTTTTCTCACCCTTCGCGACCGGCTACAGATTGTGCACTTCGCTCTTTGCATGTATCATGCCCAGATCAAACCTAGATGCGCCAGCTGAGTGAAGGAGTATACCGTGCGACAACCTTCGACCGCCACGCTGCTTGTTCGAGGTGGAACACTAGTGACCACGGGAGGGCTGATACAGGCGGATCTACTGGTGCAGGCGGAGCGGATCAAGGCTATTGGTAGGGGGCTTCCCGTAGCGCACGATACCAGAATCGTGGATGCTGAGGGCTGCTACGTCCTGCCCGGCGTCATCGATGCACATACGCACGTTCAACTGGACACCGGAGTGTATCAGACGCCCGACGATTGGTTCATCGGCACCCGGGCTGCAGCCTGTGGTGGCGTGACCACCGTGATTGACTTTGCGACCCAGTCTCCTGGTCAGACGTTGGCTCAGGCGGTCGAGGCCCGATTGACAGAGACCGAACCTGCAACGATCGACTATGGGCTCCATGTCATGATCACCGATTTGCCCCCCCACCGCGAGAAGGAGATCGCTGATCTCGTGGCCTTGGGCACGCCGAGCGCCAAGCTCTACACCACCTATCGCCCCAACTACTACGCGGACGATGCAGACATCTTGCGCTTGATGCGGGCCTGTGCTGAGCACGCCGTCCTGCCGCTGGTTCATTGTGAGAATGATGATTTGGTGACCCGTCGGACGGAGGCACTGGCTGCGTCTGGAGATACAAGCTGGCGCCATCACGGACAGTCTCGTCCAGCCCTGGCCGAGCAGGAGGCCATTCATCGGGTGCTCTTTCTGGCTGAGGCCGCGGAATCCCCGGTTCACATCTGCCATTGCTCCACCGCCGGTTCCGCAGCCCTCGTGGCCGAGGCCGCGGAGGCCGGACAGCCAGCCAGCTGTGAGACGTGTCCCCAGTATCTTCTGCTCGACAGCTCGGTGTATGAGGGCCCAGATGCCTGGCGCTACATCCTCCAGCCGCCGCTGCGCGAACCAGGAGAGCCTCAACGACTGTGGATCCTGGTGGAGTCCGGTCTGATTGACCTGATCGCCACCGACCACTGTGATTACACCCGGGATCAGAAGCTGACCGCGGATGACTTCACCGTCACCCCCGGTGGACTCCCCGGCCTGGAGACGCTCCTTCCCTTGATGTTCACCTACGGCGTCGCTGAAGGCCGCCTGACGCTTTCGGATCTAACCGAACTGCTCTCCGTCAATCCAGCTCGGTTGTGGGGGCTGTGGCCGCGGAAGGGGGTGCTCCAACCCGGTTCCGATGCCGACATCGTGGTCTACGATCCAACGAGGGAGCGGCAGATCCGGGCTGATGACCTACATCATCTCGCCGGCTACACGCCTTATGAGGGGATGGACGTACAGGGTGGCGTAAAGGCGACCATCGCACGGGGCGAGATCATCTATCGGGAAGGGCGCTTTTCAGGACAGAGGGGGCGAGGCGCATACCTAAAGCGGAATCCCTCTTCGGGGTCTGTCGTATGACGGATCTCTTCTACCGCTTTGGCGCGGCGCTTGCCATCGGCTTCCTTGTTGGACTCCAGCGGGAGTACGCGCAGGGAGGCCCCGAGCGCGAGATCTCAGCGGGTGAACGAACCCTGGCTCTGATGGGGCTGACCGGCTGCGCAGCTGCGTTAGTGGCGGACGAGCTGGGGTCGGCATGGGCGTTTGTGGGAATCATTCTACCCTTGGGCTTGCTCATCGGGGCCTCCTACGTCGTCACGTCCTGGCAGGGAGATGTTGGTCTCACCACCGAGGTTGCGGCCATGTTGACCATCCTGGCCGGCGCTCTCTGCTATTGGAACCACCTGGAGCTGGCTGCGGCGATTGCGGTGGCCACGACCGTGCTTCTCTCCCTCAAACTGGAGACGGACAGGCTGGTGCAGCGTATCACGCGCGAGGACATTCGTGCCACCCTCAAATTCGCGGTGATCAGCGCTGTGGTCTTGCCAGTTCTGCCCAGAGTGAGCCTTGGGCCCCCGCCTTTCGACGTCCTGAGACCCTACAATCTCTGGTTGATGGTGGTGTTCATCTCCGGCATCAGTTTCCTGGGGTACGTGTTCATCAAACTCGTTGGGGCGAGGCGTGGGATCGGGCTGACGGGTCTCCTGGGCGGGTTGGCATCTAGCACTGCGGTGACCCTCAGCTTGGCGAAGCGGAGCCAGAGCGAGACTGGCTTGGACCGGACCCTTGGCCTGGCCGTCATCATCGCGTGGGTCACCATGTTTGCACGCGTGTTGCTGGAGGTTGCGGCACTCAATGCATCCCTGTTGCGGTTACTGCTCGTTCCGATGGTCTCTGCCGCCTTGGCCGGTCTCGCCTATGCCGGCTATCTCTATTTCTTGCAACATCCCGACACGCAAGAGGACGTGGCTTTCTCCAACCCGTTTGAACTAGGCCCTGCGCTGAAGTTCGGACTGCTCTACGCGGTGATCTTGCTGATCTCTCGGGCGGCGCAGATGTACCTGGGCAATGCCGGTATTTACGTCTCCAGTGTGGTAGGAGGGCTTGCTGATGCTGATGCCATTACCCTGTCGATAGCTGAGCTGGCCGGGGGGAGTAACGGGCTTGACGGAGGTACCGCCGCCCAAGCCATCGTCCTGGCTGCGATGTCCAACACTGCGGCCAAGGGAGGCATCGTCCTCGTGAGTGGGTCGCGTGGGCTGCGCCGGGTGCTGCTACCGGGTTTTCTGTTGATGTTGGTGATCGGCCTTGGAACGGTCTTCCTCTTGTGAGGTGAAGTTCCTGAACGGGGACCCGCCTTCAGCCGGGCAGGGGGGCTGGCGATCAAACCCCGGGGTGATCGGGTCAACGTGTCACGAGGATAGGCTCGGCATCCTCGAAAGGGCGTCGGCAGGAACGGGGCACAATTCCGCAAAGCGCAAGATGACCAGGGTCGCGAGTTGTTGTCTGCAAGTCGGATTCCCATTCCCCTCAGGTGCGATCAACGCCCTGCTTTGGTGTCTTAACCAGTGGGTTGGCAATTCCTTGTCGCTCCCCTGTGCAAGTGTGCTCGCTGTCGGAGACGGCGTGCGGATGCTCCCCGTTGAGAACGGTTTGACAAGTTAGGCAGGACTAAGGAGATTTCTCTATGGATCTGAATCGCTTTCTGCCCATAGCCCGTGGCGACAAGTCCGCTGACCTGGCCCTGCGGAACGGCCTGATCGTCAATGTGTTCACTGGGGAGATTGTTGAGGGAGACGTCGCAGTGGCCGGGGAGACCATCGTCGGCGTCGGGCTGAACCACGAGGCCCAGGAGGAGATCGACATCCGGGGGCGTTATGTCTGCCCCGGGCTCATCGACGCCCACGTTCATGTGGAGTCCTCCATGGTCACGCCTCCCCAGTTTGCCCGCGGCGTGGTGCCGCGCGGCACCACCACCGTGGTCACCGATCCCCACGAGATTGCGAACGTCGCCGGTGCCGAAGGCGTGCGCTATATGCTCGAAATCTCCGAGGGGCTCCCTCTGAGTGTGTTTGTCAATCTCCCCTCGTGCGTCCCGGCCACGCATATGGGTACCGCGGGGGCGGAATTGACGGCGGACGACCTGGTGGCGCTGTCTGATCTCCCCCGCGTGGTCGGATTGGGTGAGTTGATGAACGTGCCGGGCTTGGTGTTGGGGGATCCCGGCGTGCTGGCGAAGATTGAGGCCTTTCAGAATAGCATTATCGACGGGCATTCGCCCGGATTGAGCGGTAAGTGGCTCCAAACGTATGTGGGGGCTGGTCCCGGTTCGGACCATGAGTGCACCACGCCGGAGGAGATGACCGAAAAGCTCCGGCTGGGGATGCGGGTGTTCCTTCGAGAGGCCACGGGCGCCAAGAACCTCCGAGCGTTGTTGCCTGCTGTGACGCAGGAGAACAGCCGCCGCTGCGGGTTCTGCACCGACGACCGACACCCGGGCGATCTGCTTGATGAGGGTCACATAGACTATCTGCTACGACTGGCCGTTGCCGAGGGCCTCGATCCGGTGACTGCAGTCCGCATGGCGACCCTCAACACTGCCGAGTGGTTCCGCTTGCGCGACCGAGGAGCCATTGGCCCAGGACGGCGGGCGGATCTGGTCGTCTTTCCTGACCTCGAGCACTTCGTGGCGGATATGGTCTTCGCTGGTGGACAGCTCGTAGCCCGCGGCGGTGAACTGGTCGGCGAGTGGCCGGAGCGCTCCGTCGATGCCGGAGCCGTACGCGGCACGGTCCAGGTTGATTGGGATGATTTGCGCTTCACCATCGCCGCGCCAGATCCCCACGCGCAGGCTGTAGATGCGCGTGTTATCGGGGTGGTTCCCGATCAGATTGTCACACAGCATCTTGTACGTAAGATTCCCGTCGTGGAGGGAGAGGCAGTCCCCGACATCGAGCGCGACATATTGAAGCTGGCCGTGGTGGAAAGGCACCATGCGACCGGGCGGGTCGGGTTGGGCTTCGTCCACGGTCTGGGCCTGCGCCGAGGTGCGCTAGCCGGGAGCGTGGGCCACGATGCCCATAACCTGATTGTTGCTGGGTGTGATGACGCGTCGATGATGACCGCCGCACGCGCCGTAGGAGCGTTAGGGGGAGGCTTGGTTGCCGTGACGGGCGATCAAGTGCTGGCCCGAGTTCCACTGCCCGTTGCGGGCCTGATGTCTGAGCAGTCTCTGGAGACGGTGCACCGCCAGATGCAGGACCTGGTGCGGGCTGCACGTGACCTGGGCTCGGAATTGCACGATCCCTTCATGACGCTCGGCTTTCTGGCTCTAGAGGTCATCCCTTCTTTGAAGCTGACCGATCAGGGGTTGGTCGATGTCGAGGATTTCGACTTTGTGCCCCTTTTCCCCTCGTCTTAGGTGTCCTTCGCGTGCGGGGCATCATGGACGTGGCATGACGGGGCGATGCTGCAGTGGTTGTCATGCCTGGGAATGATGACGGGGCGACGGCACCGCGGCTTGTTGTGGGCGGTACTCTGCTGGCAGAGCGGCAGGGGGTAGAGCGAGGAGGATGAATGGAACGGGACGCATTGATTGACTATCTGGACAACTACCTCCGGGTGAAGGAGATCGAGGACGAGTCACAGAACGGGCTCCAGCTCGAGGGTCCTGATGAGGTGCTGAAGGTGGCCTTTGCCGTCGACGCTTGTGGGGCCTCCTTCGAGCAGGCCGTCGCGGCGGAGTGTCAGATGCTCGTGGTCCACCACGGGTTGTTCTGGGGGGAGTCCCTTCAGATCACCGGACCGCACTTCCGGCGAGTCAAGACGCTGGTCGAGGGCGGATGCGCCCTGTACGCGGTCCACCTCCCTTTGGACTTGCACCCCGAGGTGGGCAATAACGCCGAGATGGCGCGCTTGCTCGGGTTGCAGGAAGCGGAGCCTTTCGGTGATTACCACGGGACCGACATAGGGATTGCGGGTCGTTTGGAGCCGCCTGTCGATCTGCCGACGTTGATCGGGCGCCTCGTTGAGGCGCTGGGGAGACCGCCCATTCGCGTCCTGGACGACGGGCCTGACGAGATCGCGCGGATAGGCTGTATCTCTGGAGGAGCTGCCTCCATGATCGATCAAGCCGCGGAGGCAGGAATGAATGCCTTCATCACGGGCGAGACGAGCCACGCATCCTTCCACGAGGCTGCCGAGCGAGGCATCAACGTACTGTATGCCGGGCACTATGCGACGGAGACGCTGGGGGTGAAGGCCTTGGCCCACCATATGGAGGATCAGTTAGGGCTGGATACCGTCTTCCTGGATATCCCGACGGGCATGTAGCAATTGCTAAAGCGTTGGGATCGTGCTATGATGGATCGGGTTCAACGCTGAAGTCAAGGAGGTGTTGTGAACTGACCTTTCCTTGGAGATCCTCTCTCGATAAGTGGCAACTTTTTCGTTTGATATCAGTCTAGGAGGTGAAGAATGCGCAGGAGAAGTTTGTGGCACATAACGGGTCTGCTGATCGTCGCAGCCATGATGCTGGCCGGATGCGGTGAGGCCGCTACGCCGGAGCCGACTGAGGAGCCGAGCGCGGAGACGGACTTGCCTGTTAGGGCAGCGTTTGTCTATATTGGCCCCCCTGGGGACCTGGGCTGGACGTTTGAGCACGATCGAGGTCGCATAATATTGGAGGACGAGTTGGGCGAGGACGTCGAGACCACCTATATTGAAGATGTGCCGGAGGGGCCCGATGCCAAGCGCGTCATCCGTCAGTACGCTCAAGAGGGGTGGGACGTCATTTTCACCACCTCGTTCGGCTACATGGAACCGACATTCGAGGTTGCTGAGGAGTTCCCTGAAGTCATTTTCGAGCATTGTTCGGGCTACATGACTCGGGAGAACATGGCGACCTACTTCGGGCGGATCTACCAGCCTCGCTATTTGTCCGGCATCGTGGCTGGCGAGATGACGGAGAGCAATATCATCGGCTATGTGGGGGCTTTCCCCATACCTGAGGTGATTCGGGGTATAAATGCTTTCACGCTGGGTGTCCGCTCCGTCAATCCTGAAGCCGAGGTGAGGGTGGTCTGGACCAGTACCTGGTATGATCCGGTCGTGGAGCGGGAGGCTGCCGAGGCGCTGCTCGACGAAGGGGCGGACATCATTGCCCAGCATCAGGACACCACCGAACCGCAGAAGGCGGCTGAAGAACGGGGCGCGCTAAGCATTGGCTACGACTCGGATATGCGTGAGTTCGTTGGAGACACGGTCCTCACTAGTCCACAGTGGGACTGGGGCACCTACTATATCGACACTGTGCAGGACATCATCGCTGGCACGTGGGAGCCCCATCAGTTCTGGGGAGGGCTCGAAACGGGCGTCGTCAAACTGGCCGAGATCAGTCCGCTGGTGCCAGACGATGTTCGAAGCCAGATTGATGAGCAGAGAGAGCGAATCACGGGGACCGACTGGGATGTCTTCTGCGGCCCCATCAACAATCAGGACGGTGAGGTGGGTGTGGCCGATGGCGAATGCATGTCCGATGAAGAGATGCTGAACATGGACTGGTTCGTAGAGGGCGTCGTCGGCGAGCTTCAGGAGTAGCGCAGGGCAGATCGAGCTTGGACCCTTAGGGTTCGCGGCCAGGTGAGATGGATCGCTCCTGCGTTGTGCAACAGCGCAGGAGCGACTGCAGAGCGGTGGCTGCGCAAGACCCTGAGGGTCTTTGTATTGGAGGCGAGAGGTCATGACTGCGACCAAGACGCGAGAGCCAATTCTGCGCATGGTGGGCATCACGAAGCGTTTCCCCGGCGTGCTGGCGAACGACCATGTTGATCTGGAGCTCTACGAGGGAGAGGTGTTGGCTCTGCTTGGTGAAAACGGTGCGGGGAAGTCAACCCTGATGAACGTGCTCTGCGGCCTCTATCGGCCCGACGAGGGAGCGATCAGCGTCCGGGGTGAGATCGTGGACATTCAGTCCCCTCGAGATGCGTACGACTTGGGTATCGGCATGGTCCACCAGAACTTCATGCTGGTCGAGACGATGACGGTAGCGGAGAATGTGGTCCTGGGCCTAAAGGGGCTTGCGTTTCAGCCCGAGTTTCGGCGGGTGAAGCGACAGCTGAGGGCATTGGGCGAGCGGTATGGCCTCAAGGTCGACCCGGACGCGTACATCTGGCAGCTTTCGGTGGGTGAGCAGCAGCGAGTCGAGATCCTTAAGTTGCTGTATCGTGATGTCGACATTCTCATCCTGGATGAGCCAACGGCTGTATTGACGCCTCAGGAAGTGGATGATCTCGTTGAGGTCCTGCAGCGGGTCGTCAGGGAGGGGAAAGCGGCGATCTTCATCACCCATAAGCTCCGCGAGGTGATGCTGTTCTCGGATCGAGTGACGGTCCTGCGGGACGGTCAGAATGTCGCCACCCACTTAACGTCCGAGACCTCGCCGGAGGAACTGGCCCGGTTGATGGTGGGTCGTGAGGTGCTCTTCCGGGTGGAGAAGACAAGTTGCCAGCCGGGCGCGCCCGTTCTCGAGATTGAGGACCTCCGAGCGCTGAATGACAAGGGACTACCTGCGCTGCAAGGGGTTTCACTTACCGTACACGGTGGCGAAATCGTAGGTATTGCCGGGGTAGCCGGGAATGGCCAGCGGGAGCTGGCCGAGGTCATCACCGGCCTTCGCAGCGCGCTTGACGGCGAGGTCCACGTTAACGGGCAGTGCGTGACGAACTGCTCACCGCTGCGTATGATTAGCGCAGGGGTGAGCCACATTCCAGAGGATCGAGTCGGCATGGGGCTGGTTGGGGACATGTCAGTGGCAGAGAACCTGGCGCTCAAGGCATACCGGACCTCGGAGCTATCCCAGGGACCGGTGCTCTTTCCCGGACGGATGAAGCGTTTCGCCCAAGAGCTGATCAAAGGATTTCAGATAGCCACGCCAGGCCCCGAGATCCGAGTCAAGTTCCTTTCCGGAGGCAACCTGCAGAAGGCGATTCTGGCTCGGGAGTTCACAGCATGTGAGGGATTGCTGGTTGCTGTCCATCCTACCAGGGGCTTGGATGTGGGTGCCACCGAGTCTGTGCGGGAACTACTGCTGCAGCAGCGGGACCAAGGGACGGCCATATTGCTCATATCTGAGGATCTGGACGAGCTGCTGGAGCTGTCGGATCGCATTGCGGTGATGTACGAGGGCGAGATAGTAGGTGCTATGCTGGCTGAGAAGGCAAACATCGAGACGTTGGGACTGATGATGGCCGGCGAACAGCGGCAGCAGGAGGGGGTTGCACAATGAGGATTGTGTTCGAGAAGCGCCAGCAGGTGTCCAGCACGGTCCGACTGCTGGTTCCTGTTCTGTCGCTAGTGTTCGCCTTGGTCTTCGGTGCATTGCTTCTCCTTCTGTCGGGTGCCAATCCCTTTGTCGCCTATCGTGCCATGGCCAGAGGGGCGTTCGGTGATGTGCATGCCCTGGCCGAAACACTGGTCAAAGCGATCCCTCTGATGCTCACCGGCCTTGGCGTCTCCATTGCTTTTCGCATGTTGTTCTGGAATATCGGAGCTGAGGGGCAGTTGGCGATGGGCGGGCTTGCGGCGGCGTGGGTTGCCCTGTATGGAGCCCGTGCAATTCCCGGGTGGTCCGTGTTGCCCGCGGCTATCGTGCTGGGGATGCTGGCCGGGGCACTCTGGGCGGCTATTCCTGCTGTCCTCCGGGCATACTTGCAGGTCAACGAGACGATCACCACGTTGATGATGAACTACATTGCCATCCTTCTAGTCTCGCACCTCTACCACGGGCCGTGGCGCGATCCTGAGGGTTATGGATTCCCAGGCACAGCCAGGTTCCCAGAGGCGGCATGGCTGCCGCGCCTGTATGATCGTGCTCACGCCGGGTTGTTCTTCGCCGTAATCGCCGCTGCTGTTCTGTGGTTTGTCCTCCAGCGTACCAAATGGGGATTCGAGCTCCGTATCACCGGCCAGAATCCCGAGGCTGCTCGGTATGTGGGAATCAGCATCCCGAAGCTGATCCTCACCGCGATGTTGTTGTCCGGTGCGCTGTGCGGACTGGCGGGTGTTTGTGAGGTGACCGGTGTGATGCACCGCTTGCAGCAAGGGCTGACGGTGGGCTATGGCTACACAGCCATCATTGTCGCCTGGATGAGCCAGTTAAGTCCGTGGGGGGTCTTGCTTGTGGCCTTCCTGCTGGCCGGACTCCTGGTTGGCGGCGATCAGATTCAGATGGCCATGGGTTTGCCTGCAGCGATGGGTCTCGTTTTGCAGGGAGCCGTGTTGTTCCCTATGCTGGCCGGATCGTTGTTTGCGGAGTACAGGTTACGCATTGTGCGCTCTGAGCCGCAGGAGGCTGTTCTATCAGACCGATCTCTTGCAAAGGAGTCCGAGTCGTGAATGTATCGTTGCTAGCCTCCCTTCTCTCCATTACCCTTCGCGCGGGCACGTCACTTCTCTATGCGACTATCGGAGAGATCTACACGGAGCGTGCCGGTATCCTCAACCTCGGCGTCGAGGGCATGATGATGTTAGGTGCTGTGGCGGGGTTCGCGACCGCCTATCATTCAGGCAGTCTCATACTCGGCACGACGGCTGCCCTCTTAGCGGGCGCTCTCTTGGCGCTTGTCCATGCTTTCCTATCTGTCTCCATGCGGGCCAATCAGGTCGTGAGCGGATTGACCCTCACCCTGTTCGGCACCGGGTTGGCGAGCTTCCTGGGGCAGCGACTCGGCCCCGGTGGGACACGCCTGGTCGGCCTGGTTGGCCCGAGCCTGACCAGGATTCCTGTGCCTGTCCTGTCGGATCTGCCAGTCGTTGGCTCCTCTCTCTTCACCCAGGATCTCCTGACATACGCCCTCTACCTGCTGGTACCGGCAGCGTGGTGGTATCTATACAAGACACGAGCCGGCCTGTATATGCGGGCGGTAGGAGAGAACCCCCAAACGGCGGATGCTATGGGCATTCGCGTCGCGATGAATCGCTATCTCTATACAGTGGTGGGAGGGGCTCTGGCTGGTCTCGGAGGCGCTCACCTGTCCCTGGCCTACACAAAGGGTTGGACGGAGAACATCACCGGGGGGCGTGGCTGGATCGCGGTGGCGCTGGTGATTTTCGCCATGTGGGATCCGTTGCGTGCTGTGATCGGCGCCGCTCTCTTCGGGGGGATCAACGCCGTGCAGTTCAGGATGCAGGCTGCGGGGACCAGCATCCCGGCCGCGTTGCTCAACATGTTGCCCTATGTCGCCACCATTCTAGTGCTGGTTGTGGTGACATGGTGGGAGACGCTGCAGAAACGCATTGGTGCGCCTGCTGCTCTTGGGCTGCCCTACGCCCGGGAGGAGAAAGGGTAGAGGGACCTGGGACCTGGTTCGGGGGAAAGAGGGAAGTTGGTGATACATCTGGGTGAGATCAGAGCCTGGGTGTACGTGAGGGACACGGAGGGAGACAATGTCTGACTTGATGCGAACGCAAACATTTGATGCTCTGCTGCGTCGGATCCTGAAGGAGCTGGATGCCAACGGATCGCTCTTTGGGATCCATCGTTCGCTGTTCTACGAGCCCACCACGAACGCCCCCTACGCGACGGCACTGTTCGGGCACCATCTGGCGACACCGATCGGACCAGGAGCCGGGCCCCATACGCAGTTGACGCAGAATATCCTCTCGGCTTGGCTCTCCGGGGGCAGGTTCATTGAACTGAAGACTGTCCAGGTCATGGATGAGCTGGAGATCCCCCGCCCCTGTATCGACATAGCCGACGAGGGCTACAACGTGGAATGGTCTCAGGAACTGAGACTGGAGCAATCGGCCGACGAGTATGTCAAGGCTTGGGTCCTTATCCACGTCCTGCGCCGCTTGCTCGGCTTCGAGGCAGACACCCCCTTCGGAACGATCTTCAACATGAGCGTCGGCTACGATCTGGAGGGCATCAAGAGTGAGCCGATGACTCGCTTCATCCATCGGATGCTGAATGCCTCTGAGGATATCGCGCTGCTCGAGTCCGTCCTTGCGGCGGACTATCCTGAGTTCTCCGATATGGATATCCCGGCCCACATAGTGGACAGCGCCACGGTTTCCACGATGCACGGCTGCCCGCCGCACGAGATCGAGGCCATAGCCCGCCATTTGATGGAGGAGTACAACCTCCATACTTATGTGAAGCTAAACCCCACGCTGCTGGGGCAGGATCGAGTGATGGAGATCCTTCACGAAGAGCTTGGCTTCACGAGTATCCACATTTCCGATGATACATTCGAACACGATCTCCAGTACGACCAGGCTGTTGAGTTGATCACCAATCTGAAGGGTGTCGCGCAGGAGCAGGAACTGGCGTTCGGGGTCAAGCTAAGCAACACGCTGGCGATGAGCAATCATCGGGACGTTCTCCCCGGCGACGAAATGTATATGTCGGGCCGGGCTCTGTATCCAGTCACCATGAACCTCTTCGATAAGTTGACGAACGCGTTCGATGGTCACCTTAACGTCTCATATTCGGCCGGTGCCGATGCACTCAACTTGACCTCAATCCTCTCCTGCGGCGCTCTCCCTGTCACCGCGGTCTCCGATCTTCTCAAGCCTGGGGGTTACTCCCGGTTCCTGCAGTACTTGGAGAATCTGGAAGAGGAGATGGAGAGGCGAGGGATTGACGATCTTGAGGGGCTGGCGCGCGATCGTCTTGGCAACTTGGGACGGGAGGCCGCGCTGGCGCTGGAGCAGGAGCGGTACAAGAAGCGCTATCATCCCTACGCTCTTCCGAAGGTAGAATCTGGCTTGGGTCTCTTCGACTGCGTCGCCGCGCCCTGTCGGCACCAGTGTGCCGTCCTCCAGGACGTTCCGGAATATGCCTGGTGCATTGCTCAGGGTGAGTACGACCGCGCGCTGGAGGTCATTCTATACCGCAATCCACTGCCAAACATCACAGGATACGTCTGTGATCACCTTTGCCAGACGCGGTGCACGCGCAGCAACTACGATGAGCCAGTGGCCATCCGGGCGCTGAAGCGTTTTGCGGCCGAGTGGGGCACAGCTATGCTCGAGGTAGCGGAGTCGTCAGGTCATAGAGTAGCCATAGTAGGTGGCGGTCCCTCTGGGCTCGCGGCGGCATACTTCTTGGCCCTCAGCGGGATTGAGCCCGTCGTCTTAGAGGCACGCGAGAGGGCCGGGGGTATGGCGGCGATCGCGGCTGACTTCCGATTGCCTGACGCAGTCGTGCAGGAGGACGTCCAGCTAATCCTTGACCTCGGAGTAGAGATCCACCTGTCGCATCGCGTCACAGAACCGCCCGCGATGCTGCTCGAGGAAGGGTTTGATGCCGTCTATCTGGCGTGCGGACACCAGAAGGATGCTCGGCTGGGCATCGGGGGAGAGGATGGAGAGGGCGTCTACCACGCGCTCGATCTTCTGGAGCGGGTGAGCCGAGGAGAGGACATTAGCCTGGGCGATCGGGTGCTCGTCATCGGCGGGGGCAACACAGCCATGGACGCGGCGCGCACGGCCCGGCGCCTGTCCGACGGTTCGGTGACCGTCGTCTATCGTCGCACCGAGGCGCAGATGCCGGCTGATGAGGAGGAGGTTACGGCGATGCGGGAGGAGGGCATCGAACTGGAGGAATTGGCCTCCCCCACCGCCGTCATCCTGGAGGGGGGCAACGTGGCTGCCCTGTCCTGTGTGCGAAACGAGCTGGGAGAGCCTGGTCCTGATGGGCGTCGCCGACCGATTCCTGTCAATGGCTCCGCATTCAATATCCCCGCGGATTCCGTGATCGTGGCCATTGGTCAGCGTCCCGATCTGGCTTTCCTGGAGGGAAGCCCTGTCTCGCTGACCAGCCGCGGCACCATCGAGGTTGATCCCGAGACGGGATGGGTGGGAGAAAGACGGGTCTATGCCGGCGGTGATGTGGTGCGCGGACCCGCGACGATCATCAAGGCCTGCGCCGATGGTCAGCGGGCCGCCGAGGCAATCTGCGAGCGCCTTGGGGTTCCTTTCAGACGACCGGACGTGGACCTGCCCACGCTCTCCTCGGCGGACATCGTGGAGCTGAAAGGCGTGCGCGCGCGGCGGCGGGCCCAGCAGGGCGCCCTCAGGTTGTCGCCGGACGCGAGGGACGGATTTGACCTGGTGGAGCACACGTTATCTGAAGAGGCGGCGTTGTCAGAGGCGGGACGTTGCCTGCAGTGCTCACACCTCTGTGATAAGTGCGTGGAGGTCTGTCCCAACCGTGCTAACTACACCTACACAGTGACGCCGGTGGAGAGGCGCGTTCCACAGCTGGCTTGCCGGGACGGCCAGCTGCAGGTGGTGGGCGAAGAGCTCTTCCAGCTAGAACAAGAGCGGCAAATTCTCCACGTTGAGGACTACTGTAACCAGTGTGGCAACTGCACGACCTTCTGCGTCCATCAGGGCCAGCCCTTTGCGGACAAGCCCCGTCTTTTCCTCAACGTCGAGGACTTCGAGCAGGCTGAGGACAACGCGTTTCACATCCAGGCAGAGGATGAAGGCTGGACCATCCGACGACGGGAGGGGGGCATTGAGTCTCGTCTGACTCTGGAGAAGGAGGGGGGCGGGATGGTGTTTGAGACCCCCTACCTCCAGATTCGGCTCGGTCCCGATTCGAGCATGACGTCCTCGGTGCTAAAGGAGAGTTTCAAGGGAGCTTTCTCCATGAGGCACGCAGCAGAGATGGTGGTGGTTCTGACTGGGGTTGTGGACAAGCTGCCTTTCTTGGTTGTCTAGGTAGCCTGCTGGCTGCGGATCAGCGTCGCTCGCTGGCGGCACTTTCCGGGGGCTGCCCACTGGGCCAGTGGCTATGAAGGCGGCCGCTGCGGGCGCGCGGGTGTCGGCGTTCGGTCTCAGGCACCTCTCGCGTGCCAGAAGGCCTCTCGGTAGGCCTGGAAGGCTCCCTCCTTGATCGCCGCCCGAATCTCCCGGGCAATCGTCAGCATCAGGTGGAGATTGTGGATGGTGATCAGCTGGTGACCGAGGATCTCGTCTGCCCAGTTCAGATGCCGCACGTAGGCCCTCGTGAAATGCGTGCAGGCATAGCAGGTGCAGTCCGCTTCGAGAGGCCGGGGGTCATCGGCGAACTGGGCGTTACTGATATTCAGCCGGCCCGTGCGCGTCAGCACCCCTCCGTTTCGGGCCATCCGGGTAGGTAGGACGCAGTCGAACATGTCCACCCCTCGCGCGCTGCATTCCACAAGATCCTGCGGGGTGCCCACCCCCATCAGATAGCGCACCTTATGGCGCGGCAAGATCCCGTCCAGAAGCTCTAGGATGGCGTGCATCTGCTCCTTCGTTTCGCCAACGCTGAGCCCACCGATGGCGTAGTGATCGAAGCTCAAGTCGGCCAGAAACCGGGCAGAGCGCTCCCGGAGATCGGGGAAGATGCCGCCTTGAACGATCCCGAATAATGCCTGATCAGCTCGGGTCTTGGCTGTCTTACAACGCTCGGCCCAGGCGTGGGTGCGCTCCAGCGCTTCCTCGTTGTAGCCCCGCTCCAAGGGCTCGGCACATTCGTCCAGGCAGGTGATGAAGTCTGCCCCCAGATTCTCCTGGATGGCAATCACGGATTCAGGGGTGAACCGTTGTTCGGAACCGTCGATGTGCGAGCGGAAGGTGACACCGTCGGCGTCCACCTCGCGGCGGTCGGCCAGGCTGAAGATCTGATAGCCGCCCGAGTCGGTGAGGATGGGCCTGTCCCAAGCCATGAACGCGTGGAGCCCTCCCAGCTTGGCGATCAGCTCATCGCCCGGGCGGAGGTGAAGGTGGTAAGCGTTCGCCAAGATCTGGGTCGTTCCGAGATGGTGTAGATCGCGAGGGGAGACGGCCTTGACGGCTGCGTGCGTCCCCACGGGACAGAACACCGGGGTGGGGACGTCTCCATGCGGGGTGCTCAAGAGCCCGGCTCGCGCCCGACCATCAGTGGCTACAACCTCGAAGGGATGGGTCATCGACATACTGTCTCCTGGAAATCTGAAGCTACGAACGGTTGTCTGTAGGGAAGAGGCTTAGAGGATTGCGCGGAGGCATCAGCGGCGGCGGCCCTGTCGAGAGGCGCCGCCCTGGTAGGGCGGAGCGGTGATAGGCGCCGGTGTGCAACGACTCAGATCCAGCATGCGCGTCGCAAGGCGAGGGTCGATGTCTTCTACCCTGCCTGCGGTGGTGATCACAGTTGGCAACCGCGCGTTGTATCGATAGTCGAATATCTGGTAGAGTTTCTCCCGCGCCCAGGGCGTGGCCGACTCGGTGCCAAGATCATCGAGGATCAGCAGGGGCGTGCGCCGCACCTCCTCGAAACGCTTGTCGAAGGACACGGCGCTCCGAGGGTCGAATGTCGCTCTCAGGTGATCGAGCAAGTCGGGCACGACGACGAAAAGGACTGGAAAGCCCTCTGCGGCACGGTGATTAGCAATGGCCGCAGCCAGGTGAGTCTTCCCGCAGCCATAGGTCCCCGTGAGGAGCAGCCAGTCGCGGGGATCATCGGCGAAGCCGCGGGCCTTGTCGTACGCCTCCTGGAGGCTCTCCTTCTCCTCACCCGATAGCTCCCCTCTGCGCAGATCGAACGTTTCGAATGTCTGATCCCGATGCAGGCCTAGGCTACTCAGGTCCGATTGCTCCTGGGTTATCCCTGCGCGGCGGAAGTCAGGCGCGGTGATGGAGACGATCTTGGTCAGGCCGGGGTCCACGATTCGGGACCGGAGACGAAGCGGGATGTCCTCCAGCTCGTGATTCGTCGTGATCACAGTGGGCAGTTGAGCATTGTACCGATAGTTCAAGATCTGATACAGCTTCTCCTGAACCCAAGGCGTGGACGCTTCAGTGCCTAGATCGTCGAGGATCAGGATCGGTGATGTTCGTATCTCATGAAATCGCGCCTTGAAGGGTGGCGTGTGCTCATCGGTGTCAGAGGGAGCGTAGGACGCACGGAGGTGGTCGAGCAGATCAGGCACGGTGATGAAGAGCACGGGCTGACCCCGTTTGACACACTGATTGGCGATGGAGGCGGCCAGGTGGGTCTTGCCGCAACCGTATCCCCCTTTGAGGACCAGCCACCCCTCGGGGTTCTTGGCGAACGTGCGAGCTTCGTCATAGGCCCAGCGTAGATTGGCTCGCTTGTCCGGCGTGAGGCCATGTCCCTCCGGGGCAAATGACTCAAAGGTCATGCGCTCCAGGACCTTCAGTTCACTCAGCGTACGCAGTGCCGAGACGCGCTTGTCAGCCAGTTCCTCCACTCGGCAGCTGCAGGGCACCAGTTTGCCGAAATCAGGATGGCCGACGGGGACATCCGCACGCACGTACCCCAGTCCGTGGCAGATAGGGCACGTCTCCTTCTGGGACTGCTCCTCGCCGGGGGCCGCTGACGCTCTAGCCATTCTTCCACTCAAGGTAGCGGCGTCGCTCCGCCTCGGCGGTGCGCTTCTCGGGCTGACGGCCCTTTCCTTCGATCATCCAGCGCTCCAGGATGGCCCGAATGTATCGCCAACTGCGCTTATTCAGGCTCACCGCCTCGCGGAAGGCCTCCTCGATCCACGCTGCTGGATACGTCTGTTCTGCCTCTTTCAATTCGTCGACGATCAGGGGGGTGAGCATGCCAATGTTCTGTTCGTAGAGCGCGAAGATGTTGGGCAACGCGCGCGTCTCGATCTCCTCCGGCCTCTCCCCCCGGGAGATTGCCTCGACGGCCGCGCGTCCCTTTGCGCTGTTGGCAAAATAGAGCGTGTCGCCCTTTCTGCCTTTCCCGGCTTCGGCTCGTAGCAGGGTACCCCGTTCCACAGCTCGAATCAGAGCCGATCGCAGCGTCTTGGCTGGCTCTCTTCCGCCTGATGTCGTCTCCAGGCTCGCTAACAGCGCCCCGTCCGAAGTGAGATCAGCGAAGCGAAGATAGCGCATCTCCCCCTGCTGCTCGCTCAGCCGCCAGAGGATGTGCAGCGTGAGCTTGAGCTCCGCCAAGTCGTCGATGAGGGGCATCAGCTCGGTGAATACCGATCTTGGAATCCCCACGATGGGCACCTTGCCCGATGGAAAGCCACTAAACGTTTTCATCTCTTGGGTGTCTTATGGTCGGATCCGGCTCGTTAACCGTGGCCTGATTATACTCCCAGCGTCACTCAGGTCAAGGGCCGAGAATGGGCAGGGAGTGGCGGATGCAGAGCGTGGGGCCGCCGTCGCGACTTGGTGGTGGCACATTGGCCGGCGCTGCGCTGATCGAAGACAGCTTGCCTCACCCCCGAGTGTATTTGCCAAGCACATCTTTGTTGGTATAATACAGCCTCGCGAGCCACCCTAGCTCAATCGGTAGAGCAACCGCTTCGTAAGTGGTAGGTTTTG